>CALCCZ010000197.1 GCA_937900075.1 uncultured Lentisphaeria bacterium
CTGGGTGATGGACATGGAAACCCCGGGCGGGAGTCCCGTCACCTTGCGCGTGCGCTGGCTCTTCTTCTGACGACGTTTGCGCTCCGCCTTGGCACAGGCGTGACAGACATACAGCTCCTCGGCTGCGTCCCCCTCGCCGCGCACGATGGCGGTCTCCGCATCGGCATTATGGCACAGTTCGCACTTCATTGGGTGGATATTATACCAAAAAAGGTCAGATCTTCTTGAGGATGAAAGCGATACGCCTTGACTCCTCCTCCGAAATCACGCCATCCGAGAGCATCTGACGAAGGGTTTCCGCGATGCGGCCGATCTTGCCGTCGCCAACGATGACAATTTTCATAAAAACGCTCCATTATTTTCTGCCGAAACGGCGTTCGATTTCGTTCAGGGAAATATTCAGAACAGTAGGACGTCCATGAGGACATGAGAACGGCAATTCACATTCAGCAAGTTCGCGGATCAAGGCATCACACTCAGCGGGTGACAGATGGTCATGAGCTTTCACGGCTGCCTTGCATGCTGCAGTGGCAATTTGATGAATTTGCAGCGACTGGGCAGTTCCCTCGGCTGCAATACGGGCAAGCATATCCTGAAAGATACCGCCCGCGTTATCCTGCGGCAGTGCAGCGGGAATGGCATTGAGTTTTACAGTCTGCGCTCCAAAAGGTTCGATTTCAAATCCGGCTTTTTCAAATTCACTCAAATTGGCGGTAACAAAATGCAGATCGGAACGGGAAAGTTCAAGGGTAATGGGGAAAAGCAGTTTTTGAGAACGCGAGGCATCGGTGTGACGCAAAATTTTCTCAAAAAGGACGCGTTCATGGGCGGCATGCTGGTCAATCAGTACAAGACCATTAGCTATCACACCGATAATATACGAGTTCTCCATAACCCCAAGAATCTTCATCTTGTAGGTATTGAAAAACATCTTGTCCTCTGACACCCCGGCAGACGGAAAATCACGGAGATTTTCTTCCGCAAACGGAAGAACGGCCGGTTCCTGCCGGACAACCGGGACAGTTTGCTGTTCCAAAGAAAGATTTTCTCCAGTCGGCTGCGACTGCTCCCGCTGCGTTTCATCCGATGAAACCGTTTCAGTCGGTTGCGTTGCTCCGTTCTTGAAAAAATCCGCCAACGTTCTGAGTTCGGGCGAACTTTGTGCCGTTCCGGCAACATGATAATCCACCAGTGCTTTTTTCAGAATAATTTCCAATTCGGAAACACTCTCCGGAGATTTTATGCTGCCGGGCGAAAAATCGGGATACAGAGACTGAACAAGCCTGCCGCTGCCGCCGTCTTTATCGCTGCCAAAGGATTCGGGAACATAAGTCCGGCGTGACGGTAAAACATCAGTTCCGGCCTGGTCCTGGGGTGCGGGCAGAACTGGGTCGGCATTCCGGAGTGCTGCAGTTACGGCAGAACGCACCGCATTGACAATGGCAAAGTTATCCTGAAAACGGACCTCGCGTTTAGCCGGATGAACATTCACATCAACAAAGGAGACGGGGACCGTAAGAAAAAGCAACGCAATGGGATAACGTCCTTTTTCAAGGATAGGTCCGTAACCGTCACGTATCCCCTGATAAACCTGCAAGGCATCAACGGGACGCCCGTTGACAAATACGCGTTGTTCGGCGCGTGTATTTTTCAAATCAGCACGCGTGGAAATGAATCCGGTCACCTGAACAGGCGAAGTAACGTCTTCTGTGGCAACCGGTACAAGATGTTCCGTGTAGGCTTTTCCGAAAATTTCACGTACCCGCTGAATCAAATCACTGCCGGCAGCAGTGAGCAATACGTTCCTGCCGTTGAGTTTCAGTTCAAATGCAATATCCGTATGCGCCAGCGCAATATTCATCATAATCTCAATGATATGATGCTCCTCCGTCGAGGCGGATTTGAGAAATTTTTTGCGGGCGGGCTGCTTGAAAAACAAATCCCGTACAATGACTTCCGTACCCGGCGCACATCCCGCGGGATTGGCGGAAATGAACTTTCCCCCGTGTACTGTCACTTCAAAACCACTGCTGCTTTCTTTCTGACGGGTCCGGACGGTTACCCGCGCCACAGAGGCAATACTGGGGATTGCCTCCCCGCGGAACCCGAAACTGTTGATGGCATAAATATCTTCTTCCGAACGGATTTTGCTCGTAGCATGGGAATCAAAACACAATTGCGCATCATCTTCATCCATACCGCAGCCGTTATCAATGACACTGATCTGTTTTTTCCCCGCATCTTCCACCAGTACGCGAATACGCGTCGCTCCGGCATCAATGGAGTTTTCAACCAATTCCTTGACTACCGAGGAGGGACGTTCCACCACTTCGCCGGCCGCAATCCGGTTGCACACATCTTCCGATAAAGAATGAATGATACTCATTTCCCGCCGTTCTCCCTGCTCTTCATAAGATGTTTGTCCGAAGATTCCGTCATCCAGGCCAGCACTCGAATCACTTCCTGCCGATACTGGTCTGCCTCCTGTAAATATTTTTCCGCCTCACTGTATTTTTTCAACTCAACCTCGGTATCCGCCAGACGCAATGCCAATTCAAAACGAATCATGGGACTGACTTTCTTTGTTTCCAGACACAACGCACGCGCCTGAAGATAATTGGACTCCGCCACCGTGTATTCCTGCTGCTCCATCGCCTCATTGCCGGCTATGATGTACGCAAACAAATCATCATCCGGAGCAATCAGAACACTTTGCCGGGACGTGTTGCTTTCCTTCTTTTCCGGCGCAAGCAGATTGTGGAGCGTGACAATCACAATGGCAAATACAATCGTACAGACAAGTACCACAATCAGTGGCATCAGATCACGTCTTGCTTTCTTCGCCTCGGAAAGAACTCCTGAAGTTACGTTTTCCATCATTCTCCCTCCCTGCCCGGTTCTGCAAAATGACAGGCACACCGATGCCCCGGTCCGCCAACTAAAGTCATCTCCGGCAACTCCCCGAAACAATACTCCGCCTTCCCAAGCTGCAGCGCCCGACTGCAACGGCCGCTGAACCGGCAGCCGACTGGAAAATCCCCGGGATTCGGCACAATTCCGGGGATTGTCCGCAAATTCTTCATTTTATCTCCAAGAACCGGCACAGCCGCCAGCAAGGCCCGCGTATAGGGGTGTACCGGATGCGCAATCAACTCCTCCGCATGGCCCTCCTCCACAATCCGGCCCGCATACATCACTTCCACACGGTCCGCAAGTTCCGCCACAATCCCGAGATTGTGGGTCACAAGAATAATGCCCATTTCACGCTCTTTCTGCAATTTGCCAAGCAATTCCAAAATCTGAGCCTGAATCGTCACATCCAACGCCGTCGTCGGCTCATCCGCTATCAATACCCGGGGCCGACTGGAAAGCGCCATCGCTATCATAACACGCTGCTGCATCCCGCCCGAAAGTTCGTGCGGATACTGACGAACACGTACCGCAGGCTCCGGTATCCCTACCTGCTCCAGCAAGCTGATTACTTCCGATTTTACGTCCCGGACATCGAAACAATGCAAGCGGACCGCTTCGGAAATCTGGTCGCCAATCCGCAAAACCGGATTCAAACTCACAGACGGCTCCTGAAAAACATAAGCAATGCCGCCACCGCGGACTTTCCGCAACTCTTTCGGAGATAACTGCAAAACATCAACTATCCCCTGCTCCGTCTCCAACAGAACCTGCCCCGAAACAATTCGCGCAACAGGCGGCAGCAATCGCGCCAGAGAAAGACAGCTGATACTTTTTCCACAACCGCTTTCTCCGACAAAGGACAGCATTTCCCCGTAATCCAAATGAAAAGAAATATCGGTCACCATCTGTCGGCGAATACCATCCGAACGGAATTCCACACTCAAATTTTTAACATCCAGTAAAGGCATAGTCTGCGGCTCTGTTTCCCACATTGTTGTTTTTTATCAACGACAGACTGCGGTTCGTGCAGCCCGGAAATTTCTGAAAGTAATATACCCGTGTACAGCGTTTCCGTCAAGTCTCTTTCCCCATTTACAAATAAAAAAAAGCGTTTTTCGGTAATCCGTCAACGGATAGGGGTCAGTGTGAAGGTTGGGAAATAAGTCTTATAAGTCCTATAGGTCCTATTTTCATTTGGGTCGGGAAACACTGCGTTCATTGGAGAAAACTACCGAATATTTTGTTATCCCCACGCGAACGTTATGCACGGAGATGCGCCGCAAAGCGGCTTCCTCCGTGAGTGGTTCATGCCGCCCCGTTGGGGCTCGAGAGGTTTTGGTTACCGTAAACCAGGGGTTGCACCACCTTCGGTGGCTCCACCCCTGGCTATTATCGTACCGCCCCGTTGGGGCTTTGGGTGAGAAACACCGGATGTTATGCGTGATTGTGCAGGACGGGATGGGAAACAGCATAGAAAACGCAGGATGTTTCGCGTGATTGTTTTTGGCGGGATAGGCGCAGTATGAATAATGCCGGATGATTGCGTAACAGCAATCTACCAGTTTCTCCTGCAGAAAAAAATAAGACCTATAAGTCCTATAGGTCCTATTTTTTCCTATTTTGAAACCGTTTGAGCAAACATGATGAATATCGATAATTCAACAAAACCAGCCCCAACGGGGCGGCACGATAATAGCCAGGGGTGAAGCCATGGAGTGGAACACACCATGGTGCAACCCCTGGAACAAAATAAAATAACCATTCGAGCCCCAACGGGGCGGTACGAACCACTCACGGAGAAAGCACGCCTCCGGCGGGCGCATCTCCGTGCATAACGTTTGCCTGAGGTCAAACAATATGCAACGCAGGAGAAATTTATGTCCGCTGTTTCCAGCAAATTACAAAAAAATATGGGATGTCTGTGGATAACTTTTAAAAATACGGGTAATTGGTGAGTGACTTTTTTTCAAAATTTACTTGACACCGGTATTTTTGAGACTGTCGTCTTTCTGCAATTTTGCAGGAATTTTTTTCATAGTTTTTTCCGGGTCGGGAAGATCCGGATTGTTCCGTACATCCAGCCAGTCTAATTTTTTATCATTGATTTTGTATAGGGATTCCAGATGGTACCCGGAGAGATCGAGCCAATTCCGTTTCATTTTTGCGACGCGTTCCATGAAACGGGGAGCGATTTCAGGGGGCAGGGGCTTATGTGGCAGAGAAAGGATATGGTCCATGATATCGGAATCCGGAGTACCCTGCAAAATGGTGTCAATACAGTCCAATGCCCGTTTGAAGTCACCGGTATACCAGAAATGGACGGCATCAATTGCGAGCAATTTTCCTTTGCGGGAAAAAGCGGGTTGCAGTTTTATCCGTTTCATTGTATTGCGGATACATTCCGGGTCACCGGAAAGCTTTGCCGCCATATAGGCATTTACGAGTGCATCATCCGCGAGAGTATCATTCGGATATGCCTCTGCGGCATTGGAATAACGGCTGCATGCCTGCCGGTAGTCGCCCAGATCCATGAGGGTATCCCCTTGAACCAGCGGAGTCGGATTTTGGGGAAACAGCTGGACTGCCAGTTTCAAATCGGTGATTTCGACAGTACTGTCACCTGCGCCCGCGCCTGCGCCGCCGAATCTGGTAAGGGGAATCATATCATCGGCTTCCAGATAGGGGAACGCGGATTTGCCGCGGAATATTTCTATTTTATTCAGAGTACGGCGGATTGTGAAATGGTTTGGACCCGGTACTACTGCGGTCGGTGCAACGGCAATCGCTACGGGAATGATTCCGATTCCGGGTTCATTCCGACAAATCATATCATGGCTGCCGTCGGCGGAAAATGCGATGATGTAACCGAACGGGATAGCGGAGTTCTGCAGTTCAGGTGATTTATCGGCCCGCAGGAATACATATACGGGCTGCGGTTTTTCGTGGGCATTGAACCCGATATCAATAAGCAGGTTTTCGAAAACATCCCGCTGGAACCACAGACGGTCGCCCGCCGTCAGAACAACAGACTGTTTTTCACGCAGGATTCCGGTTACATCGGGACGGAGGTTGTTGTTGCTGTCTGTAACGAAATAGACGTCTTCATCCAATTTGCGTTCGAATGTCGCCACCGCTATATTTTTCCAGCTTGTCAAATCGCGTCTCTGTTCATTGATGATATAGAGGGTAGCGGCGATTCCGAGAAATACCAGCAAAGCGAAAAAGGAGGCAAGAAGACCATGCCGCTTGATGAACAACATGGATTTTTTTAGTACCGAGGCGTTTTCCGCAATGGTCACATAACCGTTGATGAAGGCATTGACTTCGTCCCGGATTTCTTTAACACTGCTGTAGCGGTCTTCCGGACGCAAACTCATGGCTTTCAGAATGATTGCTTCCACGGCAGCGGGAATTTCCCGTTCCGGAGCGCGTTCACGCGGCGGGCGAAAGCGTCCGTTCAGGGTTGCATCGATTTTACCACGTACATTTTTTTCTTCCAGAGGATTTTTATAAGTCATCATGGCATACAGGATTGCCCCGAGAGAATAGATATCCGTGCGGGTATCCTTCTGACTGTTTTTTCCGGCAGCCTGTTCCGGAGCCATGTAACCGGGAGTTCCTTTCATGACCCCGTCTTCCGTTGTCAATCCCTCGTCCGGGGATTTAAACTGAAAATTCGGGATATCGGTCTCAACATGTTTTTCATCTATGACTTTGGCGAGTCCCCAGTCCATGACCAGCACTTCACCGAAGTCGCCGATCTGGATGTTGTCCGGTTTCAAATCCAAGTGAATGACTCCGCGGGAGTGTGCAAAGGACACTCCGTAACATATTTTCAGAAAGATTCGCAGCATACGTTTCTGATGATAATCCGCAAGCATCTGTGTATCGCCATTGGCAAGATGTTCAATCAGCGAGGCAAGAGTTCTGCCGCGCAGGAGTTTCATGGTGTAAAACGGCACGCCATTGGCATCGACCCCGATATCATGGACAGGTACAATATTCGGATGTTCCAAACTGGCAGTAATACGGGCTTCCCGGACGAAACGGGCAATCTCCTCATGTGGACGGGCAGCAGCATCCGGCAGGACAGCCATAGCGACATCCCGCATGGAATCACGGTCCGTGACCTGCAATACCATTTTCATTCCGCCACGTCCAATACTGCGGACAAAACGGTATTTCTGGGCAACGTGCGCAGAGGACGGCTGAATAACAACCGATTCCACCTTGAGTTTATCAGGGTCTATCGGTTCTTCCGGATTGCGGTTCAAACTTTCTGCCGGTTCCAGGTCCGCAGAAGTCATCTGAATCGTTTCATCGGTTTCGGTCTCGCGACTCATTGCCCGGTTGATTTCGTTGTAACTGTCTTTTTTCATAAATGCTTGTTTCTAAATTCATTTTAAAGTAGATATAATATAGAACATTTTTTTAAAAAGTCAAATCCGTTCCGGACGAAAACGGCGGAAAGCGAAGTGGATAGGGGTTAGGGGTCAGGGTCAGGTGGTAGGGTCTCGGAAGACGGAATACGATAGAGTATCTGCGGCGGAAAACGAAACAAAAAGGACGGATACACACAGTGTACCCGTCCTGAGATTACGAATTAAGCGATGTGCTTACGATAACCGAGGATTATTCCATGCTGAAGGAGCCGTAGTTGTGTTCCTTGCAACCATTGACGCTCTTGGTCCAGCTTTCGGTGGATCCGGACTGAACGGAGGTATCGCAACGGAGCCAACGACCGTTTTCGCTGTGGTTCCAGGTGATGGAGCCGGCGTTTTTACCGGAAGTAGCTGTGCCACTGCCTACATAACCATCGGACATGATACCGCTGGCCTGTTCCATTCTGTAGCTGTTGTCTTCTTCACCCATGAAATAAGCGTAGGAAATGTAATCTTTTTTCCATTTGGTGATGCAGCTGTTGTAGTCGGTCCAAACGCCTTTGGCATCTTTTTCATTGATTTTGTTGGCACGGTTGGAAGACGGGCAAACGTAGATACCGGCTTCTTTTGCATCGTCACGGATACGCAACCAGGCAAGGTTCTTCATAATCTTGTCGCCTGTGCAGCTGCCGGATTTGATTTCCTGACCTGTTGTAAACGGATAAGCACCGTCATGGTCGTTGTTGTAAAGCAACAGAGCTTTACCCAACTGGCTCAGGTTACTGGTGCACTTTGTCTGCTGGGAACGCTCTTTCATACTGCCGACGACAGGGAAGAGCATGGTAGCCAGAACCGCGATGATAGCGATAACGACGAGAAGTTCGATCAAGGTAAATTGTTGTTTTTTCATAACTTTACTTTTCTCCATAGTTAGTTAATGTTTTGAATCTTTCTCAATCACAACAATAATTATATTCCTCAAAATCAATAAAACAAGTGTTTTTTTGAAAAAAAATTAAAAAAAAACAATATTATCCGCATTTTTTTTCATAGCTTCCCTATTTTTTAAGAACGGGGGACTGTTCTGTAAATCATTTCGTAGTTTTTTCATAGTTTGTTGTTAAGAGAGCAATGCCAGCAGGAGTATCGGAACAAAAACCGATCCCGCCGGGGGGATGGCAACTTACTCCTTCTCCTCTTTTATACTGTCCAGAACGGTTTGAAAATCATTCGGAATCGGGGATTCGAACTCTAAGAATTCATCGGTATCCGGATGTGTGAAGGCAAGTTTCCATGCATGGAGCATCTGACGCGGCACATCGCAGACATGGCCGCGGGAATAGAGTTTTTCCCCTAACAGTGGCCACCCTTTGTAGGAAAAATGAACGCGGATCTGGTGTGTACGGCCAGTATGGAGACGGACTTTCAGGAGTGAAACTTTACGTCCGTTGCGCCAACCGGCTTTCAATAGCGTATATGCAGTTATGGCTTCTCTGCCTTCTCCGGTCCGGACTACCATCATTTTTCTGTGATCGGTTGGATTGCGTCCGTATTGTGTTTTAATTACGGCGCTGTTGGGAACCGGCCAGCCGTGTACCAGTGCCAGATATGTTTTTTCCACTTCGCGGTCGGCAAATTGCCGGGACAGTTTTCTCAGTGCCTTCGGTGTTTTGGCGATGATAAGCGTACCCGAAGTATCCTTGTCCAGCCGATGGACAATACCCGGCCGCAGCGGGTCGAAATCCTCATCGTCTGCCATTTCCGGGTCCCTTCCGAGAACGGCATTGACAAGGGTTCCGGACCAGTTTCCGGCGCCCGGATGTACAACCATTCCGGCGGGTTTATTGACAACGAGTACGGAATCGTCCTCGTACATTACGTCTATGGGAATAGACTCCGGTTTGGCTTCCGTCAGAATTTTCTGACAGGGTGCGTCAATGTCTATAGAGGTTCCGGCATCTAATTTTGTACGCGGAATACAGCATACAGTTCCGTTTACTTTCACATATCCGTTCCGTAAAATATCCTGGACATGAGTACGGGACATATCGGGTATCAGTTGTGCAATCAGCACATCGATTCGCCGTCCTGCACATTCGTCCGGCACTGTCAGGTGAAAGATATCGCGATTTTCTGTTTCAGTTTTCATAAGTGATTTCCTTTTTGTCTTTAGCCAATACCAATAATCCGGCTCCGAACGGAATCATCAGGAAGAGAGCGATAGACTGTGATGTAGTCAGGCCGAGTAGGAGTTCCGGATTATCGCCGCGGAAGAACTCCAGCAGGAACCGCATGACGGCATATGCGATAAAATAGATACCGGCTATTTGACCGGGCTTGCGGAATTTCTCAAAAATCAGCAGCAGAATACCGCACAGTAAGAAATTACCGAGGCTTTCCCAAAGTTGGGTGGCATACAGGGGATAGGTCGTATTCTGAGTAAGGTCCCAAATGGATTCCGGAAATCTTCCGGGTGACGGTTCCAGTGGAAAACGCACGGTGTACCAGGCATCGGAAGCTGCTTTTCGCCCGAAACAGCAACCTTGCATGAAACATCCCAAACGACCGAAGGCATGTCCGACAGCGATTGCGGGTGAACAGATATCAAGAAGGGTATCGAACCGGATTTTCTTCTTCATGGAATAATAGACCAGACAGATTACTGCCAGAATGAAGCCGCCGTAAAAAACAAGTCCGCCTTGGTCAATACGGATAATCCATAAGAACCCGCTTTCTGAACCCCAGTTTTGTATCACGTGCAGGACACGCGCTCCGATAATACCGGAGAACAGTGCAATCATAGCCAAATCGAAAATTTGTTCCGTGGTCATTCCCGCGTGACGGCGTTTCCATACAAGCAGACCTGTCGCCGCAAGAAACCCCAGAGCGATGCAGATGCCGTAAAAGTGTATTTCTTTTCCGAACAATTCAAAAGCGATTGGATACATGATATTCTCCTGTTTGAAAACAAAACAATAAAAGAACCGTCAATATCGGCAGAGAAACCGCTTCTTTTCCGCAGTATCGCCACCTATTATCAAAAAATAATGATTTCCGGTTGGAAAATTTACCACTTGGAGAGTAAATTATCAAACGAAACTTTGCAAAAAGTAATAAAAAACTTTTTTACCGAACGGAGTACAACAATGTCTGTAGAACTTATTGCATCGCATATCGACGCTTTTGCCCGGTATGCAGAGTCCGCACCGCTGCTTATTCTGCTTTTCGTCTTTATCTTCATGACAATCGAGAGTTCGTTTATTCCTTTCCCAAGCGAAGTTGTCATGATTCCCGCAGGGTTCCTGCTTGTCCGTTTCCCCCTGCCAACCGGAAATCATGTTCTGGATATCATCATTCTGATTGCCGTCGGTCTCCTCGGATCCATGACCGGTGCGTATATCAACTACTTTCTTTCCGCCTGGCTTGGACGTCCTTTCCTGCACAAATACGGAAAATACTTTTTTCTCAAGGAACAGGCGCTGGACCGTGCGGAAGAAATTTTCCGTAAATATGGTGACCCGGTAACTTTTGTCTGCCGTCTGCTTCCTGCCATCCGTCAGCTGATTTCCATTCCTGCCGGGCTTTCCCGGATGAGTCTTTTCCGTTTCTCCATATTTACAGCTGCCGGTGCCGGTATCTGGACAGCCATTCTGACCATTGTCGGATATATGCTGGGGCGTTCCACAACGGAAATGTCCTATTTGGATATGGTTGTGAAGGGCAAGGAAATGATTTCCGCTCACTATGGATGGATTCTGCTCGGACTGGCGATTTTTATCGGGGCATATATCCTCGTGGAACGCCTGATTATGCGTCCGGATGCGGAAAAGAAAGCGTAAAATCTCCGGATAACAGGAGTTGAAATCATGAATGCGGAACGAAACAAAACGAATGTAGTCCGGCTTCTGGAAACGGCAGGAGTAGATTTCCGGTTTTATGAATACGATGTTTCTGACGGCAGGCTTGATGCTATTTCCATTGCCGAAAAAATACAGGAACCAGCGGAACAGGTTTTCAAGACGCTGGTTACCCGGGTGGTTTCCGCTAAAGAGTATTTCGTATTTGTTATTCCCGGACCCGGTGAGCTGGATTTGAGAAAAGCCGCGAAGGTTTGCGGACGCAAAGCCATTGAAATGATTCCGCAGAAACTGCTGTTTCCCCTTACGGGCTACATTCATGGCGGATGTTCCCCGGTCGGCATGAAGAAAGCTTTTCCCACCTTCATTGACGAGTCGGCAATTCTGTATGACTATATTTGTGTCAGTGCCGGGAAAGTCGGAACCAATATCGCCGTTCACCCGGAAAAACTTTCCGGGTTTATCCATGCCGAGTTTGCATCACTTACCCGCGACTGACGGGTCCGGCATTTTTTCTCCGGATACATTCAGTAAAGTTTTGTGCACTCGTGACAGATACTGATTTCCCAGATGTCCGCCGGCGTCGAACCAGAAAATCCGTTTCCCGAAGGTTTTATCCAGCCATGTGCGGTCCTGTTCTGAAATCAGAAAATCGTTCCAGACATGCAGACAGCAGATATCCGGATTGTTTTTCAGAAAACTTTCCAGGGAATAAAGTCCAGCCTGTTTTTCCAGTTCATCATAACTTCTGCCGATTTTCTGTTCCTTCAGTTCCGGCAGAAGGAAATCTTCTGCGTACTTCTTGAAATCAATACGGTCGAGTTCATCATACAGGGAATTGCGGCAGGCAATATCTGTTTTATTTTTCAGACAGGCAAAGGGTTTTTCCCGATGACGCGAGAACAGAATATCCCGTATGCCGCCACGTAGTGCGGTTGCGGAGATAAACAGTGCATCCTGTTCGGAGATCCGGGGAACACTGAACGCGGTAGTGATTTTGTTTTTGACGGAGATTTCTTCGGACATTTCGGGAAGATGTACTTGGGAAAGAGTCATGATTTCTCCGGTGAGTTCCGGTATTTTTGCCCGCAGCTGTTCGGCTGTAATTCCGGAAGAAAGCGCAATTTGACGGTCTATAGCATTCATGGCATTGCCGATACCGGCGGGCGGATTAATCAGAATGCATTTCCGGATACCGAGCGGGTTGTTTTCCGAAGATTCCTGCTGCATGACATGGGCAGCGCAAAGGGCACCGAAACTCCAACCGGTCAGGATGGTATTGGCACGGTTGTCCGAAATCAGGTTATTTTCTTTCAGGTCCTTGTAAACGGCTTTCAGGAAAGTGCGGATACGGCTGGCATCTTCGGGGATATAGCCCGGAAGCTGTCCGTTTCCGGGTCCCTCCATTGTTCCCTGCCAGGAAAACGGGCAGTCAAGTGCAATGACATTGCATCCGGCGTTGTAATATTTTTCAGCGACGGACAGAGTGCTTTTCGAATCACAGACGCTTCCGACGCCGGGAATGAGAATGGCGAGTTTTTCGGGCGGCGGCGGATTTTTTTCATCTTTATGTTCCGGCTGGGCAAAGAATGCATAACGCAACTTTCTGCCATCGGGAGTCAGACGCAGGGAACGGATATCGATTTTCCGGTAGAAATCGCGGTTGAACAGGGTATGCGGCAAAAACCAGTAATCATTGGATTTGATCGGAGCGGTAAACACGCTTCTCAAGGATTCCAATGCCGGGGACTGAGGATAATATTCCGGCTGCGCGATCCAGTTTCCGTTCAAATTCTGCGGTTTCGGAATATTAGCAACGAATTTGACGGGCAACGGCGGGTCCGGCAGAAATTCACCCGTTTCCGGGTGAAGAATGGCTTTGTACTCGTTAAACGTTTTATTCGCTCTTTTGTATGCCCAGCGCTTGTTTTGCGTTTCCCGGTACATGGCAAGCAGAAATCTCATAGTCTTGTACCGGTCGGCACTACCGTCTGCAATACTGGAAAAACGCTGCTGCATCACAATAAAACGGTTGAACGTTGCCAGATAAGTATACGGCAGATAGGTCCGGATGTCAAACGCCATGTCAAAAAACCATCCGACAGTATCGCGTGTAGTGACGGTCGGAATCAGCGGCAGCATAAACGTTCCGCCCGGACCAATGCCCCAAATGGCAAACATTTGTCCGAAATCCGACTCCGTGGAATAAATGTGGAACCAGTGTTTTGCCGGATCAAACAATCCGGCAATGCCGATTGTCGTATTGATGAAAAAACGACAGGTCTCGTCCCATGCGCCACCCCATTCGGCGGTTCCCAAAGTGGTAATCAGGCGGGTGGGATATTCCAGATTCTGACAGGCATTTTCAATCAGATCGACTCCGGGACGCGGCATAATGGAGCCGTAAACACGGGACAGCGGGTCGCCGAGATACGTCATGACAACATCGGTTACGGCAAACATGGAACGGTTCCAGCCTTCCAGCGGGTCCTGACCAATGAGTTCATTTTCAATTTTAGTCGGATACCATCCGGCGGACGGGTCATCCTGCAGATATACGCGGTCGGCAGTACAGCCGGTAATAAAGACTACGCACAATGTCATAAAAAATGCGACAGCCGGAATATATTTTTTGTTCATGCTCTTGTTTGTTCCCGGGAAGTGGATTATGATTACAATTATCATTCTCTTTTACAATATAACCTCTGAAATCTTTTTTTCCATAACCGCATGGAAACTTTTTCAAAAAATACCAGGATATCCCGTAATCCGTCAATTGCCAAAGTAAACGCAGATTGTAACAGGAAGAGTTAAATGCAACATTTTTGTACAGTTAATTCTACTCCAAGGGAGGGGGCAATTATTGTTGCAATAATGTAAATTAAGAGCAGACAAATATCTCAGGTCAGTCAATTCTGCGGTGTGCCTTTGAAAACGGAGAAGTCCAAAGGCGGGCCGCCGAGACGTTTCAGTTGTTTCAGATAGTCTTCGGAGGGGATTTCACGGGCTCCAAAATACATGGTAGCATTGGTTACCATTTGCGTATCGAGTAATTCCACACCCAGTTTTTTCAGACATTCTGTCATTTTGACAAAGGCAAATTTGGATGCTCCGGATTCCCGGTAAAACATACTTTCTCCGCAGAAAATTTTACCGACGGACACGCCGTACAGACCGCCGGCAAGTTTCCCCGTTTCTCTGGAAAACGCCTCAAAACTGTGAACATAACCCGCCTTGTAAAAAGCTTCGTATCCCTGTATGATTTTTGAGGTAATCCAGGTGCCTTCCTGTTCCGGGCGTGGCGAAGCGGCACAGGCACGGATAACCTCGGAAAATGCGGTATCTATCCGGAAGTCAAATTTCTGTTCATATTTTTTCATGTCGCGTTTCAGTCTGTCCGGTATATGGACTTCCTCTAAAGGCAGCACACCGCGCATACGCGGTGCAGCCCACAGAATGGTGCGTTCTTCACACGGCCAGGGAAAAATGCCGTGTCGGTATGCATCTTTCAGCATATTGACATGAATATGGAAAGAAAAGGCGACAATACCATTTTCATCGGCTTCGAGCGGCGAAGGAAATATACTTTTGTCTGGAGTATCCTGCATCACTTTACCCTATATCCACGTTGTTTTTGAAAAAGAACGAAACAGGTCAGGATTGCTGTTCAAAAAAACTGTCCCGGGAAATAATATTCCCGGTATTGACTTCCGCCAGTCCGCATTTCCACGGGACAGGAGTCTCCGCCATCCGGAAGGTTGTGTCGCTGAAAGAAACCTTCTGCACATGGGCAAGATAGAACGCACATGCGGGATCGCTTTCGTTCCATTCACCGTAACGCCGGTTCATGTCCTCGGAAAGTTTGCGTGCCTGACCACGATAGAAAAAGTGTATGCTGCTGAAGGAAATATCATGAACTCCCTGTCCCTGCGAACCGCAGACGAGCGGTGGTGCGGAACAGGTTCCAGTGATTGACCGGAAAAAGATATTCCGGATTTCCTTTGCCGGCGGGAATGCTGCGGGTCCGCAAACACAGGAAAGAATCAGAAACGGGCGCTGGCAATCCAAGCGTATGTTTTCGAACTGGATATTTTCAATCAAGGCGCCGGCTGCGGGGTTTTCGGAATAATTGGAAACAATGCAGATGCCGTTGACCGAATCGTGAACAACAATATTGGAGAATACGGCGTTGCGTATGGTTCCGCTGCCGACACCGATACGGATGGCATTGCAGTTTGTGTGCAGTACACAGTTGGAGACGGTGATATATTCACAGGGGCGTTTCACTTTCAGCCGACGGTCATTGCCGCGCAGGGTAATACAGTCATCCCCGGAGTCAATGACACAATCGGATACGGTGACCCGCTGACAGCAGTCAATATCAATACCGTCTCCGTTACGTGTGCGCTGGTCGTTCAGAATATGCAGTCCGCGGACTTGCACATCCGTGCAGCCGTGAATAAAACAGGTCCAGTAGGGCGCATTGAAAAGTTCCACATCGCGGATCTGAATATGATTGCATTCACAGAAAACAATCATTTGACCGGGCCGTTTCCCGCTCAGAAAACGTTCATCGCTAAATTTTTCTTCGGAAGCCTCTGCTGTCGGCGGTTCGGGTGTGCCATAAAACGCCTGACGGTTTCCGTCAATACGGCCGCCACCGGTTATGACGATATTTTCCTGTTCTACCGCAAGGATAAAGTGCGCTCCTGTAACTCGTTCCTGACTGCATACATTGTTCTGTGAAAATGCATCATCGGAATTGTAATCGGTCAAATCCGGGCTGGCAAGAAGTACCGCGCCCGGTTCCAGAAAAAGTCCGCCGTTCGATTTCAGATAAAGGGTTCCGGAAAGATACGTTCCGGGCGGAAAGAGGACCATTCCGCCGGCATCGATAGCCTGTTGAATTGCTTCGGTATCCTTTGAGATGCCATCCCCTTTGGCTCCGAAATCTTTCACATTGTTCATCTGCGGAATTTCCTTTTGCGAATCTGTCCGGCGTTTTTCTCAAAACGTTACGACGCGTCATCGGCTTTCTTCACATTCAGCTTTCCGTTGCAAACTGCGGTTACGACAACCTTTTCCCCTTCGGAGTAGATCTCCTGATCGGCATTTGCAATCTGCCATAATTCATCGTTCAGTTTGACAAAAATTTTGCCATCGACGATATGAATTATGCCCGTCTTGCCGGAAATCGCTTCCAGGATATCTTTATTCTGATTTTGCATTACGGTCTTTTCGATTCCTCTTTTTATGATTTTTCGGAGGAAGAGATAGTATAAAACTATCAAGATGGAAGATATTAAAATAAATATCAGTATTGCCCAATGCCAAGGCGGGGACATTTTCCATGTGACATAGGTGGAAAACAGCAGAATTGCGATCCAGGTCAAATATTCTGTTGAAACAAATATGTCAATGATAAACAAGGTGATGACGATTGCTAAAATCCATTCCAAAGATATCATAATGAGAAATCCCTAATTATTCTTTGGTTTTTTGGTCTTTATCCAGCATCAGCAGTGATGCTGCTGCCGGAGGCGGGAGAAATACTTTATTTGCATCATTTCCGGATATATTGGAGTACGTTTGCAGAGTTTTCTGGGCAATCAGTATTTTTGCAGCTTGCTCGGTTCCCACCGAGGACGCAAGCACATCAATATAGCCCTTATCCGCCTGTGCCAATAACATCATTGAGGCTTTCTCACCCTCCGCTTTGAGTATCTGTGATCTTTTCTGTGCTTCCGCTGCTTTAACTGCTGCTTCCGCTTGCCCTTCGCTTTCCAGTTTGGCAGCTCTGCCGCGTCTCAAGGCTTCCATTTCCTGACGCATTGCATCCCGGGTCGCTTCATCAATCCGGAGATCCTGAATTTCCGCTTTAATGAGGTTAATTCCCCACTTGTTCATGGTATCGGCAAGATTGGCTACAATACTTTCGGAAACTTCAGCCCGCGAAGACAAAAGGTAATTCAGTTCATGGGCGCCGATGAAAGAACGTATCTGGTTCAAAACGGCTTCTTTCAGCGTCCGGTGAAGATAGTTCACCTCGTAAACCGCTTTAATCGGATCAACGATTCTCCAGTTGAAAACGCAATTGACACCTACTGTAACGTTGTCCTTTGTGATGTACTCCCGTTCTTTTGTGTCAAAAATCTGTTCTGTCAGCGCAATAAAGATACCTTCCTTATTGCTTTCTTCATGCCAGCCGATCCGGGCAACATTCTTTGGTGTGTCTAAAAAAGGAAGAAAGAAATTCAATCCTGCGTAAGCAACCCGGGTCGGTCTTCCGAATCTTTCCACGATAAGACAATGACCTTGTGGTACAACTTTGACAAACATTGACGATACCTCCTGAACTGTTTTTTGTTAAGTTTATGAAAAACGGAAAAACTGCAGACGGCCGACGGAAATCCATACCCTCCGGAACGCCCTTGAAAATAATGTAACATTCCCGTTTGTTTTTTCAAGCCGTTTGCGAAAAAAGTTTTTCAATTTTTTTTGCGAATAAGGGCGGATTTTTGTTTGAGGTTTTGATAAAATGTGCTACTTTAAAAGGAAAATAAACGTTAAGAACGAAATACGAGGAGCTTCAATTTATGAAAAAGACTGACGCGATTGCAGTAGCGGTATTTGTACTTTTGATGGCATTGGTATTTTTCTTCCCCTTGGGAGTGGAAATCAAACTGCTGGAGAAAAAACTGGCATGGCTGGGATTTGATTTCTGCGGGGCATTCCGTGATTTTACCGGATTGAAAAATTTTGGTGATACGGTAAATCTGTATCCGTATATATCCGGTTTTCTGAAAGTCGGTATTCTTGCGACATTTGGGGAAATGATCAAGACGCGCGGCCGTACAGGTTCTTACAAGACGCCGGATTTGTGGGCGAAATTCATCGTTTGGGGGTTGTTCGGAATGCTGTTTACGATTGCGTTTGCGATCTTCGGAGCCGGTGTAAAAGTGTTGTCCGCAGGGAACAGCATCTGGTGGTCTCCGTTTGAAAGCAAAGCAGCCAATCAGATTTTCCTTGCGTTCAGCACATCCTTGTGGTTGAATTTGATTTTCTGTTACCCGATGATGTTGGCGCATGAGTGGTGCAATACCTGTATTGCGAAGAGACGTTTTCTGGGGGGTGCGGAATTCCTGCAGGGACTGGATCCGCACGTCTGGGGGTCGTATTTATTGAAAACGATCGTATTTTTCTGGATACCGGCGCATACGATTACATTCAGTTTGCCCGAAGGATACCGTATTCTGATGGCGGCGTTGTTGAGTTTGGCGCTGGGATTCATTCTGACGATTAAGCCGAAGAAGTAATGATATCAGGAGTTGGAGAATATTATGAAAATCGGAATTTTTACCGTTTGCATGCCGGAGTTCGAGCCGGAAGAATGTTTGCAAGTCGCTGCCGAACTCGGATATGACGGGCTGGAATGGCGCATTTGTGAGGATAAAGGCGACCGTGCAAAGCCGTCGTTCTGGAATGGGAACCGGACATCAATGATGCCGGAAGATGTTCTTGCGCGTGCGGAGTCCTTGAAACGGACAGCTGCCGCATTGAAACTGGAAATGCCCTCCTTGGCGGCCTATATCAGCTGTTTTGATGAAGAAAAGGCAGAAGCGGCTTTTGCGGCAGCGAAGGCGATTGGAGCCCGAAATGTACGGGTCAATGCATCCGCATACGATCCTGCGAAGAGTTTTCAGGAGCAGGTATTGGCAAATAAAAAACAGTTTGCGAAAATGGAACAGCTGGCCCGGAATTACGGAGTTCGCGCCGTGACGGAAACGCACATGGGCATGCTGACTCCGACAGTCGTCGGCACAATGCAGATACTGGAAGGTCTTGACCCGCAGTTTGTTGGTGTCATGTGGGATCCCGGCAATCAGGTTCGCGAAGGACTGGAACGATATGATATGGCAATCGGGGCGGCTGGTGAATACTTGGCGGAAGTGCATGTCAAGAATGGTCGTGCGCAAAACGTGAGTATAGAAAACGGACATTTGGTCTGGACAACGGACTGGTGCCAGCTTCAGATGGGTGAGGTTGACTGGTGTGCCGTAGTGAAAGAACTGAAGAAAGCAGGGTATAATGGCTGGCTGATGATGGAAGATTTTTCTTCCGCGATACCCGATACGAAGGCCCGTTTGAAAAACAATGTGGATTTCCTGCGGTCCTTTTGTGATGTCAGATGAATCCTTACCGGATGGTGCGAAATCATGAACAGAGAATTGAGAGAACAGTTGATGCGTCTTCTGGCAGGCAATGCCAGAATGGCGGTGGAAGATATAGCGGAGCGTCTGAATGTACCTGTCACGGATGTCGTGAAAACGATGCAGGAACTCGAAGACGCAAACGTGATTATTGGCTATTGTACCCTGGTAGATGAATCGCTGCTGCCGGAATCCGCAGTGAAAGCGATTATTGAAATCAAGGTGCGACCGGAACGGGATGGCGGTTTTGACCATTTGGCGAAACGGTTGAGCAAATTTCCGCAGATCAGCAGTCTGTATCTGATGTCTGGCGGATTTGATTTGATGGCGGAAGTGCGTGGTGCGACCTTGAACGAGGTTGCGTCTTTTGTTTCCAGCAAACTGGCGACGATGGATGGCGTTTTGTCCACTTCGACACATTTTTTACTGAAGAAATACAAGGAAGCAGGAAAACTGTATCAGGAGGAGGAGTCAAATGAGCGACTCCAAGTTACCCCGTAATTTTGTAGCGGATCACATTTCTGTGCTGCCGAAGAGCGGCATCCGCATTTTTTTCGATTTAGTCAGCACGATGAAAGATGTGATTTCGCTGGGAATCGGCGAACCGGATTTCGTTACGCCTTGGACCATACGCGAGAATGCGCTTTTTTCAATAGAAAGCGGGCGTACCTGTTATACCCCGAACCGCGGGACGCTGTCCCTCCGGAAGGCTGTCTGCCGGTATTTATCTGAAGATTACCGGCTGGATTACGATCCGAAGGAGGAATGTCTGATTACAGTGGGCGTCAGTGAGGCATTGGATTTAGTTCTGCGCGCAATTATTTCGCCCGGCGATGGAGTGATTTATCACGAACCTTGCTATGTATCGTATTTTCCGGAAATCCGCATGGCACATGGTGTCCCGGTTCCGGTAAAGACATACGCCAAGAACGCTTTTGCCCTGGATCCGGAGAATCTGGAAGCCGCAATTACAGAAAAGACAAAAGCCATTTTGTTGAATTTCCCCTGCAATCCGACGGGTGCGGTTCTGACAGAGGAACAGTCCCGCAGAATTGCGGAAATCGCTTGCAAGTATGACCTGCTGGTGATTGCGGATGATATCTATTCGGAGTTGACATACGGGGAAATGACGCCTTCCATTGCGTCCTATCCCGGAATGAAAGAACGGACGATTGTGCTGCACGGATTTTCCAAGGCGTTTGCTATGACGGGATTCCGGATCGGTTATGCCTGCGGCCCGGCGGATGTGATTGCCGCCATGACAAAAATACATCAGTACACCATGCTTTGCGCTCCGATTACCGCTCAGGATGCAGCAGAAGAGGCATTGAAGCACGGAAAGAACGAAATGAATGCCATGCGGAACGAGTATCGCGACCGGAGAAATATCATCGTTCGCGGGTTCAACAAGATCGGTCTGACCTGTCTGAACCCGAACGGAGCATTTTATGTGTTTCCCGATATTACCTCCACCGGATTAAGTTCCAATGAATTTGCCATCCAACTGCTGAAAGAGAAGAATGTGGCTGTAGTTCCCGGGGATGCCTTCGGAGAATGCGGAGCCGGATATGTCCGCTGCTCGTATGCTACGAGCATAGAGGGGATTCGGGAGGCACTGAAGCGGATCGGTGAGTTTGTAGAGGACTTAAAACACAGAAAGCAGTAAGAGACGATTGTAAGGAAACCGACGGTGTTCCGTCCTGCGGGACATCGTTTTGCTTTTTATGGTCATTCTGTCGGGGTAAGATATGTTTTCCGGTATTGTTTTCGGTTTGTCCGCCGCTTTTCTCATGGCGTTGTCGTATGTGTTTTCCAAACGGTTTATTCTTACATACGGCAGTCCCTTTCAATTGACCGTTTATTCCCAGTTGATTCAAGGGATATTCGGGATTATTGTTCTTTCTTTTCTGGCGGGGAAATATGAATATCCGCTTTATTCGGCGGATAACGGGATTGACTGGGTCAATCTCGGATTTGTGGTCATAGCGGGTGCTACGTCCATGACGGGCAATTTCTGCTTTTTCCGGTTACTGAAAGAACTGGAGGCTTCGCGTTCTTCCAGTCTGCTGGGATTAAAAATGATTGTACTGGGATTGATTTCCAGTATATTCATCGGAGAAGACCTGAATCTTCAGCAATGGCTGGCGATTGTGCTGGCATCCGTTGCCGCTGTGGGGATGAATTTTACAGGCGGGAGGATTCCACTGAAAGCGGCAGTTTGGCTGATGCTGACTTTATTGGGATATTCCAGCAGTGATTTGAGTGTTGCGGAGTTGGTTTTCCGGATTGAGGGGGAGGGATGTTGTCCTGCATTTGTCGCAAATGGGATATGCTGTCTTTTTTCAGGAATAGCTATGCTGCCGCTGCTGTTTCTGAAACAGATGCCGAAGAAAATATGCATGTTTACGGATGCCGCACCGTACGCTCTCGGATGGTTTACCGGTGTGATGTGTCTTCTTTGCAGCTTTGATCTTGTCGGAGTGATTTTCGGAACGATTTTACAATCGGCGCGCGGGGTTATTTCCGTTATTTTCGGAGTCCTTCTTGTAAGAATGGGAGTTCCGGGCTACGAACCTATAGTCAGACGTGCGGATTGGATTCGGCGATTTGTCATGTCGGTACTGATGGTTCTGGCATTGGCTCTGTACGCATTTTCGCGACAGACAGCGTGAAATTTGTCGCACTGATGTGACAAAACGTCGCGCATATATTATTTTGTTTTTATTTATTTTTAGAGGTAAATATATGACATGTAAAAAGATGTGCTGATATTTTCAGACTGGCACGTTATTTGCTTAATTCAACAGCGATATTTTTGTTTTGAAACGATAGAAAGGTTAAAAAAATGCCAACTTACGAATATGTCTGCGAAGAATGCGGATATGAATTTCAGAAATTTCAAAAAATGTCCGAGGAGCATCTCAAATGCTGTCCCGAATGCGGGAAAGAGAAATTGAAACGGAAGATCGGTACAGGAGCCGGAATTATTTTCAAGGGTTCCGGGTTCTATTGCACGGATTATGCTCATAATGGTGCATCACCGTCGAAGGAACAGAAATCCGGTTCGGATAAAGAAAAACCGGCGGCATGTTCCCCGGCACATGAACACACCTGCCATTGCGGCTGCAAACATTAAAATAAAACAAGGAGAATCACAATGTCTTCAGAAAATCTGCAATTTAAAGCGGAAATCAAAGAATTGCTTTCTTTGGTGATTAATTCAGTTTACTCCAACAAAGATATTTTCCTGCGCGAGCTGATTGCCAATGCCGCAGATGCCATCGACAAGGCCCGTTTTCTGTCACTGACAAAGACGGATCTGGTACGCGACTGGGAAATTCGCCTGGAAGCGGACAAGGAATGCAAGACCATATCGATTACCGACAATGGTATCGGCATGAGCCGGGAAGAATTAGTTGAAAATTTGGGCACGATTGCCCATTCCGGTACGAAAGCGTTTGTAAAAGCGTTGGAAAACGCCAAGAGTGAAGGCGGTTCTTCCGCTCCGGAACTCATTGGTCAGTTCGGTGTCGGCTTCTATTCCGCATTTATGGCTGCGTCCCGCGTGACCGTTGAAACCTACAAGGATGGTGAGGAAAATGCGTGGAAATGGACCAGTGACGGACAGAATGATTTTTCAGTGGAGGAAATCAGCAAAGACTCCACCGGCACGCGTGTGACTCTGTACCTGAAACCGGAATTTGAGGAGTATCTGGACTTCTGGCGTATTTCCGGTCTGGTTCACAAGTATTCCGATTTCATAGAGTATCCGATCCGGATGAAACATCTGGTCCACAAAGGGGAAGACAAGCAGGAGGAAGAAGACTCTACTCTGAATACGATGAAAGCCATTTGGCTGCGTCCGGAATCGGAAGTGACGGATGAAGAATATGACCAGTTTTATCAGCATATTTCCATGGATTATTCCAAACCGGCGAAACGGATCAGTTTTCAGGCGGAAGGAACTTCCGAATTCAAGGCTTTGCTGTTCCTGGCTGGCAAAATGCCGATGCATTTCCGCATGGGAATGAATATGGACCACAAACAGGTGCATCTGTATGTGCGGCGTGTGTTTATTACGGATAACTGTCCGAATCTGCTGCCCGAATACATGAACTTTGTCGCAGGTGTTGTGGATTCCAGTGATTTGCCGTTGAATGTCTCCCGTGAGACTCTCCAGGACAATCCTCAGGTGAAGCGGATCGGCAAAGCGATTGTGAAACGCGTGTTGTCCGAACTGGAAAAGATGCGTGATAACGAGAGAGAAAAATACGAAGAGTTCTATCGTGAATTTCAGCCGATGCTGAAGGGTGGAGTTCATTCGGATTATTCCAGCCGTGAAAAACTTCAGGATCTGCTGTTGTTTGAGTCTATGAATACCGGCAAGCTGATGACTCTGAAAGAATATTCTGATGCCATGCCGGCGACCCAGAAAGCTATTTACTACATCTCCGGTGACCGCAGGGAAGCATTGCTCGGTTCTCCGCAACTGGAAATGTTCCGCAAACAGGGATTCGATGTTCTGTTCTTCTACGAGCCTGCCGATGAAATCATTATGGATGATTTGGGCAAGTATGCGGAAAAGGATCTGGTTTCCGTGACACGCGGTGAAGTGAAATTTGATGAAATGGTCCAGAAAGATCTGGACGAGAAGATGAAGAAAGAAACGGAAGAAAACAAAAATCTTGTCGATTTCCTGAAAAAAGCTCTGGAAGACAAGGTCAAAGACGTTCGTTTCTCCTCCCGTCTTACAGAAAGTGCCTGCTGTTTAGTGACCGATACCGTTGACCCGTCCTCTCAGATGCAGCGGATTTACAAGGCAATGGGACAGGAAATGCCGGAAGTGAAACGCATTCTGGAATTGAATGGCGACAACTCTTTGATTCAGGCGATGAAGAAACTGTTCGAACAGAACTCTACTTCCGACCGTCTGACGGAATACGCTGAATTGCTGTATGACCAGGCACTGCTTGCAGAAGGAGCAGCATTGCCCAATCCTGCGGCATTTGCGAAAATGACAGTCCGTCTGATGACAGAGTCGTTAGAGAAAGAACTCGGTGCTGAATAATGGCTGTAGATACAACATACTATGACTTATTGGAAATCAGTCCGACTGCGGACGAGACGGAGATAAAAAAAGCGTATCGCCGTCTCGCCGTCAAGTATCATCCGGATAAAAATCAAGGAAATCCCGAAGCTGCTGAAAAATTCAAAAAAATCGCAGAAGCGTATGATGTTCTCTCCAATCCGGAAAAACGTAAAATGTACGACCAGTTCGGTCCGGATGCCATGAAAGGCGGCGGCGGAAGCGGTGATGTGACAGTCTCCTATATCACCAACCTGTATGAAGGCATCAAGTCCCTGGGGGAGATGACCTCCGTGGATGAAGATCTGGCTGCCTATTACCGTAATTATGTGGCGGAACAGTATAAAGCCGGCAAGGCGCCCGGAATGATCGCGGAACCGGAGGTGCCGGAAGCGCTGCTGCTGAA
>CALCCZ010000198.1 GCA_937900075.1 uncultured Lentisphaeria bacterium
TCGCAGTTCTGTCGGAATCCCGCAGTTCGAGCTGGAAGCCGGCATTCCGTTTTACTGCGGTTTTTCCCGTATTGCTGCTCTTTGCTTTCGGTATGATCACTGGACTGCTTGCACAACGGGAAGTCCGGAAAGAATATGCGTTCGCAAGTTTCTTCGAAATGGCAAATCCCTATTTATCCCGCACACCGGACTACATTCCGCACCCGGACAGTGTTTATCAGGCTTACTCCGAAGCTTTGGCATTAGCTCCGGACTCCCCGTTCCTGCGCACAATCTGGGCAAAATATTCCGAACGCAGAAATTTGTTCCGGGATGCGGAAAAAACAGTCAGTGAAGCAATTGATCGGGAACCGGAAAACGCCGGTCTTTACCGATGGCGCATGGAATTAATGTTCCGCCGCCATGCAGCTTTGCCGGAATACGGTGAAGATGCGGAAACGATTTTCCGTCTGGACCCGAATAATCCCCATAATAAACGATATGAAAAAATTCTGCAAATTACCGAAAAGGAAAATCAATTATGAAAGACAGACGAATTTATCCTGTTGCTATTCAGGACCCGAGAAATGAAAACATCTATGCCCAGTACCCTGCCGACGCGGCCGCGTGGCTGTGGCATGACTCCTGCAAGCGGATTTATGATGAAAGCATGGTGGAGTTCCGCTTGGAACTCGAACTGCCTTCCGCCAAGGAGGAAATATGCTTCGTCTCCGCAGACAACCGCTTTGAAATCTTTCTGGACGGTGAGTTCCTCGGGATGGGTCCGGACCGTGGCGATAAGGACCACTGGGCATTCTCTTCTCTGGAAGTGGATTTCTCCGCAGGAAAACATGTCCTGCTCGCCAGATGCTGGTTCTATCCGGACAGTTCCGGGATTATGCCGCTCGCACAGATGATCGAAAATCCGGGTTTCCTCTTCGGCGTACAGGCCCCCGATGACCAACCTCTTTTCAACACGGGAAAAGCCCCCTGGAAAGTTGCAAAACTTTCCGGTATCCATTATGATTCCCCGTTCGGATGGGCAACCGGGAAAGGCTGTTCAGTTGATTTTACTGAATATTTCGCGCCACGCAACTGGACCGAACCTTGTATCCAGATGCATCCGAGAAACAATAATGACTGGGGCGGAAAAATGGGCGGCTGGAGACTCTGTCCATCCAATTTGCCCGAACAGATGCGCGATGAATACCGCGGAAAAATCAAAGTCCGCGCCGTTATGGATTCTTTCGGCGACCCGGGCCGTCCTTTCCTGATTCCGGAAGAATTCACAAAAGAGTCCCCGGAAATGAAGAAATGGCAAAACTTCTTTGACAACGGCGGTCCCATTACCATCGATCCGAATGTCACGGTCGGAATCCTCATTGATGCCGAAAACTACCTGTGTGCCTATAACGAACTCACGGCGGTACACGGGAAAAATGCCTGTGTCCGTATCGCCACAACGGAATCTCTGCAAACCGAAAAAGCGGATATTTGCGCAAAAGGCAACCGCAATGACGTCGCAGGGAAATTCTGGCCCTGCGCGTTCCAGTGGGATGAGTTCAAAAACTTTGACGGAAATGTGCATACTTTCACCCCGATCTGGTGGCGAGCCGGACGCTTCGCACTCATCACAATCCGCACCTTTGATGAGCCTTTGACAATCCAGTCCCTGCGTTTCATGGAATCCCGGTACCCTGTGGAGCCGGAATCCTCTTTTACTGCCGATGACCCGCGTATTCAGGATGTCCAGCCCATGCTCGTCAGAGCCATGCAGTCCTGCATGCACGAAACCTATATGGATTGCCCATACTATGAACAGCTGATGTACGTCGGGGATACGCGTCTGGAAGTCCTGACCACTTACACTTTGGCACAGTCCCCGCGTCTGCCGCTCCGGGCACTCCACCTCTTCGACTGGTCCCGCTCGGTTTGGGACGGCGTCACAGCAGAACACTATCCGGGTCGTGGCTCGCAGCTCAGCTGCACCTTCAGCATGATCTGGGCTTTTATGGTACGCGATTTCATGATGTACCGGAACTTTGACTCCACGGATGAGTTCCTGCATCTCAGGCGCAGTGTCCGCGCCATGCTCACAGCTATGGGCGAATATGTAAACGAGGACGGAATCATTGAACATCTCCCCGGATGGTCCTTCGTTGACTGGGTTCGTGAATGGCTCGCCGGTATTCCCTACCCCAAGAAAAACGGCGGACGCGCTGCTATCTTCTCCATGCTGTACCTCATGTCCCTCCGGGCCGGTATCGAACTCGAAACCAAACTCCTGCCGGGTAAAGACGGCAATTTCTCCGACTACTACCAGTTCTGCTTTGACCGTACCGCCGATGCCGTCAAAAAACTCTTCTGGAAAGAAGAAGCAGCGCTGTTCTCCGATGAAGAGACCGGCGAACACTACAGCATGCACGCGCAGTGTCTGGCAATTCTCTCCGGTGCCATTGAAGGGCAGCAGGCGGAACGCTGTTTCCAAGCCATGATGGCAAAAGACGACATCGCCAAGCCTACTTTGTATTTCATTCATTACCTGTTCGATACTTTCTGCAAATTGGGAAAAGCGGAAATGATTCTGGATTATCTGAATATCTGGACCGATATGAAAGACAAAGGTGCCGTCACAACCTGGGAAGCTCCGGAACCGACACGTTCCGATTGCCATGCCTGGGGCGCGCACCTGTACTACCATTACTTTTCCTCCATCGCCGGAATACGCCCCGCTTCCGCAGGATTCCGGACTGTCAATGTCATTCCCGCTTTAGGCAATCTGAAAAACATCAACGGCTCCCTGATTCACCCGGACGGAAAAATCACTTTCTCCTTCTGCAAAGCGGATGACGGTATTCTCTCCGGCGAAATCACCCTTCCCGACAGCGTCACAGGCAAATTGACCGCTAACGGAAAGACAGTTCCGCTGAACGCCGGAAAAAACGTATTCTGAACATCACCCCACAAGGAAACTTGTCCCGGGGAACCCGCATTAAAGTGCAGTTCTCCGGGCTCAGGAGACAACTATGAAAATCAGCTTCTTCGATGAAAATGACCATCTCATGTATGAACGTGAATTGGCAGAAAGAACCGATGTGGATTTCAATCATCTGCCGGTCGGGCAAGACGATTTGAACAAGGCGGGCAAAAAAATTACGTTCCGCTTTTCTGTACCGATTCTGGATATGCATGGCTGCTGGGCTTCCCAGAAACAGGATTACCGCCCGTGCATGAAATTACGCTGGGGTTATGAAATGCGGGCCTCCCAGCAGTCCGATATCCCGTATATCGCTTTTTTCAAAATGAATCAGGATAATGCCGTCTCCATCGCGCTGACCAATGTCATTGACGATTCCGTCTTTTTCGCCCAGATGGATCAGATGCGCTGCGCATACGCCTGTACCGTCACAGTCGGCATAGTGGCAGAAACGAAACCGTTCGAAATCCTTGTATCTTTCTCAAACAAACGCTGGGACCTGCTTCTCGAAACCTGGAGAAATCTCATCTTACCCGAAGGGAAACCGCAATTTCCCGACGCCGCTTTTGAACCCGTTTACTGCACCTGGTATGCCGCTCATGCAGCTCTTACAAACGAATATCTCGACAGAAATGCAAAAATGGCTGCCGAACTCGGTTTCCGGACGTTCATCGTGGATGACGGCTGGAGCTATCCGGAAATGAAACGGGTCTGCCCGGAAAAACTCCGTGAAGGCTGGTACCGCGATATCGGAAACTGGACCGTATCCGAAGAAAAACTCCCCGATTTCAAAAAACATATCGAATACGCTCAAAGTTTAGGCCTGAAATACCTCCTCTGGACCGCACCATTCTTCGCGGGAATCTGCTCCAAAGAATACCAGTTGGCAAATGCCGACCGCGAAAACGAAATCATCCGGCATGACTGGAGTGATGTCGCTTTTGTCAACCCGTCCGGAAAAACCGCCGCCAATGCACTCAAACTGTTAGTCAATCTGATGAAAGACCTGAATTTGGACGGCTTGAAACTGGACTTCCTGGATTATGTCAAGTGCGACCCGGACGATCCCAAAGGTTACGCTTGCCGGAAATATTTCCAGTCCCTGATCGGCGCATTACGCGAAATAAAGCCCGATGCTTTATTCGAATTCCGGCAGAATTATGCCATTCCGCAAATGCTCGAGTTCGGTACTCAGTTCCGTGCGGGTGATGTCCCGTTCGATTTCATTGACAACGCTCACAGACTTGCAAATATCCGTATCACGTTAGGCGATAAAGTTCCCTGCCACGCAGACCCCATTTAT
This sequence comes from uncultured Lentisphaeria bacterium, assembly GCA_937900075.1. GTDB lineage: Bacteria > Verrucomicrobiota > Lentisphaeria > Victivallales > UBA1829 > SIG77. The sequence goes on from CALCCZ010000198.1 coordinate 4,260, forward strand.
TTCCATCCCTCGGAAAAACCGGAAAATGTCGCCCGCCACATGATTGCCGCATTAGCCGGTGTTCCCATGCTTTCCATGGAGCTTGGCGATTTGACTCCGGAACAGAACAGCGTAATCCGTTTCTGGCTCAAGTTCTACAAAGAGCATCTGGAAACATTCAAAAACGGTCACTGGAATGTGGTTCATCATCTTGATGCTTTGTCCCACTTTACGGTGGAAAATGAGAATGAAGTCATCGCGATTATCGTGGATCCTGCCATTCTTCCGGAAATCGCAGCAGAATATGAGAACAGACCGTTCTACGCTCTGAACCTCTCCGGAAAAACGTTATCCCTGGCAAATGCCAATGCCTATTCCTGCGAAGGAATCCCCACCGGTAATGAAAACGCACCCGCCGGCGGATATCTTGTCAGGTAAATAAAGACAACGACATTCCCGGCACGTTCCACCCATCTCCATCCACTGACCACCACCTACATAAGACCTATAAGACCTATAGGTCTTATTTTTCTATCCCGCCACGCACAACCACGAACACACAACGGCCTCCAGTTTTGTCCGGCAAAGCTATAAGTCCTATAGGTCCTATTTTCCATCCAGTTTCGCACAATCACGCACAACTCCCGGCATTTCCCATATCACGCACTACAACGCCCGCGCAATCACGCACAACTCCCGGCATTTTCCACCCGTAGCCCCAACGGGGCGGCACGATTATAGCCAGGGGTGGAGCCATGGCGTGGAACACACCATGGCTCCACCCCTGGAAATTTGTGGCGCATCTCCGTGCATGACGTTTTGCATTTGGTCAAACAACATGCAGCACTGGAGATATTCTTGTCCGTTGTTTCCGGCAGGTTACAAAAAGATATTGGATATCTGTGTATTTTTTGATTTTATACTTGATTTTACAGAAATAATGATATATATTTCTATAAATCAGAGTCAATGAATCAAGAAAGTATTACTATGAAATCGGTGAAAGATAAAATTTTTGCAAGAATCACAAAAAAAGGTCCCGGCTGGATTTTTTCAGCACAAGACTTTCTGCTGGTCTTTCAACGCTATGAGATAGATACTTCCTTGAAAACACTTGCCGATCAGGGAGTCATCCGGAAAATTTGCAGAGGAATTTACGATTTTCCCGCCTACAATACACTGTTGCAGAAAAACGCTGCACCGGATTTGTATAAAATAGCTAAAAAATTTGCGGACAAGTATCGCTGGACAATTTATCCATCCGGCAATACTGCCTTGAATTATTTCGGTCTTTCCACTCAAATCCCGGCAAAACTGGAGTTTATTTCCAATGGTCCCGGAAAAGATATTGAGACACAGTTCGGCACAATATCTTTCCGTCATTCTGCATTGCGCGAAACTTCGTTCCGCCATATTGAAAGCGGGTTGCTTGTTCAAGCACTTCGTGAAATCGGTCAGCAGAATTTGACACCGGAAATCATCTCACAAATCAAAGGCAAATTCGATGAAAAGTTTCTGCAAAAAATAAGACGTGACATCATCAGTGCTGCCAATTGGATACAGCAGACCATTCGCTGACGGAGAAACAGAATATGCAACGAATTGTAAAAGCCTCCATCAATGAGCGTCGGCAAATTTTCCAGACTGTCGCCGCTAAAATGCACATTTCGCAGGAAATGGTGGAAAAAGACTTTTGGGTCTGTCGTACTTTGCAAAATATTTTTCAGAATGAAAATTTGAGAAAAATTCTGCGTTTCAAAGGCGGAACATCGCTCTCAAAGGTCTTTCACCTTATTCAGCGTTTTTCCGAAGACATTGACCTGATTCTTGACTGGAGGTGTGTAACGGACGAAAATCCGCTGCTCTCACGTTCCAATACAAAACAGGACAACTTCAATAAAAACATTCAGGAAATTTCCGGAAAATACATCTCCGGAATTCTACTGCAAATGATTGCCGCTGTCATTGATTCGGAATGCTCCATAAAACCGGACGAGCGGGATAATCACGTTCTTCTTTTGGAATATCCGAAAACTTTTTCTGCAAGCTACATTATCCCGCACATCCGTCTAGAGATCGGTCCGCTGGCTGCATGGCTGCCCAATCAGGAGTTTGCTATCACACCCTATATTGGAGAACAGTTCCCTCATTTAGGACTGCCCGCCATTTCCATACCGACGATTCTTGCGGAAAGAACGTTTTGGGAAAAAGTGACGATTCTGCATCAGGAGCATTTCAGACCGGACCAATTGAATGTTCCATCTCGCTATTCCCGACATTATTATGATCTGTTCATGATGTCAAAGAGTGCTGTAAAGGAAAGTGCCGTCAAAAATATTCAGCTTTTAGAACAGGTTGTTGATTTCAAGAAAAAATTTTATCCGCGAGGTTGGGCCCACTATGATCTTGCGGTTCCCGGTTCCATTGAACTGTTGCCGCCCGACCACAGTCTGTATTTTTTACAAAGAGACTATCTTGCGATGAAAAGCATGATTTACGGTAATTACCCGCAATGGGATGATATTCTCCAATCGCTGACGACTCTGCAAGATGAATTAAACTCGGTTGCAGTCGCAGCTGATGGAATTTCCGCCATGCGGGAACTTTCTGCGATTTCACAAGCCAACGGCAATTCTGAAATGACGCTTGATGAAATCAATACTGAAATTGTTGCAGCAAGAGAAAGCAAAAAACAATAAAATTAATTCTAAGCTCGTTTTTATAGAAATATTGGTGTACTTTTCTATAAAAACTGCAAACGTGAATAACATCCGGAAATTTCACACCCTCCCACTATCCACTATACCATCTCGCCCGCACAATCACGCACAACTCCCGGCATTTCCCATATCACGCACTACAACGCCCGCGCAATCACGCACAACTCCCGGCATTTCCCACCCACCACCCACCACTATTCCAATCCACTATCCACTATCATTTTTCGCATATTTCATCGTATTTTCCGTAAAAAAAGCTTGATTTTTACATTTTGCAGGGATAAAGTAGTCGCAGAGATAATATGATCTCTATCATTGAAACTAACGAAAACGAGGTTATTATGACAAAATTTCCCATGTCTGTCGCGTCCTATTCCTTCCATGGCCTGCTCGGAGAAGGAAAATGTGACGTGTTCCGTTACCTTACGCTGTCGAAGGATCATTACAAGGTTCCCATGGTGGATATCTGGAGCGGATTTCTTCCGACCTTAGATGATGATTTCATCTCCAAGGTCCGTTCGGAACTGGATCGTCTGGATCTGACACTTGCCAATCTCTGCGTAGATGGTCCGCATCTCTGGATGGATAATGCGGACGAACGCGCGGAACACAAGAAAAAAGCTCTGGAATATATCCGGGCTGCGGAAAAACTCGGGGCGAAAACCATTCGTATTGATTTCGGCGGTACTGCCGGTCATACAATGTCGGAAGAAGCTTTTGACTACATTGCCGCCACCTACCGTGAATATGCGGAAATCTGCGGCAACGCCGGTATGCTCATCGGTCCGGAAAACCACTGGGGCTGGGATAATGTTCCGGAATATCTGGAAAAAGTCTGTCAGGCAGTGAATCACCCGGCATACGGACATCTCTATCACTTCCGGAATTTCTTTGATGAAACCGAACGCGGTGAGGCTTACGGCATCGCACACGCCATGCATACGCACATTCATGCGGCGACAGTCGTCTATGCCAAGGATGTCATCCGCCGTCTGGCACTCTCCGGCTATCAAGGCTCCTACAGCATAGAGCACCACTCCGGGCATCTGGAAATTGCCCGTACGGACTGGCAGATTGCCACCGTTCGCGGTTTGATGGCGGAACTGAACGATGAAGGTTTGGAAAATGTCGCCACTGACAACTATTTCTCCGGAATTTACGCAGGAAAATAACATTAAAGTGAAAGGAGCACCTAATATGGATAAAATCAGAATCGCCGTCATCGGCAATGGTATCATCGGGGAACATCATTTGAACGGATACGCGTCCATTCCCGAGGCGGAAGTTGTCGCAATCTGCGATATCAACGAAACCCGTTTGAATGAAATCGGTGATAAATTCAAAATCGAACGCCGTTTCACACACATCGGCAAACTTCTTCAGGAAAAAGATATTGATGCCGTGGACGTCTGCCTGCACAACAATATGCATGCTCCGGTTTCCATCGCTGTCATGCGGGCCGGAAAGCACTGTTACTGCGAAAAACCCATGGCGGGTTCGTTCTTTGATGCCCGTGAGATGTACAAGGTCATGCAGGAGACCGGGAAAAAACTGCATATTCAGATTGGCACGCTCTACGGAGACAGCACCCAGGCAGCAAAACGCTTCATTGACGCCGGTGACCTGGGACACATCTATCACATGCGTTCTTATGGTTTCCGCCGCAGAGGCAGACCATACGTTGATGGTTATGCGACAAAAGAGTTTGTAAACACCAAAACATCCGGCGGCGGTGCTCTTTTTGATATGGGCGTCTATCACATTGCACAACTGCTGTACCTGACCAATCTGCCGAAGCTCGAACGCGTTTCCGGACATCTCTATGCGGAACTCGACATGGATGAAGGACGCCGTCAAATCAGCGGTTACAATGTAGAAGAACTGGGTACCGGATTCGCGACTTACGAAAATGGCCTGACCATGGATATTCTCGAATCCTGGGCAATCCACGGAAAGGGATTCCCGTCCTCCATCATTTGCGGTTCCAAAATGGGAATCTCTCTGGATCCGCTCACCCTCCATTCCCGCTGCCACGACATCAATACCGATACGACTTTGGACCTGCAGAATATGCACTACATTGACCATACAGTCTATGCGGATTCCGCATTCTATGACAATTCCCAGCAGCACTGGATTTGCGCGTTGCAGGGAAAATGCGAACTGATCCCGACAGCGAGAATTGCTCTGGAAACCCAGCGTGTCCAGGAAGGTATCTTCCTTTCCAGCAAACTGGGACGCGAAGTCTCCGCCGATGAAATCGAAGCAATGACGGAATCCAAATCTCTGGAAATTCCGAATATTGCCCTCTGATTCCCGCTCTTACAACAAATATCGCGCCGCGGTAAATTCGTTTTGCCGCGGCGTTTTTCGATTTTCGGTAAAATATTCCGGCATCAAATCCGAAAGTATGTGTGTATGTTTTCCAATTCAGAGAAAAATGTAATGCAGTTGGATGGAAAAAGCCTGATAAAAATCGGCAAACTGCGTCAGGTCCCGTCCCGTGAGATCCGTTCCTCTGCTGTCAGTATCGGCATGGAATGTCTTGACAGAGATATGTTTGATGCGGAACGCTGTTATACCCCTCTCGGGGAAAGTGGCGTCAAGTGGGCACGGATTCAGACGGGCTGGGCAATCTGCGAACAGCAGAAAGGCGTCTATGATTTTTCCTGGCTGGATCATATTGTTGACAGGCTCGCGGAAAATGGTGTCAATACGTGGTTCAACGTTTCTTTCGGCAATCCCGTCTATATGGGAAAAGTACCCGGAAATGATACGTGTGTCGGGTGGATGCCACTCTATTTCGGGGAAGAAACCCTGCAAGCTTTCCTGAATTTTGTCCATGCACTGGCCGTACATTTCGCGGACCGCGTCAGACGCTATGAATTATGGAATGAACCGGATTGCGACAATTTCTGGTATCCGGAAAAGCCCGATCCGCTGGAATACGCCCGTTTTATCCTGCTGACCGCTCCGGTGATCCGGCAGGTAATCCCGGATGCGGAAATCGGGGCATGTTCTTCCACAATGGTCCGGTACGATTACACGCCCGTTTTCATCCGGAGCGGAATCGCTTCTGAACTGGATTTTTACTGTTTTCACGCCTACGGAGTCGTTCCGGAAAAAGACTATGATGAAAATTATACTCTGCTCCGGCGACTGTGGGACAGCAATGGGGGAAAACATATCAAACTGTATCAGGGAGAAGCCGGGTATGCATCCTGGTTCCCGGAAAAACACTGGTTAGGCGTCTGGAAAAGGGAAAGTCAGACCAATCAGGCAAAATATCTTCTGCGACGTTATCTCCTGGACCTCGGAAAAGGTGTCGGAATGAGTTCTTTTTTCCAAATGGCGGATATGACCCGGCACGATTATCAGATATCCGGCTGTGTCCGGCCCAAACCGGCAAAACATGGTCTCCTGGACGGAGAAACTTATCAGCCGAAACGTTCTTATTATGCCATGGCGCATATCTGTGCGTTTTTCGACGATGATACTTCCGCCGCTGACCTGCATGTCCAATGCAGTTTTCCGGAACTGCCGAAAGACAGCCCCGTAAGCCATTTGCCGGAAACGGCAGTCCGGAAGGAAACTTTTCTCCGAAAAGGATATCCTGTCTATGCCTGTTATCTGCCCGAAGACGTTCAGATGGATATTCCGGGGTTCCAGTCCGCCGATATCTGGTTCCTTCCGGACGAACTCCCCGGAGTCCGGATCACGGAACCGATTCTGATTGATCTGCTGACCGGAATCGTGTATCGTCCGGAACATGCGGAGCGGATACATGGGAGCGTCTCGCTGCTTCACGGGATACCGGTAACGGATTATCCTCTGCTCATAACGGACTTGAAAGCGATAGAGGACAGACTCGTTTTCTGCCAATAGAAACACTCCGCCGGAACGTAATAAAGTGGTTAGTGATGCGGGCTGGAAAATGCCGGATGTTACCCGCACAATCACGAACACGCCACGGGCTCCTGTTTTGTCCGGCAAAACTATAAGTCTTATAGGTCCTATAGGTCCTATTTTCCATCCAGTTTCGCACAATCACGAAAATGCCTCGGCATGTTCCATGCCACTAACCACTATCCACTATCTACTTACGGGATATCTGCGCGCCCAATACACTATTTTGTGCGTGCTTCGATTTCAGAGAAGGACATCCATTCGGCAGTATCACCGTAATATTTACGGATGCGCTGTGCGAGAAAATCAAGTCCTTCCAGCCCGATGGCACGTCCATCAGAAAACAGTGATTGCCAATGAGTTAGCAAAATCACGGGTTCACCCTTTTCAATCAGGTCGGGGATATGCCCGGTTTTTCCGTCTTCACTGAGCAAGTAATCGATTCCTTCCATGGCGATATCCCGTGCCTGCTGTTCCTCAGTCGGCTTCTGGGTTCTCCAGAACGGGTCGGGGGACAAGGCGGGGATAGAGACAACACGTCCGGTTTCCGGGGTATCAAACATCAGCACCGGCTTCCGGACATGGTCGCTGGAATGGAGGAAATAGAAACAGTGATTTTTATTCAGAACGTTCTGGAAAGCCATACCGATACCGGCGGCGTATTCGATTTCGTTGTCAATACCGGTATTCCACGGGGAAGTGACGCCGGACGGCTCAATATCCACGTTGCGGAGGATCTGAAGAGCGAGGCCGACATATTCCGCGATGGCATTGCGGTCATTGTCTCTGACAAATACATTTTCGCAGAAATCGAAACACGTTTCCGTTTTCAGGTTGTACGCAGCCTGATGCGTCAGAATTTCCGGGGTAATGGAAAACATCGGCATGATTTCTTCACGGACAATCTTTGTAAACGCAGTGATATCTTCCTGTGTCAGACAGGGAATCGACCGGTCCAATCTGCCTAATCCGCCGGGAATCGGAATAACGGAATACTTGCCGCGCAACTGATGAGTCCGGCAGATTTCAGCGAAACGATGAGTAAAAGAATCCGGTACGGAAACGGGGTCCTTGTCTAAAGGGTCATGTTTGGCATCGGGTACAAACAGGCTGCTTACGGGGCTGCCGTCATCTACGATAAGACTGAATGGAATTCTGGACATATTCGGATAAAGCTCCACAAATTGAAGGCAAAGTAAGGTAAAAAAACGCTTTTCTTACTTGACCGTTTTTTCTATTTCCGCGAAAGACAACCAGTTGGCAGTTTTTCCGTAACGTTTGTCTATTCTTTGCGCCAGATATGCCAAACCGTCCAAGCCGATGGCACGTCCGTCGGAGAAGAGGGACTGCCAATGAGTGACAAAGATGACCGGTTCGCCTTTTTCAATCAGATTGGGAATGATACCGGTTTTTCCGTCCTCGCTGAGCAGGTTGTTAATTTCTTCCTGAACGATACTGCGTGCCTGTCTTGCGGTTGCAGGCTGCTGTGACTGCCAGAACGGGTCGCTTGTCAGGCCGGGAATCGTAACGACTTTTCCGGTTTCCTTGGAGTTCATAACGATTTTCGGCTGACGGACATTGTCACTGGAATGCAGGAAATAGAAACAGTGGTTTTGTTTCATGACTTTTTTGAAAGCCATACCGATACCGGCGGCATATTCCGTTTCGTTGTCAAGTCCGGTCATCCACGGGGAAGTAACACCGGAGGGCGTGATACCGACATTGAGCAGAATCTGGAGAGCCAGACCGACATATTCGGCGATGGTATCACGTTTCAATGTACTGAAATAAACATCTTCGCAGACATGAAGCGGATAATATCCGTGCAGATTGTATGCGAGGTGATGCGTCAGGATTTCCGGGGTAATGGAAAACATCGGCATAATGTCATTTTTGACGATTTCAATGAAATCTGTAATGTTCTTCTGGGGAACATTATGAAGAGATTCATCAATTCTGCCAATGCAGCCGGGCATGGGAACAATGGAAAATTTACCGCGTATTTTGTTGTTTTTGCAGACCTCCGCAAATTTTTTGGTGAAGGATGCGGGTACAAGCATGGTATGCTTGTGATACGGGTCATGAAAACAATAGCTGTTCACAGGTCCGCCGTCATCAAGAATTAAACTGAAAGGAATTTTCGTCATTTTTGTATCGTTCCTGTAGGTTCGTTGTTTAAGTTGACTTCATTTCCGTTGATGAAAATGTATTTGAAGGTATTAACGGGGAATTCGGACAGCGGGTCGGCTGTCGTTACCAGAATATCCGCGTCTTTTCCGACTTCCAGAGTTCCGATCCGGTCATCCAACCCCAGCATTTTTGCCGGATTGGCGGTAATCGCTTTCAATGCCTCAAACGGTTCCATTCCGGATTGGATTGCGAACGCTGCCATAAGCGGCAGATATTGGGATTCAATAACATCGGCATCCGTGATAATGGAAACAGAACATCCGGCTTTAGCCAGAATGCCCGGTGTTTTGAAGGTTTTATTCTGGAGTTCCAGTTTATAGGGGGCGCCTTGCGTAGGTCCGACGGCAACCGGGAATCCTTCCTGAGCGAGTTCCTCTGCAACAAGATGTCCTTCCGTACAGTGATCCAATGTAATTTTCAGATCAAATTCCCGTGCAATACGGATGGCGGTAAACATATCATTTGCCTGATGAGCATGGACCTTGAGCGGGATTTCACGTTTCAGAACGGGAATCATCGCTTCCAGTTTCATATCGAAATTGGGCGGATCGGTTTTTTCCTTTTCCGCTTTTTCTTTCTTTTCCATGTATTGCCGGGTCTGGAACAGAATATCACGCAACTTCGCTGCAATGGACATCCGGCTGTCTATGGACTTCCCCTTATAGCAGGAACGGGGATTTTCCCCGAAGGCGACTTTCATGGCAATCGGATTTTTGACAATCATTTTATCGACTCTGACTCCGAATGGCTTGACCGCAAAAAAAGTACCGCAGACGACATTTGCGCTGCCCGGGCCCGTAGCGAAAGTCGTAACTCCGCCCTGGGCAGCCTGTTTCACGGCAGGAGCAAATGGATTGAAGGCATCAATCGCACGCAGTTGAGGTGTAACCGGGTCGGTATATTCATTGTAGTCATGGAGACGGGTAGCGAAATCAAAGAGTCCCACATGACAGTGGGCATCGATGAAACCGGGATACAACCGTAATCCGTCAACGGGAATGACGCGGCAATCATTTTCCGGCTGTAAATTTTCAGCGATTTGAGTAATTTTCCCGTCCTCAAACAGTAAATCCTGTTTTTTTCCTTCCGGAACCACGGCATTGTAAATGGTTCCACCCTTCAAAAGTGTTTTCATCTGTTTGTTTCCTTTATCTTATGAACGGCTATTTTCCCTGCAGCAATTCCACTAACGTTACAGGTTTTTCAGCGCCCGGCAGAAAAATCGTCTTATCATACGCCCATCCGATCCAGGTCCAGTAATCGTTTTCCTGTCCGATAAACGTATTGCAATTGTACAGCAGAGCAAGTTTTTTATGGAACGGCAAAGCACTTGTGTCTTCGGCATCCGCAAGACAATTCAGAGTGCCGTCTCCGAGTTTGTAAACTTTAAAACCGTTCTGTTTGAAATTCGCCAAAGTTCTTTCGAAATCAGCTTCCAGTGAACTCCTGTTTTCCTCTGTAATGGATGCTGCATCACAGCTTACGCAGATGTATTTTCCGGAATCATCCGGGCTGTCAGACGCAGGTTTGGCAAGAACAGGGAAGTCATCGGTGGAGAACTGTATGCCGAAAAGTTTAGCAGCATAGACCATTGGATTGGTTTCTTCATACGGGACCGGACAATGATTCAGGTCCTTGTCATCGGCGATTCCCAGCGGATAAACGGCAAAATAATCATTCTGATTGAAAATCGGCTTGGGAATGATATGGAGTACTCCGTAAACGGGCTGGAACAGGGGGACCCATTCCTGTGGCATAGCAACATACACGTTTGCATTTTTGAGGTAACGGAACCGGGCAAAAATCGGCATCCATGCAATCAGATCGCGCAGAGAGGCATTGGTGGCATCCATACAGACTTTTTTACCGACGATATTCAGATCTGCCTCGTAAACGGTACCTCCGTCTTTGGAAATGATGATGTGCCAGGGCACAAAATAAGTCTGTATCGTGCGGAATATCTGTTTCTGCGTATCGGATTGCGGAATATCTCCGTCAAAAGCCGTCAACCCGTTGGAACCGGAAATGACTTTCAGATGGAAATGATGTGGCAGATTTTCTGTAAAAGTGACATGAAGACCATATCTGTGGTGGATTGTGATACCCAGCGGGGCAGAAACGTAGTTCAGATTATTTTCCATTGTCAGCTTCTCCTCTTGAAACCGATTCGTCTAAAACGGCATTTGCGGACGGATTGTCCAAACGTTCCAGCTGTTCCTGAACGCATGGAATTTTGCAGATAGTCTCCCAGACCATTTTGGGAGAGATCTGTTTTGTACACTCAATTTCGCGGGGTGTTCCGGAATGTTTGGGACACCAGACGGCAACTTCGCGGTCAAAGAAGCAGGAAGAATCGTTCCAGCATCCATGACAGTAGAGGAAATTCGTCACGCGATACGGGGTAGGAAATTCCGCACCCGGCATGGTAAAACCGGAAATCATGACAACAGGGATATTCACGTTCCAAGCCAGCCAGGAAAGTCCGGACGGAAGTCCGATAAAGAACTCAGCATGTTCCAGCAGATAGATACGGTCCTGAATGGAAAGTCTGCCGGTAAAGTCTTCCGCCTCGGAAGGAATGCGGGAAAGAGTTTTTCCGTACATGACTTGAGCATCGCGGTCGATATCCAGGACCCGGTACCCGCATTGTTTCAGTTTGCGGATGATAATATTCCAGCCATCCGGGAAATTCCAGCATTTTCCGGGATTTGTACCCATTGTGGAAATACACACGAAGCGTTCCGGGAAAGGACGTTTGGAACCGGTATGCAGTTTACATTTCACAGGTTTGAGGGGAAGACCGAGTATAGACTCCGCAGCACCCTGCATTCCGAGGAACTGGTGGTCAACGGGTCGCCAGTTTTTCATGTTCTCATCAAAAATACCGGGGAAATAGTTGGCATACGCTTCCGTCAGTTTCGGTCTGTTGATAAGCGGAGTGAAATTCAAACCCGGATAAAGGTCGCCTACCAGTTTGCTCATCCATTCGCCGCAGACACAACATACATCCGCATGATATTTTTTTGCAAATTCCTCCGCCATAGGCACCCATGCCAGATTGTCTCCCAATCCGCCGTCAGGAACAAGAATATACACCCGTCTCCCGGTACAATCGTAATTGTGATAGAAGAAAGGCTTTCCTTCTTTGTAGATTTCCAGCCGGTAGGGGATGAAATACTTCCGGTCGCCCACCAGCAGGTCACCGGGTTTCAGATTAAAACGGTCCAGAAGAAGTCCGCTGTTCATATCGAATATCCGCACATCATAGTTGCAGACGGCATTCGACGGAATAAGGATACGGTACCCGTATGCAAAGTCAAAACGGATACCATCCGGAGCCGTCAGAAGGGGAACCGTTTCAAATTCCACATGGCACTGAAGATTGCAGGACGCATCCGGTCCGATCTCCGGACCAATGTTGAGATGTGGTTCTCTGTAACGCGCCAATCGCTTCGACTGCGGATCGTTTTCCTGGGACGGAGAAGACTTCCCGGTCTGCTGCTTTTCCGGCACAACGGAAACGTTGCCGACATTGGCCGACAGGACGAGTGCGGAACTGCCTTTCTCATCCGTTCCGGAAATGGAAAAATTGGAAACATTCTCTTTCTGTGAAACGGAAAGAGCCCCGCCGCTCAACGAAAGATCAGAGGTCTGAAATTTTGGAGTAACCGATGCAGATACACTCATTGAATTGTTTTCTGAAGAGGAAGAAGTAAACTGACTAACCTTAACTTCATCTTTCTGTCTTTTTTTCTTCACGTTGTTTCATCTCACTTTCAATGTTGATATGGATCGGCAAATGCAAGCCGAAACAAATAAAAATTCCGATACTGTTACAGTAATCTATCCCCCATTCTTCTGTTTTTCAATATGGCAAAGATGTTTTTTTGGACTTTTATATGCGTATTATACTTGAAAATCACGTATTCTGATTGTATTTTTCCATTGAACGGTCCTTCTGCACTGCAGGATGGAAATTTTCCGTTCATGTAATCTGTACTGTAAGCAAGGAGAAAATTGATATGTCTAACGGGATAGCGTTGGGAATTGACCTGGGCGGGACCAAAATTTATGCAATTGCAACGGATCGGGACAATAAAATTCTTTCCGATGCAAAAGTGAATACTCCACAGCATACCACGCCGGAAGAAATGGCGGCCGTCATCATGGAACTTGGAAAACAGGCACTGGCCCCCATAGGAGCCGAATTTTCCGAATTGGATGGTATAGGGGTTGCCATCCCCGCGCCTGTGGATCCGGTCAGCGGTGATTGTCTGCACGCCACCAATTTAGGCTGGAAGGATTTCTCGATGAAGGAGTTTTTCCGGAATCTGGCAGGCAGAGAAGTCTATTTAGGCAATGACGGAAACCTCGGTATTCTGGCAGAATACCACTGCGGCGCTGCCAGCGGATATAAAAACGTCATCGGCTACTATGTCGGAACCGGACTGGGTGGCGGCATTATCATCAACGGGCATCTGCATTGCGGAAATTCCGGTCTCGCAGGAGAATTCGGACACGCCATTATCAAACACGGCGGACGGCGGTGCGGCTGCGGACACCGTGGATGTGCGGAAGCCTACTGCAGCAAAATCGCCTTTGTGAAAGCCCTGAAAAAATTAGTGTTCAAACAGGGAGTTCCCACTTGTCTGCCGGAAGAAAAGTTCAATGCAAAGAGCCGGAACATCAAAAGCCGGCATCTGGCGAAAGCCTATCGCGCCGGAGATGCGCCTGTTTGTACCGTGGTCAACAAAGGCGCGTATATGCTCGGTGTAGCGGCAGCATCCGCAGCCGCGATTGTAGCACCCGAATGTATTATTCTGGGCGGAGGTGTGATTTCCGCTCTGGGTGAGGAAATGTACCCGATTTTCAAACACAGTTTCGATGACCATCTGTTCGGACTTGACCCGGCAAAAATTGACATCCGCTTCACAAGATTAGGCGACCCCGCCGTCGCAATCGGCGCCACCGTTCTCGCCCGCCTGCAAGGGAATGTCTGATACGGCAAGGTGAAAAAAATGACGGCTCCGAAAATTCAGAAAAAACTTCTGCTCGCAACGATTGACCTCGGTGCTCATTCCTGCCGGTTGCTTATCGCAGAATGCAATCCGCGTACCCTCGTTTCCGAGGTCCTCGATGAACTCAGCGTATTCGTGCCGCTCGGCTCCGATGTCTTCCGGCACGGTGTGATTTCCGACTCCTCCATCCGGATGTTGTGCGATATTTTCAGAAATTTTAGAATGAAACTGAAAGAATACGGCGTCAAAAACTGCCGCGCCATTGCAACCAGTGCCGTACGCGAAGCCGCCAATGCGGAAATTTTAATTGAACGAATCCGTCACGCAACCGGTTTTGAGTTGAAGATTTTCGATGGCACCGATGAAGCGCGGCTGAACTATCTCACCGTCAGAAATGTTCTTCCCCGTAATTTCAATTTCGATAAAAAATCCGTTTTGATTGCCGATATCGGAACCGGCGCCTGCCAAATCAGTGCTTTCGAACAGGGTTCTTTCGTTTTTACAGAAACCATCAAACTCGGCACACTCCGCGTTCTGGATCTCCTGCCCGGTATCGTTTCCGCTGACGGCATGCGCGAATACCTCACACCAATTGTTGACAAGACTTTCAATGAATTGCGGCAAATCGCTCCGGATATGAAATCCCGCTGCATTATCGCAATGGGAACCAGTGTCCGCACACTTCTGTCTCTCTTCCGCGGAAACGTTTCCAAAAATCCCGGACTTGTGGTCGTATCACGCGCCGATTACGAGGCACGCCTCGCGGAAGCCCGTACTCTCAGTTTCGAAAATCTCGCCGACCAGTATCAGATTTCTCCGGAACTCGCTGAAATGGTCATACCATGCTCGATTATCCTTGACAACCTCTTCCGCATAACCAATGCATCCAAACTCCTGGTTCCCGCTGTTTCCACAAAACAGAGCGTTCTCCAGGACTTCGCCGGCGAATTGCTGCACCATGAAGACGGATTCTCACGCCAAATCGAAGAACTCGTCCGGCGTACCGCAAAAAAATACCGCGCCGACAGCGATTACACCCACAGAACAGCCCTGATCGCGGATAAACTTTTCGCTCAACTCCAGGGGCTGCACGGATGTGACCCCAGAAATGCTCTCCTCCTGCGCATCGCTGCCCTGCTCCATAAAACCGGTCTGTTCATCAACAACCAGTCTTATCATGTCCATTCGGCGTATATCATTCAGTCCACTGAAATACCCGGAATTTCCCCCATGGAACGGAAAATAACCGCCCTGATTGCACGTTTTCACCGCAAAAATCCTCCGCATCCGCAGGACCCGCTGCTGGCTGAACTCCCACCCGATGCCCGTTCCACGGTAATGAAACTCACCGCAATTCTCAGAATCGCCTGTATCCTCTCCGAATTGTGCCGCTCTGCAAATCAGTTCACCCTCTCCGTTAAACCCGAATCCGTTGCAGTCGTACCCGCTATGGAATTGCGAATGTCCGGATTCTCTCTTCCGGAACAGGATGCCGCGTTTTTCAATCAGATATTCGCCGTCCCGGTCATGGTGCAGTGATTAGACGGCAGTCTCAAAAACAGCCGTGTCAGGTAAATTTTCAGGAAGAAATTCACAGATATCCCGCATTTTTTCAAAAACGGGGACTCTTGAAACCAACGTTGAATAACATCCGGAATGTTTCATCCACCGTCACTATCCACTATCCACTGACCGATTACGTGCCGGAGTAATCAGCCGATAACTTCTTCCTGCTGCCAGTTGGAGATTTTGCCCGTTTCCGTGCTGAAATTCGCTCCGACCAGAGTAATTTTCTTAGGAGAGAGCAGATAGGGCTTGAAGTATTCTTTCTCCCTGATTTGAGACAAAGCAGAATCATCGCCATTCAACTTGAACTCAAAGAGATAAACATACTTGTCCGTCTCAAGGACAGCGTCAATCCTGCCATCGCTGGTCCGGGATTCCGCATGGATGTTGTACCCGAGCAATTTGAAGATCGCAAAGAAGATGTTCTGGAAATTCGCCTCGCTCTTGCGGTGGACATCGTAGGGAATGCCGGCAAAGAAGACCTCCATCG
>CALCCZ010000199.1 GCA_937900075.1 uncultured Lentisphaeria bacterium
GAAATCCGGCTGTATCATCGTTTTGAAAACCTGTTCTAAAAGTTCTTTCATTTTCGCAACAGCAACATCACGATTCTCAACGGGCGAATAAACACAACCATTTCTATCCAATGTCCAAACCACACTGCTAAAATTCAAACCTGCAGCATGACCGGCATAGTGACGGATTAAACATGCAAACTGATTCCTGTCGTTTTTCCGATCACAGAATAAAAACGTGTATTTCCCTTTTTCCCCCGTCTTGTATGACTCAAATTCGCGCAGCAGAATATCAGAATTCAGAATAATGACTTTTCCGTCTGATAAATCGTATTTCTGTGCGTTTTTATTGGACTCCTTTTCCATATCCCACAGTTGATACGCCTCGGAACAATAAAGTTCTTTGTGGGCAACCTCTTTCCCTCGAAACATCTCTTTCGTACCGGAATAAATCCCTTCTACACTGAGTTTCAAACCGGTCGGTCTGTATTTTTTTACTTCCAGCATCTTTTCACGCATTTTCTCAACTTCCATACTGGCTGTGAAGGAATCCGGAGATTTCCCCTTTTCCACCATTTGCTGCCAGAAAACATTGTAGAGTTCGTTGAAATCTCCAAACTCCTCAAAAACCACTTTTTTCTTCAATGCAATATCTATTTCAGCTCCTTCCAGACGTTCTTCATCTTCATTTTGCTTGAAATATGGTATCTTCAGTCCCAATTTGTCTTTCAAAATAAAATTGTGCGGATCTATGCAAAATGACACCAACGTATCCAAATCCAGAGATTCTCTATCCAGCGTATCACACTGCTCTTCAGACACTTCTCCTTTATTCACAATAGATTTTGCTATGGAAAATGCAACCGCGGAATAGGAGTCTGGCAACGTCTTGTCCGTCTTGAAATATTCCGGACTGCAGAACTGAACCGGATGTTCATAGTGAACAGTTTTCTTTCCATCCCGCGCCAGATATTCCGTAAGCGCATTCAGAAGAGTACTGCACGGAATCTTTGCATTGGTATGAATATCTTCCCCTACATAACTGATATGCAAACAATTACGGGCAGAAAGCATCGCTTTCAGGAAGGCGAACGAGTCTTTCTCACGGACCGTTGTATCAAACCAGCTGGGATGACGCAACACAATATCAAAGTATGCGCCCTCCCCCTTCCGCGGAAACGTGTTATGGTTTATTCCGCAAATCCAAATAAAGGAATGAGGCAACGCGGCGGCAGAGGTCAACGGCGCAAACAATACGGCATTCGCGCTGGTCCAGACTTTTCGTGAAAAGCCCTGTATTTTTTCCTCAACTGCCGCAAAATAAACTTCCGCTGGAAGCTGCTGGAAACCATCGTTTTCCGAAACAGCAGATGCCACTTCGATCTGCATTTTCACACTCTGCACTGCCGAACGCAGCAGCTTCATGTCATTGATATCTTCTTTTTCCGGAGCATAAAAGTCGTCCAGTATTTTCAAAAGAAAAGCAGACCATTCTTCCGGACTTTTTTCTGTCTTTCCTTCGGATACAACCTTACACAATTCGTGTAATTTTTCTACAAAAAACCAGAGATTTCCCAACAGAACCGCACGATCATTTTCCACATTGCCACAGGGACACAACTTATCACCGCACAAATCCAGCATAAATCCAGTCAAAATATTTCCTTTCGACTCTTCCTGAGAACCATACAGCATGTCCGAAATCAATCGTGCAAACCCCCGTTCCCACGTAAATGGATAATATCCATTACTTTTTTCCGGCTCTTCACTTTTCTTCGCACGAATACCTTGTTTCAGTTTTTCTCTGACATCCTCATCATCGTATCCCCAATGAATGTTGGACTTCTCAATCAAATCCTGAAGAACTGCAATATCTTCGTAGTTTATCCCGAACTGATTGCGTATCGCCGACACTTTCAGCAAATTCAAAACCGCACTCACCTCAAAACGATTCGTATAAAAATTCAGCAAATTCTTAAACGATGTAATGATTGGCGATTCTCTTGAAATACGAAATGCGGTCCTCCAGGGAATACTGTCGTTCTTCAAAGATTCTGAACCACCGTTCTTTTTTTCTTTTTCCTCTTCGCCAAGCTCGGGCGCACTGCCAAAAACCGCACCAATCAGAGGCGCGTATGTATCCCAATCCGCACACAAAATCAGGGCATCCTCCGGTCCCGCATTGCGATTTTCATCTAAAAATGCAAGTAGTGCGCTCCGCGCCGCTTCCAGTTCCCGTAACGGCGAATAGCATGAATGAACAAATAATTTATTGTTTTCCGCAAGAGTCTTCAATCCTGTCAGAGCAGCATCCGGTTCCGTTCCTATCCGTTCGTCAAAATCTGTCATCTCACGGGAACTCTGTGCCAGCAGCAATGCACGGATCCCGCTTGCAAGTTCACCAAGAAACAAGTCTTCATTGTCTATATACTCCCCCTCTTCCGCACAACACGGATGAAGCCCCTGTTGAAGATTTATTCTTTGATTCTTAACTAATTCTGACATTTTTTTCATTCGTTCATTCCGGCTCGGCACTGACCCGGTCACACACCAGTCACCCCGCGGATTGAAGCTCCAGAACGTAACCGGAACGGTTTCTGACATTTTTTCCAAAAGACGTAAAACGGGTTCTGTCAAATGAGAAACGCCGAAAACATGTACATCCGAACAGTGTGGAAAAATTTCATTTATCGCTTTCAATGGTTTTTCTGCCGTCAGAATCTTGTCGTAATCGCGTGCGTAACTTACTGCATTCTGTTTCGAAAGCTCAAAATACAGTTCTCTTTGCCATACATAGTCTTCCACATCATCCTGAACACGTTCCTCCCAATTCAACAGCATCTTGTATCGCGAATTCAGATATTTATCATACAATGTCGACAATTGCCCCGACAACGCATAACAACGTTTCCAATCTTCCTGCCCGTCTTTCCCTTTCAGATATTGTTGCAATTCCAATGGACACTTCTCCGGTTGCCTCAATATCCCGTATATCCGCCATGCCATAACATCCCGGTTCCAGGGATGTGTCTTCGGTGACCGTTTCTCCGTTTTCGGATCGTGAAACTGTCCGAAAATCCAGTCATTGAGAAATTCCGGCAGCAGTTCAAAATGAACCCCCATTAAAACCTTGCTGTTTCCATTCCGTTTCAAATAAAAGCTCTTGAGCCAATCACAAGTTATCGGTTCGTTCACAAGAACATAATGCTTTTTCATCGGATCTGCGAATGCATTCGCACCCCGCTGAAAACTATTGAACAATGCTTCTGCAAGCTGTTCGTCTTTATCACTCCACTTCGCTTTGATATTCATGAAAACAGATACTCCTTATTCTTGTTCATTTTTGTCTTTCCTCCACAAAAAATTTTTAACAGTTTTTCCTCTTCCTGGCTTTTAGATATCAACGCATATATCATTCATCCGCAAAACTCGTTTTTTTAATTCAAATCTTTTCATAATTCCGGCAAAAATGCCTGAACAGCAACAGCCATTCATTCAATCGCCCTTCTTTTTCCGGAAAAAACGGAAGGCGAATGCGATAGCAGAAATAATCCCCTTGCAAAGAAATGGCAGCAATACAATGACGGATATCAGGGAAATAAAACGCCAGAACGGTTGAATGATAAAACGCTCCAATGCTTCAGGCTCTTTTTCAAGTTTTTCTTTGACACTGCTTCCAATCTCACAGGCCGCAAGAATAGCAGCCGCACTCAATCCCCCTGCCAGAATCTGACCGGGTTTCAACTTATTGAGAAGAGAACTGCCATGTTCACCATATTTTTCCAACAGCAATTTCCGGGTCGCCTGCGAATCCGCTTTTTCCGCAAGTCCGGCAAGTCTGGTCAAATCTTCCGACGGAGCGTCTTTAAGAATGCGAACCGCATCATCGCCATAATGTTCCACAATACGGCGTCCCAATCCGGGTACTTTAGATTCAAGTTCAAGAAATTCAGGACCAATACGTTTTACAATCGGTAAAAATTCGTCCGTATGCAGCGCAAAGGAACGGACAGCTCCGGGAGAAGCGTGTTTACAGAACCGCCAGAAATCATCACCGTGTTTTGTCCCCTGCTCAATGGTTTCCAATCCGCCTTCCCGGACAATCCGGAAAACGTCATCACCGTATTGTACCGCAAACTTTTCAAGTGTTTTCTCAAAATTGGTCCGCAAAGCAGGACTCAATGTCCTGCCACTGCATTTCGCAGCAGCATCGACCGTTTCACGCAAAAGGGTTTTCAATGCAGAAGCGGGTATACTGGCAAATACGGCAGGCAACAGCCAGCAAAACAGAAAAACGGAACAGATAATTGTTTTTACATTCTTTCTCATCATTTCGCAACTCCGTTGTTTTTTACATTCTCTTTCAGACCATCCAATACAGAAAGACTTTCCTTTTCACATGATGCAGTCAATTCCATGGCTCTCATTTCCGCTTGTTCCTTTGCGTATCGTTCTGCCGTTTCTGCACTCTTTTTCATCGTGTTATGCAATTCCTGCGGCAGAATAACCTGAACTTTATAAATATCGTATGCACACCAGATGGACGATCCGATAAAAATAATCCCACCCGCAATATCACCAATCGGCAGTGGTCCATCCGCACAGGAACAGACACCCGCAGTAGTAGCGGAACCCGCAAATTTTGCAGCAATAAAACCGCAAGTGTTTTTCAATGCATGGAGTGATGCCTTGAGAAAAAGAACATCCAAACCAGCACCGATAGCGGTAATGGACTTCTCCAAAACCAATTCCTGAAAAGAGGCGGAAAGATAACCGTGAGAAAGCGCAAGTTCATCTTTCCACTTGTCAATCTGCGGTTGTGGCAGGCGGGAACCTGCAGATAGCAAATCAGCGTGATAACGATTGCGGTTCTCAGACATTTTCAGAGAAAACTGTTGAAAGGCATCTCCCACTTCCAGACAACCTGCCTGACAGGGACGTATGAATCCGGGAACAAGAACCTCCGACAACGCTTCTTCTGTATCATGAGTCCCCATTATCCGGTCCTTTGCCATTTTCCAACAGAGTTTTGAAGTCGTACCAACTCCGGTTAACCGCCTGACAATCCCGTCAATATTCCGGTTCGCTGTGCGAAATTCCTCCTGTCCGGCGATTTCCAACTGTTTCCTGAAATCGGTCAGAATCTCACGATTCCGTTGCAGATAGTCCGCCTGACATCTGTCAAGCAGTGTACTTAATTCCTGTTCCGTAAGCATCCGTACCGGTTTCGAATCTTCCGTATCGGTTCGAACAGGTGCAGGCGTCTTCGGCAAAACAGAAAAAAAGACAACTCCCGTAAAAATGGCAGCCAGAACAAGCGAGATTATGGCAATAGACGTGATTCTGTTCATGATGAAAAAAACGACTCACTGCAAAAGAATGTTTCTCAATGAATTTCATCCATGAGAAGGAACATGCCACCTACACGCCATCTGCCGCCTTTCGCTATAAAATCGGTAACCGCTCTCTGCAGACTCGTCTTTCTTGGAACCTTCAGAAGATCAAAGGCTCCTTCATGACGGAATATAAACCAGAGACCATCGGTCCGGGAACTGGAACGCGGAACCGGATGAACCCGTTTTAGCAGCCGTACCAGATTGGATTCAGGAGAAAGGATTTCAGGCAGATTGGGATTGAAAATCCAGGAAGAACAAACGATTGCAACAGGAATCCGTTCCGGCCGGTTTGCATAGAGTTCCCGGAAGAAATTTTTAGCATAACGGAAAGATTTTTCTGCCTCATCGGAGGTCATTCCACCACCATTGGGAATATGCATTTCAAGGACGGGCATCCCTCGGCCAATCATCAGATCGTATTCAGAAACATTCAACACTGTCGCTTCTTTGGACGTGCAGCCGAATTCATCAACTGTGTTGCCGGAAACGATTCCTTTTTCTTCGTCTTTCTCAAAGAATGAGGTAAAAGCGCGCTCCGGGGAATCGGGTCGGTTTTCAACCGCAAATCCATTGACATCAAACTGAAGCCCCGGAATAGCAAAAATCACAAGTTTTCCGGTCGCTTTATTACGGTAAACATGACAATCGGTATAGTGCAGCAGCCAGCGGAATTCAAAACGTCCCAATCGGATAAATGGCTGTTCCGGATTGAAATAGTAATGCATCCAGGAAAGCTGATTCGGATAGATACCGCACTTGCCGGTACCCGTAATATGGTTATCACAGTAGGCCCGAAGCTGGTAGCACGTTGCCCGCGTAACCTCTTCCGGTATCGAAATCTCTTTATGCATTTTCCGCATGACCGGTGCCCAGCCGGCTGCAATCAGAAGATACATGGGACCGGCATTGTCTTTCAGATACTGGTCCAGTGGCTGCCATGCCCAGCGGACCGGAGAATCCTGTGAACTGAGAAATACAATCCGGAATATCAAACGGGCAATAACGGCAACAGCGGGCTCGTTACGGGCAATAGCGGCAGCAACAGCCATTTTATCGGCAATATCCGCTGGAATAGAACAGTATGTCGCATTGTCACGCACATCCTGTTCTGCAAAAGATAAATCATCGGAGTTCTCTAAAAATTCCGCATCTGCCGTTTCCGGGGGGAAATCGACAACCGTATTTTCAAAACCTAACCGAACAAGTGCTTCCCGAAGTGTCATTTCTTTAACATCCTTTCCTGATTTATAATCGGGTTCTTTTGATATGAATTTTCATGCTCCGCAGTGCTTTTTTATTCCGGATCATTCAACCCGCAAAGCCCTGTAAAAAATGCCTGTACCTTGGAGTCAATAACATCTCCCCGTTTTACGGCTTCTTCCAAAAAAAGACTGGCTTCCGCGGGGTTCACAATAAATGTCTCAATGGATTCACTGTCGTCAAAATCCGTCCGGAGGTCCTTTTGTTCGGCAGGATCAATTACCATGCGGACAAGAGAAATAGTCTCTTCGGACATTCCCGGTGATGGATAGGTATTCGAAAAAATCCGGATAATCTTCCCCGTATAGCCGGTTTCCTCTTTCAGTTCGCGCAGTGCCGCCTCAGCCGGTGTTTCCCCGGGATCTATCAGACCTGCCGGAAATTCAATAACAAAACGATCCAATGGTGGCCGATATTGACGTATCAAAACGATTTCTCCCGTATTTTTGAATGTCGCCAATATACCAACTGCCGAACGCGATTCTTTACGACCCGCAGTTTCCCATATCCGCGTTGTACCATCATGGGAAACATATTGAATTTGGGAAAGAGTAAGCCATTTTCCACTCGCTATCAGTTTCTTACTAACCTGTCTCTGCATCGTTGCCTCTCGAAAAATTTAATTTTTTTTTGCTTTTATACTTGAATTTTACTGGAATCTGTGTTACAATATAGCATCGATTGGTTCGATTGCTTGCCATAATTAGAAAAAAATCCTTTTTTTTCGGCAAGATTTCCCGGAATTTCCATCTCTTAATGTATTTTCCGGCTTTCAAAACTGATCTTTCCCCCAAATTATGGTTTCAATGCTGCGCGTTTTCCTCTTCTATGAAAAATTCGAAGCATGTTAACTTGTGTTCTCTGCCGGATTGATAAAATGGTTCTTCATTTTCCTTCACATGGAACTCTTATGTGTGGTATTATGCGGAATCGTCCGGTTTGTAGGCAAACAGAAGGATGATTGACAAATTGACTGTCGTAGCTTTAACCGGTGGCATTGGATGTGGTAAATCCATTGTTTCCCAGTATTTTCAACAAAAAGGCATCCCCTGCATTGATGCGGACGCTATGGTACATGCTTTGTATCGCGATAAGCATCCGGAAATCATGCAGAATATCTTGGAACGCTGGGGGCAACGCGTCTTTGATGCCAATGGACAATTAGATAGAAAGGCCTTGGCGGAAATCGTCTTTCCCTCAAATGACGAATTAGTGGCTTTGATGAATATCGTATTGCCTGTTCTCAAAAAACAAATGATTTCACAAATTGATGAATACCGTAGAAAAAATACCCCTTTCATCATTCTCGATGTTCCCTTGCTCTTTGAACAGAACATAGATAAATTGGCGGATGTCGTAATCGCCGTCTGGGCTCCTTACTCTACTGTACTGGAACGTGTGAAGAAATACCGGAATTGGAGCGAAGCGGAACTCGCCAGCCGCAGTGCAAAACAAATGTCTCCCGAAAAAAAACAGACGCACACTTTTGAGGAACTCCCTAACTGTCCCGGCTTTGTTGCCAATTATACCATGATTAAAAATCGTTATGTGAGCACCCGTCTTAGTTGGGGAGATGAAACTGTGCGCCGTCGGTTTTTTAAGAGCGCAAGCACCACAGTTACGCCGATTGCGGTTGATGTAAATGAGGTTTCAATGACCACTCTTGCCGAAAAATTATCCGCAACGGATTTTGTGGCATGGTGTCATGATAATGGCGTGACCGCAATCGCAATAAAATAAAAAAAGGTTGACAACTTTTTTTAATAATGTAATTAAAAAATGGGAATGAAGTATAATCTTCATTCCTATTTTTATGTATAATAGTTAGACGTAAGTCGTCTAATTAAAATTTGATTTTTTTCAAAAAATATATTATAATATTTTTAGAAAATGAAAGAAAGTTCTTGACAAAATCATTTAATTTTGGTATAATACATATACAAAAGATAAGGCTTTTAAGTCTCGCAACAAAACCCTGCCGAGCGTGTAAGGGCGTCAAGGTGCAGTAAAGGTTGAAAAAAATTTCCTTCTAATCGAAGAAAGGTCTTGACAATCCTTATCTTATATGATATAATACAGATACCAAATGAAAGGAAGTTGATATAATGGCAACCAAGTTTGATGCAGTCCGTGAAGAAATCATGGAAAAAGTTAAGGAACTGATGACGGAGTGTGAATACGAAGTTCTCCGCACTGGTTCGCAGGAACTCTGTTTTCCGATTGTGGGCAAGGATGATGAAGAAGGTTATCTGGTAATGACCTTTAAGGTTCCCAAGGGTAGTCGTGATGGTGAACCGTATGACGGTTATTCTATGGCAGAAGATTATAAGATGCATCTTGAAGAGAAGTCCCGCAAGGCAGAAGAAGCAAAGCAGAAGAAAGAGGAAAAGATGAAGAAGGATGCCGAAGCACGTCGCAAGAAAGCGGAAGCCAAGGCGAAGCGTGAAAGTGCAGAGTAATTCTGCACTTTCTTTTTATTGCTAAATTTAGACGTAATACGTCTAATATGCATACTGGACAATATAGAAAAAGTATGATATAGTATGAATACAATAAAGAAAGGAAAGAATATAAATGAAAGTTATTGTAATATCCGAAGAAAACCATGGTAATATCGGCATTGCCGCAGATTATTATTCTGCAATTCACTTTTTAATTCAGCATTATTGGATTACTGATAGAGAGGAAGTGTGGGATAGCAATAGTAGCACATGGGTTCCTGCTATTGACATCTTTGGCGAAAAATGGATGGAAAATCTTTTCAATTGGGGCATTGAAAAATTCAACGAATTTTTTGGCGAAGGGAGTATCCGTTTGAAAGAAGAAGAAGTGATTACATATAAATAAAGAGAGGCCAGTCCTCTCTTTTTATTATTAGACGTAAAACGTCTAATTTAACTCCTTGATTTTTTCTCTACTATATGATATACTTTAATCATCAAGAGGAAAGGAAATCATAAAATGATAAAAAAAATATACTTTGATTGTGATGGTACGTGGATTGACCTTTATGGTGTCGAGGGATGGCTTGATGACCTTATCAATCACAACGCGCGCCCTTATATAGAAGCTAAGCCTCTGATACACCTTGCTACATTCGCGCGACTGATTCATAAGATGCAGTCTAAAGGCTATCAAGTTGGGATTATTAGCTGGCTTGCTAAAGATAGTACAGGTGAATTTGACGAAGCCGTAACGCTTGCAAAACTCAACTGGCTCAAAAAGCATATCCCTTCTGTTGAGTGGGATGAAATTCATATCGTGCCATATGGTACACCAAAAAGTCTTTTTGGCAACGAAACGGCGATTTTATTTGATGATGAAAAACCCAATAGAGAGAATTGGGTAGGCATTGCTTATGATGAAAAGAACATATTCAAAATTTTGAGGACTTTATAAGTCCTCATTTATTTATAGTACCATCAAAATAAAATTACTTTATAATAGAACAATTAAGGAGGTTGCTATAATGGAACAATGGAAACAAATACAAGATTATCCAGATTATGAAATATCTACAGAGGGACGTATAAGAAGTAATAAACGTAAAAAAACTATTATTTTACAACCAGCACAATATAGTAATGGTTATTTATTTGTTATTTTATCAGGCATTCATGGGCGTCATTCATGTCTTGTCCATAGATTAGTCTTATGCACTTTTCAACCGTGCGAAAATATGGATTAGTTACAAGTTAATCATTTAAATTGTGACCGTACTGATAATAGATTAGAAAATTTAGAATGGTCTACTGCACAATATAATAGAGAATACCGAGATAAACTAAAGCATACGCCGAAAGCCGAATCTATCTTAGTTCGGTTTTTAGATGAACGTGAAGACATGACGTTTGATTCTATGACTGCTTGTGCAAATTATTTTGGAATAACACGTAAAGCAATTAATAGGTATTTAGAAACACAAAATATTAGAAGTGATAGAAAAGTACAAGCGCATTTTTATAGGTTAGGAAAGACATATGATTTGAATTGACTCTCAATATTTTTAGACGTAATACGTCTAAATCATTGCTATTTTTTTGTTGACTTTTCTTTTTAGATATGATACAATTTACTTGCAGTTGAGAGAGCGATGGCGAATCTCAATTAGTTCAATGAATTGGAATTATATCATGAAACTTGACCAGAGAAGAAAGTATTACCTTGTACTGGATTGCGAAACTGCGACCCTGCCTTGTGCCGCAAATTATGATGGTACGGCGCGTCAGCGCATTGCCATTTCTAAGCCGCTAATTTATGACCTTGGATGGCAGATTGTTGACAGAAAAGGGCGTGTATATGACCGCCGCAATTATCTGATTTCTGAAATCTTCAGCGTTCCCTCTGTTTTCAATACCGCCTATTATGCCTCTAAGCGTCCGAAGTATCTTGAACTGCTTCAGCGCGGAGAAATCACCTTAACCGAC
>CALCCZ010000200.1 GCA_937900075.1 uncultured Lentisphaeria bacterium
CAGATACGCTGACCATCGGCAAGGAATCCGAAGTGAGAGTCGATACGCTCGATGTAAACAGTCTCGAAAAGCTGACCATCGGCAAAGGCTCAACCCTGAAAATTGCAGATTCGGAATTAGTTAAAGTCGCCCAGAAAAAATGGAGCAAGTACACCGATCAAATCGCCGTTTGGGAAAAATCCTGAGATGAGCAAAGCATAAAACGCAGGAATGCAAACGTTATGCACGGAGGAAACCGCCCAAGGGGCGGTGCATCCCTGTGCACAACGTTTGCCTGAGGTCATTCATCCATCCCGCACCGGGCAATCACTCAAAACATCCGGTGGTTTGTCCGGCAACTCCATAAGCACCATTTTCATTTGAGCCGGGAAACCTCCCCCGGATTCCTCACTTTGCAAGAGCGAGAACTGCAATTCCCAGGAGTATCAGCAGCAGAGCCGCAGTTTTTTTCTTCACATTGACATCGTGAAAGAACCATGCGCCAACAGCAAAGGAAACAATACAGTTGCTCCGTCTTACCAGCGATACAATGGAAATCTGAATATCCGGCATACTGACAGCGTAAAAATAGAGAAAATCTGCGATAATCAGAAGAACACCCGTCAGGGGAATACTCCAGCGCCACTGAAACGGATGTTTCTGTCCGAAGCAGAATGTCCGAATCAGATAGGCGATACCGAGAATAATTACAAGATCAATGGAGAACCAGATCTGAACCGTGTCCACGGGTATTTTCTGAATATTCAGAAGGAATTTATCATAGAGAGCCGAACCTGCGCCAATCAGTGTGCCAAGAACGATCAGGTGAATCCCTTTTGCTTTCAGAAACGAAATACCTTCCAGTTTTCCAAGCACGGAAAAGGCATAATATCCTGCGAACATCAGGAGCATGCCGACAGCCTGCCATACGGTCGGCACCTCATGAAAAAGGATAAGACTGCCGAAAAAGGTCCACAGCGGCGAACTGGCACGAATAGGAGATGCGATGGAGATCGGCAATTCGCGCAGAGCATAGTAAACCAATATCCAGCTTGCGGAAACGATCAGAGTTTTCAGAAAAATCATGCCCCAGATTTCAGGGGAACACACAAAAGCACCGGTCCTGCCCAGCAGAATTGCAACGACAACATAAAACAGGGAACCGGACAACGTAGCATAAAAAAGGACCGGCATTACGGAATTTTCGTGTACGGCATGCTTCTTTGCAAGATCATATACACCGAGCATCAAAGCGGAGCCCAGCACAGGTAACAACCAGACCGGAAAACAAGACAACATTTGAATAAAACCTTTCCCATGAAATATCATGCGGTTTATAATATATCACGGGAAAGTTTTTTTGCAATCAGAATACAGATAAAACGTGCTCGTTCCATGTCCCGTCCGCAAGACGGCATGGATGGTCCGCAAGCAGCTTCCGGAGCGGATCCGGGACATTGCAGAAAGTAACGGATTTTTCCGCATTTAAAAGAGCTAATCCGGCAAGACCGCCGATTTTTCCGATGAGCGGCTGATAGTTCAACGGCTCCATCCACAGGGATTCACCGGCAAAAGCGAGATCCGCGACCAGCGGCATACCGCCGAGCAGAGCTGCTGCGGCGAGAGCGGCGGGGGCAGTTCCCGCCGGAGCGAGCAATGTCACATTGGGAATACCGCGTTCACGCATCAATACGACCGATGTTACAATATCCTGTACACGCATGGAAAACAGGGAATGTTCGAAAGCGTATTGTGTCTTCTCGCCATTGTCCCGGGTGGAAATCGAAAGCATTTTTTCCGTTTCTCCGCTGCCGAGCAATTCAATTCCCATACCGGGTATGCCGCGTTTCATCAGTTCATTGACGATTCCGGAAAAACGTCCATCTCCGAGAAATTCATGGAAACTCTCCGGTGTCACAATCAGAAATCCGCGCTTATCACTTGTCGGTTTCCCGGGCAGAAAACGAACCTGTGCCACAATATCCCCGACTCCGCGCCGCGAAACGACGTGCGGGTCGTACTGTCCGAACGGCATATCCTGAAAGCGGCGTGCCTCGCGTTCAACGACATTTTCAGTTGGGCGGTCGGAACCGATCATGCGTCTCAGAATATCGGTATTGCGGAATTTCCAGCTCTGGAAACCGTCCGGCATGTCCAATGCAGGCTCTGTATATACCGGAGTAATCAACCGGATTGCTTCCGCTGTTTTTTCCTCTGAAGCGGGTTCGGGTTTCTTACCATTGTGCCACAGGATTTCCGGAGCGGGTGCGGGAATATCTTCCTCAGGAAGGCGGTCCTGTGTTTCCTCCGCATCCATCAGCTGACGTTTGAACCAGGCATAGACATGTTCACGGGTCCGCTTGTTGTAATTGTGAAGATCATCGTAATAGAAACTGGAAACGTTTTTATCTGCGCCGTAAAGGGCGTAAACCTGTTTCAAACGCGGGATTTCGTATGCGGGATTGAGATTTGTCCAGTCGCCGGTTACAGACGGCAAAATAATCGGCATCGGTGCAAGAGACGCCACAATATCAAAACTTGTCAGTCCACGGGTTCTCAAAAGCGGACCTTCTTCACAGGGACAGCCGCCCTGATAATGCCCCGAAAGCATACAGACAGGGGCAATGGCACGGATTCTCCGGTCCAGCAAAGCGATAAACCATGTCTGCGAAGCACCGCCGGAGGCACCGGTACAACCGAGCAAATCAGCATTGACTTCCGGAAGCGATGCCAGAAAATCCACAGCCCGCAAGCTGTTCGCCGTCTGCAAACCGAAAGTGGAAACTCCGTTCAAATCGCAGCTGCGTTTCAGTTCAGTCGGAAAATAATGCGGCAGGTCGTTATTATCGTTATGCCCGATCATGTCGTATGAGAACACGGCAAAACCCAGTCTGGCAAATTCAAAGCTGCGCATGGAGACACCGCCACGCTGGTCGTTGTGGACTCGACCGTTCGTCCAGTGTCCGTGAGGGCAGAGAATACCGGGCAGCGGCTTATCCGCTTTTTCCGGCATAAAAAGATTACCCGTCAGTCTCAAGCCCGGCAGTGTCTCAATATCCACATCATAAATCGCAACTCCTTCATAGACGTGACGGTTCATTACCCGGGGCGATTTTTTACTGAAACGGATTTCCGGCTCCAGTCCGGCGGAAAGTTTCACCTGACGGATAGCCATATCCCGGCGCATGCGGTGTTCTTCCACCGTTTTCGGCACATAAGCCTCCGTTGCTGCCTGATTAAAATTCTGATTGAAGAGACGGTGATCGAACCAGCGTGAAGATCCGTCCAGAATCGGCGGATATTTTTCTTCGGATGACATCGTTATTTTCCTCCGGATTTCTTTGTTCCGAGTTTTTTCAGCAAATTGATAAACAAACGGTCAGCCGCGGGAATTTTGATTTCAAACGGCGGCAGATTATGATTCGGTTCATTGGGCGGCAGATTAAAGGCATTCATCATCAGGACACCCTTTCCCACATGATATTCTCCGAGTTTGATTCCGGAAATATACCCCGACAGTGTGAGCATGCCCGTGCCAAAAGACGCCGCGAGAACATTGTCCGGATCATCCCCGGTCCATACGACGCCGCGCGCCATAACAGATGCAAGTTCCCAGTCTAAAAGTCCGGCGGGTGCTACACCGTCAAACACGGGGTCTTGTTTCAGTACGCTTTCCTTATGATACAACCAGTCCCATTCCATGGAGAATCCGTCCTGGGCTTTGATGGTCTTTTTCAGACCTAAGGTTTTGCCGGCATCATAACCGGGGAAAGCCGTATGGGAACAGGCAAGAACGTTTCCGCCTGACTCCAGAAAAGAACGTACCTGACTCCAGAAAGCAGCATTACCTTCCCCGGAATAGTCCTTACCATGACCGATAATCAGCAATCCGTTTTTCCTGCCCGGTTCAAACTCTTTTACCGTCAATCCAATATGCCGGAAAAATGCACGGTCGATATCATTAACCGCCACCGCCATGACCGGCTCGATATCCGGCAAGGCAGGCATTACCGGAACAACACGGAACGTCTGGCGGTTGGAACATGCAGCTCCTCCGTGGGTCAATTCGGCGGCAAAGATATATTCGCCGGGCGCCAGCTGCAGGTCTGCCGTTTCGTTCAGAACCGGAGTTGCCAGCGGCGGATCGTCGATACCGTCCCCTTCCGTTCCGATTTGGAAGGAAACATCCTTTTTCCACAAAACACCCTGTCCTGCCGCAAAAACACGGAATTGTGCCTGATAGGTTCCCGGCTTCAGGATATTTTCATTTGCCAGAACCGCCTCCAGATGAACGGGGTCCCCTTCATAAAACGGAACAAGATCCGTAAACAGGCACCAGCGCAGCGGCGCAAATCCATCGGCGAGAACTTCGGCAATTCCCGCCTTCCATTCACGAAACAGACTCCATACGCCTTCTCCGGTCAGAGCATGGTCCAGCATACCCGTCAGATTATAGCCGCAAAGACGCGGATTGGAACGAATCACATCAAAAAACAGTCTCCGCTGACGCGAATGCTGCAATTCGCTTGCCGTAAGGAAGTCTTCGGGGAACGGATACAATCCGGCAAAGCCCCACCGGGTCCAGTCATTCAAAAACATTTCCTCCATATTGCGGCAGTATTTATAATCAAAAATTTCAGGATCCGTTCCGTTCGCTTCAAAATTACGGCATACCCGCATAACGTTAAACATACTGCCGATTCCCGTTTCCGAAAGAAATACGGGCTTGTCGGTATGCCCGAACCGATGGCGTATCATAGCGCAATCATCGTGCGAAATCGGAAATCCCGGATACGGATGCACCTCGCCCATCCGTTCCCACCATTCCCATTTCCAGGAGTTCTGCTGCTCCGGAGTATAGGCGGGAAAGTCCGGACGCTCCATTCCCCAGACATATTCCCACTCTTTCGAGCCGGGATTCGATACCGACCCGAAATGCGGATCCTTGTCCCAGCGTCCGCTGTTAATCAGTACAAGCCGGGTCATATCCAGCTTCCGGAGCAACTTAAGAGATTTGCGGGCAATATGAAAAATCGGCATCTGTTTCTCTTCATTCAGAAGTCCCCAGACAGTCAAACACGGATGATTCCGGTCCCGTCTCACCATTTCCGAAAGCTCCCGGTCAAATATCTCCTCCGCACGGTCGGAAACACCGAGATTCCAGGCTGCATGATTCTCCTCGTAAACCATCAGCCCCAGTTCATCACAAAAATCCAGCTGTTCAGGGAATGCCACTCCTGCGATGAAACGGACCATATTGAATCCTTCCGCCTTCGCAAGAACAAGATCCCGCCGCAGAAAATCACGCTCCGCAGGAGTCAAAGTACAGCGGCCGGGAATGTGATTGCCCGTATGCGTGGATTTCAGAAAAATCCGTTTCCCGTTCAGATAAAAATAGCCGTGTTCCACCTTAAGTTCGCGGAATCCCGTCCGGCAGGAAATCCGGTCTTCGCAATATTGGGTCCGCAAATTCAAATCCACACGATACAGACAGGGATCCGTCAATTCCCATAAATGCATATCGGAAACCGGAATACGGAACCGGACATCAACGACGGCATGAGGTCCCGCCTTGACTTTCTTTTTCCCTTCACCGCATTTTTCTCCGGTCTGCTGAAACTCTACAGCCGCAATACAAGTGATTTCAACCGTTTTTGCGCCCGCGTTAAGAATCGTTCCCGTAACGGAAAGCTGACCGGTCCGGCAATCCGCAACACAATGGATGTCCGTAAAATGAACATCCGGAACCGCTTTCAACAATACATGTCTTTTGATTCCGGAAATATTGAGGCTGTTGCCGCTGGTAAAATCCGCATCATCCATCATATTGCTGTGAGGAATTTCGGAAAATACCAGCCCGTCAACAGAATTTGTCCGGGACGGTTTGACCACCCGCACACAAAGCAGATTCTCTGCTTCCAACAGTTCGGTCACATCAAAGGTAAACGGCGTCTCGCCGCCTTCATGAAAACCGGCTTTCTTTCCGTTCAGCCATACTTCCGCAACATAATCAACGGACTCAAACACAAGAACCGCACGCTGATGCGATGAAAGCCGGCAAGGTCCGATCTCAGTCCAGTACCAGAATACCCCCTGCTTTCCAGGATAAGTTACTTGAGCCATACCGGGCACAACAGCCGTTTTTGCTTCCACCGGGATCCGGTTCGGAAAACCATTTTGAAGTCCGTTATTCTTTTCATCAAATAAAATTTTCCAATTCTGCAATTCCATAATAAATTCTCCATATTATTAACTGACACCGATACGGAGTCGTATGTTCTTTATGCCAACAGATTTTTATCGGTTTCAAAAATTTTCTCAGAGGTCTTTTCCAGAAATGCACCTTGCACGGACAAATGGACATATTCATCGCTGCCGTCATCACCGAATTTCAACGTAATTTTCTCTGCAGGAACCCCTTCCACGGAAACACAGTTTTGTCCATCCGTATAAACCAGTTTCTCACTATCCCAATTATCCAGACTGCCGGCGGAAAACCAAAGCGTTACATTGCCGCCATACGTCTGAATCACACTGTCTATGCCCCAATCGGTACAGAAACAGAAGATATCGTTGCCGCCCCCGCCATACAGAGTATCACTGCCTGCCCCTCCGGCTATCACATCATTACCGATTCCACCGGAAATGCGGTCATTGCCGCCATCCCCGAACAGCATATTACCGCCTGCACTTCCCCAGATTACGTCATTGCCGCTGCCCCCGCGAACCGTTGTATTCATCACATCGGAAAACTGCTGTGAGGTCAAATCAACAATGTCATTCCCGGCTCCGGCACGGATCTCCGTAATATCCCGGACCCGGGCAACAGATTTTTTTATTACGGTTGGACAAATGGTAAAACTGTCTTCCGTCAGCAAGGCATCACCCCAGATATCATCGGTAAGACAAAGGACCGTTGTGTCTGTACTGCCCGTGAAGAAATCACCGATTATATTCTTGCCGAAGAGAGAAGCGGATTCTTCCGTAACTGCATTCACCGCCTCATATCCGCCACTCCACTTCCCCTGAACAGAAGCAAAAAACACATCGGTCACTCCGTCAGAATCGGAATTAAACACAATCGGAGCGCCTGTTTTGATCGGGACTGTGACATTTCCGCCCGCACTCCAGTCTTTTCCTTGAAGCGCAGAGCGCCATTGAACAGCGGGCGCATTGTAGAGCGCCACTGAATGATTGTCGGTGCATAGAGAAAGAGTTCGGGAAAAACCGTCTTTTGAAAGCTGAAAGAGACTCTGCGGATTGTCGCCCGATCTCCCGGTGAGAACCACTCCCTCGGCAGAGGCTATATTGGAAACACGGTACGTGCTGGTTCCGACATTTCCCAAATCGTCTGTCACACGGAAGGAAATCAGCCCATTTTTGCGGACGGTCAGCGAATCCGGACAATCGGTCCAGTTCTTTCCGTCAAAGGAAAATTCTTTTTGGACAATATCATCCGCAAAGGAAAAAGTCAAGGTCAATTCCAAGGTCGGAGCCGATGTACTGCGGGTTATGACCGGCAGATCCGCCACCCGGTCAATATTTTCCACATGCCACAGGGTATCACTGCTATTACCGGCAAGGTCCATGGAACGGAACAGTAAATCGCAGTTTTGTGAAACCTCAACCGGATCCGTGTACGCAAGCCAGGTAACACCGCCATTCCGGGAATATAAATTACGGAGCCCAGGCTCGGAATCATAAACTGCCGTCAGGGTAACATTACCCGCCGTACGCTCGGTACAATCGGCAGTAACTTCAGGTGCAGCGGGCGGAATACGGTCTATATTTTCAATGACAATACTGTTTTCCGATTCATTTCCGCTTGCATCCAGCGCGCGGACATATACAGTGCTATTGTCTTTCAGTGTTATTTTCCCTGTATAAGTCTGCCAGTTCACTTTGTCAAATGAATAATATTTTTCCACCGTGTCCGCACTGAAAAATGCACTGACACTGACATTCCGGTTCGTCGGTTCCAGAGTGGAACAAGTCAGTACCGGAGCATCCGGGGGAGTAATATCCTTTATTTCGAGTTCTAAGATACCGTCATCGCCGGAAGTCACCGTGTAGGTAATCCCATCAATGGTACAAGGCACGGAAAGTGTCAGTGTTTCGCCCATGGTATGCTGCGGGACAAGCAAGCTCACTGACGCCGTAAAATTCACAGCCCCTTCCGACAGCAAATAGGTTCCGAATTTCTGTTTTTCACTCACTACAAGAACAATGTCCTTCAGCTTCGTAAAAACACCGAGATTTTCAATAAACGGCAAATCGTCCGGTTTCCCTTTCTCGTTCAACAGAAAATACAAACTTCCGCAATCCCAGTTCCCTGTCTCTGTTGACAAGGTCGCGCCGACTGACAATGTTCCGGTAACCGTTACACCCCCGGCTAACGACAAAACTGCCCCGGAATGGTATGTCAGATTATTGACCGTACAATTTTCCAACACTGCGTTGCCGCCGGAATACAAAGACAAATCGGTAAATTGCGTATCCGCCGCAGTTAAAACGCCGCCGGAAAACACGGTTGCCCCGTTCCACTCGGAATAATTCACCTCTGCGGAACCGCCATTTGTCACAGTTCCGGAACGAATACTGCCGTATTCCGCAGAAAAGAATCCGCCGTCGGAAACAAATACGTTGTCCACAGCACTGTGTTCCATGTTCAAATGCCCACCGGAATGAATTGATGCCCCGTCCAAGATACCGCCGGATTCCAGCTCAACAACTCCCTGCAGAGACACTTCAGCATTTTTGATTTCCCCGGCAACAACCGCATTTCCCGCATCTGCCGTCAATCCATTCAGTACACTGTCTTCTCCAGCGGTAAGCAGTCCGCCTTTCAGTTTCACTTCATTCAAAATGCTGCCGGCCCCTGCCGTAAATGTTCCACTGGTAATTTCCGCCCCGGTAATCTTTCCCCCGCTCGCAGAAACCGTTCCGCCGGAAATCTTTATCTTTTTCGAAGTACATCCGTTCAAGGAACCGGTTCCGCCGGAAAAAACAGCATTGCTCAAAACACCTCCGCCTTCCGCAGTGAAAACTCCATCGGTAATCTCAACTCCATCCAGTTCTGCCGTCTGACTGATACGGATCTCCCCACCGGATAAGCTTACATTCCCCGCTTTGCCTTTCTGAAGAACGCTCAATCTACCGGACCGGACAGAAATCCCGGCAGCTGTTCCGTACAACAGGAATATACCGCCATCGACCGTAATATTTTCCGCTTTGCCGTTCAAAAATACATTCAGGACGGAACCTTTCTGAAACTCCGCATTGACAACCTGTCCACCGGGCTGAACCTCCAGTGTCTCGCCATCTACGAGAATATATCCGGAAAAGACGGACCCGTTCCGTACTGTAAAATCTGTAGCACGGACATCAACCACTGCCGATACGATACCGTTTCTTTGAAGTTCTTCA
Source organism: uncultured Lentisphaeria bacterium (assembly GCA_937900075.1). Classification (GTDB taxonomy): domain Bacteria; phylum Verrucomicrobiota; class Lentisphaeria; order Victivallales; family UBA1829; genus SIG77. The sequence continues at coordinate 9,406 of CALCCZ010000200.1, forward strand.
AAGGAATACCAGCCCGTACCAACGTAACATTTTAAATTCTCGTTCCAATACTTATCGGAGGATGCTCTTGTTCCCCAGCCGTAATTAACATGAAAAGAACCGGTCTCCGGATCATATCCGTCAAACACAACGGCATGACCCGGAATATCCAGCCCGACAAGCGCAGGACATCCGTTCCTGATACTCTCGGCGATCCGGATGTAGATATCCTTCGACACATCCGGATCCAGCAGATTCCCGTGAAGTCCTACCCGTTCAAACATTACTGTATCAATAACCGCTAACGTTTCCCCGGAATAAATTTTGCTCTTATGAATGAACGTCCCCGCAATACTCAATGCCGCTATATCTTCATCTGTATCTTCATTCGCTCCATCGTATGTGATTTCCGACAGCAGATGATTCAGCCGCTCCAGAGAAATCCCGCAATAATCATACATATCCGCTGCGGTTATCTTCTCGTTCCGGTAATAACAGTAATCACTCGCCTTCACGGAAAACGATACATCCGCTCCAAGCATTGCCCAGTAATAAAGAATCTGACCAGCCGCCGTAGAAACACACCCGACAAGTTTCCCATCCGGCACATAGCGGTTATAATCATAAACATACTTCCCGTCCCCATCTTGCGCCCAACGGGAGGTAAGCAGGAAATCTGTCTGACTGTTAATCGCTATCATGGGATTTTCCGATCCGGTTTTCTCGGTTGTTCAGGTTCAAATACAAAGTTCGTCAAGTTGCGTAAACGAATCAAACAGAACCGCATTCCAGCCACGTTCCATGGCTGCACGAATGTTGTTTCTGTTATCGTCAAAATACAAGCACGGTTTCCCGTATTGTTTCTCGAATGCTTCATAAATCCCAGGGTCCGGTTTCATACTGCCCGCAGCATAACTGAAAACTGCCCCGGAAACAAGAGACGGCAATTCAAATTTTGACAGAAATTCCTCCATGTGTATACTGGACGTATTGGATAAAAAGATGAAACGGTAACCGCGGGCTGCTGCCCGTCTTACCGCATCGCAAACTCCGGACAGAGGTGTCCCGATTACGGAACGGAAGATTTTTAATGCCTCATCCCTGGAAATGTCGTCAATCTGAAAATATTTCCGGAGAGAATCCGCCCATTCCGACGTTGTCACTTCACCGCATTCCAGATGGTGTTCCACGGAAAACACATCCTGGAGTATTTTTTCATCCACAGCGGATGTTCTTTTCCGCAAAACATTATTGACCAAAATGGAAACGCAGACCCCGCCGATATCCAGCGCTACTATTTTCTGCTGTGCCGGTTCTTTCATCTTCTTTCTCCAGCAATAATCATTACTAATTTCTCCAATGCCATTCGCGCATCACCGCCCGTTACCATGCTGAGACTCGCATCTAAAATCGCCTGAAACGCACAAACAAAATCATAACTGGAAAAACGGGCTGCATTTTCCCATGTCTTGAATGCCCGGTACGGATGCATGGACAACAACGGACTTTCCGGGAGTTCATCTTTTCGCGCAGACAACGCGTAGAAATCATCCGGCGTCGCATTTTCCGGCAAATGAAACTTCTGACCGTCACAGCGAATCGCAAGCAATCGCTGAAATTCTGCATGAGCAGCAGCGGAAATCGCTATCTCCGGACGGGAACTGCCGCCCCGCTCCTGTTCCATGGTTTCAATCAGACCGGGTATCAGTTCCAACGCTTTCGAAGCATTCCGCTCCGCAAGAGCACTCGCGAACTCCCAGGACAACGTTTCCGCATTCCGCGAACAGATATTACAGCAATCCTGCAAAGTAATCACACGCTGCTCCCCGACATAAGCGATCAGCTTGTCGATTTCATTTTTCAGGCGAGGAGCATCCGCGCCCGCTGTCTCCGCTAAAAATGCGGCAGCATCATCATTGATACGCTTATCACCGGAATTCAACGCCATTTCCTTGATGCGGTGCGTCAGATTCGCCATGTAGCCCTTGCTTTTGACATCTGCCTTCTCAAACCATTCCAGTTTCCCGCCGGAGGATTGACATACCTTTTCACAGAGCTTGTAAAATGCTTTCCGGCGATCCAAAGGCCCGTCAATCACCAGCGTAGTATCCTCCGGAATGCCTTTTTTGAGGAAGTCCGACAGCAAATCAAGACAGGATGGCTTCTTTTTTGTCGATGGTTCCGCAGCCGCCTCATCAAACTTGTTGAAATGTTTCAGCCAGATGATTTTACGGGGCTCTAAAAACGAGGGCGTTTCCAATGCGGCAAGCAATTTCCTCAATACCACATGGGCCTTTTCATTTTCCGTATCACCACGTATGATTTCCAACGCAGTATTGTCTTCCGGTATCTCACCGCAAAGACCGCGGATAAACTCACCCGTACGGTCCTTGATGGAAAAATCTTCATTCCCGGAAAAAAGATAAAACGCCCCCATAATACCCTCGCGTCAGTCTATGCCCGGACGGAACGTCTCATCGCCCTTGAAGGACAGTACCGTTTCCGCTATCAGTTTCGCCGCTGCTTCCGCATCCCGCAAATCGCAAACTTCAACCGGAGTATGCATGTAACGGTTCGGAATACTGAACAACGCAGTGGCAACACCCGAACGGGAAACCTGAATCGGGGCAGTATCTGTACCGCCCGTGGCACGATGACCCGTTTCCACCTGATAAGGCAGTTTCTTCTTATCCGCTATCCGGATAATCCGGTTCAGCAACGGCGGATTGTTGTCGGCATTTCGGGTCAATCCCGGGCCCTTGCCCATAATCAGTCTTCCGTATTCGTCTTCACTGATTCCGGGAACTTCCGTCGCAAAACCCACATCAACTGCAATTCCGACACTCGGCTGGATCCCAAATGCTCCCGCCTGCGCTCCACGGCACCCGATTTCCTCCTGAACAGCACCCATGCACGCAACACCAACATTTTTGGAAAGTTTTTTACCGGACTGCGCTATGATACGGAAGGCTTCCGCTATAACAAAAGCTCCGATTTTGTCATCCAGTCCCTTGGACATAACACGATTCTCTGAAAGACGTGTAAAGTTGGCTCTGAATGCTACAGGATCCCCGACTTTCACCAACTTCTCCGCCTCTTCTTTGCTGCATGCACCAATGTCTATCCACATATTCTTCATCTCAGGTACCTGTTTCCGTTCTTCCGGCGTCTGCAAATGAATCGGCTTCCGCCCGATAACTCCGGGTATGCGACCTTTCTCCGTCAGCACTTCCACCTGTATACCGGGAATCGTCAGCGGATCAATTCCACCAACGGAACGGAAGGAAATCAAGCCTTCATTCAGAACATTGACTACCTGAAATCCGATTTCATCATAATGGCCATCCAGCATAACCTGAAATTTCGCTCCCGGATTCAATCTTGCAATACTGTTCCCCATGTTGTCCACATGAATCTCTTTCGTCCATTGCGACAGATACTTGCGGAATACAGCTGCCTGTTCAAATTCAAATCCGGACGGACCGGAAGCCTTAAGAAACTCTTCAAGAAATTTCAAAGAGGATGCGGAAAACATAAAAAAATCTCCTTGCTATTAGTTCTGTTTTTTAATTACGGATTTCTTATTTTACACAATATAACGCTATCCAATGAAGAAATCAACTCCGTTTTCTGACTTTTTTTGACTTAGACGCCAGTCTCAAAAGTATCCGGTATTTTTCATATCGTGTACATAACGTTTGCATCAGGTCAAACAACATGCATGCAACACTGGAGATATTCTTCTCCGCTGTTCCCTGCAGATTACAAAAAGATATGGGATATCTAATGCGGTACAGTACCATATTCACTGTTTTACGCTGTATTTGAACAGCAGGAACGAGCGCGGCTTTTCCAGTTTCGCACAATACACCTGAAGCTCTTTGCCGGAAAGCGTTTCCGTCTCACCGGTAAAGTATTCCACCTCATAAACGGAATCCGGACAGATACCGTCCAACGGCAGAATCTGGACAGGATCCGGGGAATTCTTACGGCGGAACGCAAGGACCATTCCTTTTTGCGCTTTGGCATCGAAAATCTGTTCTGCGCACCAGCGTGTGAGGTCGATCTCCGGAAAATCCACCAGGATTTTGACATCGGCTTTCATCTTCATATCGCGCATCATTTTGCCCCAGAGCAGAGTCTTCCGGTGAAGATCATAGTCGTGTCCAGCTTCCGGCTCGCGTCCGTTGAACTGCCAAATCTTGCTGCCGTATCCGCAGCCCAGCGCACTGAACGCGTGGTACAGGTCATTTTCGCCCCAGTTCAGCGAGCCGTGAAGCGGAATCCACTGGTCCAAATAGATATTTTCGAGCTGAATGCACTCTTCGTTGTATTCCCGGTACGTGGCGAAATCACTCTGGCACAACGGATAGCTCATGTCGCACAGCTTGTAGTCCAGACGGCGTCCGCCCGAAGCACAGTTGTCGATGAAGAGGTCCGGAAACCGTTTCCGGAGGCTCTGCCAGAAGAGATAAAGACCTTCGATGTATTTCATTTCAGTGACTCCCTTCCGGTCCGGAGCATCGGCAGCACGCCAAAACGGAAGCGGTTCAATATTGAAATCCTGACGGTAATCGTCGATTTTCTCCTCGTCCAGGATATCGCCGACGGTTTTGATCAGATACTTGAGTGCTTCCGGATTTCCGAGATTCAGAAGATCGGATCCTTCTCCCTCACGAGAAAGGAGCCAGTCCTTGTGTTCGGTGAGCAGCGGGGAACCGCACTGATGGTCAATGCGTTCCGATTCGAACCAGACGAGCATGCGCAGTCCGGCGGCATGTGCAGTCTCGGAAACCTCGCGGATCCCGTTCGGATGCGCATAGCGGTTGATCCGCCAGGTTCCCACGCGGTTGTACCAGTCGCTTTCAGATGTGGTGTTTTCCTCGCAGAAATGCGGACAGTATGAATCGCTTCCAGTCCATCCGGCATCAATCCAGAAACTTTCGTACGGGAGCTGATGCTCACGAATGACTTTTATGCGGTCGAGCATCTTGTCAGATTCGAGCCCGCCCCAGGTTAGAAAACAGATGGCCGGCCTCTGAAGTTCACCTTTCCCATTGCGCGGAGCATGATGGGAAACCATGAACCGGCGGAACTCGTTCTGGGCATCGGCAACATCCTTGCCGTCACGGACATGGAGAATGATGCCAGGTTGAAGCAGCCGCTCTCCGGGAAGGATCCGGAACGAGGAATCCACCATGCCGGAGGATATCGTAAATCCCCGTTCGCCACACCCCTGACAGACTCCGCCGATGGTATCAAATGCAGCATTGAATTTCCAAGCACCGCTCCACCCGATCGCTAGATTGATTCCGTTCTGAGGAGCAAGATCAATCCCCATGAACGGCAGGAATGTGGCAGAGGAACGTCCGTGTGCACATTTCAGTTCGAGAGAATTGCTTCCCTGAAGAGGAAAGAGATCGCGCACCTGCGGAAAGAAATCCACCGGGGAACAGGTCGATCCTAAATTGTAGCGGATCCGGACCCTTCTGTCATTCGTCAGAATCCAGTTATTAATTCTGGCCTGCCCGAATGTGGAATCCGGATGAACACTCCAGTCCAGAGACTTGAAGTCCGAAATGATTCCGGTCGGCTGTTTTCCCGTATTGATCAGGCGCGGTGTGTATTCCACAACGGGAAAATCGGAATAGAAGACGGCATCAAGGGATAATTGGAGCAGTCCGGGAATCAGATCATACGTGATTTGAAGTTGGTCTCCGTTCTTCTGCGTGATTCCCGGCGTGATCCCGGAAAAATCAAAAGGCTTTCCATCATAAAGAAAAGAGAACGGCTTGACCGCACCTTTCTCCGTGAGGGCATGTATCAATTCGGATACGGTATACATTTTTATCTCCCTGATGTTTGTTTGGTTATGTTTAATATTTTGTGCAATATAACGCTATCCAATGAAGAAATCAACTCCGTTTCCTGAGTTTTTTTGACCACTGTCCGTCCAATTGTCCGTATAGGGGGAAAAAAGTACGGATATCCGTAAGAGGAAACATTGAAAAAATGCTCTAAAAATGCTATAGTACCCCAAAATAATAATCTGCATGGTAAAAACATAAAAAACTGCCACGCGGCACGTTTCAGACAACAATCCGAGGTAAAACAATGGATAGACAGAAAACATACGTATCGTATAGTCCCGGGGTAACACCCGCTAACGAAAAACATCAGTTATCCGCACGAACTTATCAAGGAATTCCCGGAATTTGCGTAAGCCCTGCCGGACGGGTTTTCGTTTTGTGTTATGCCGGAGGAACCGGTGAAGGACCCGAAAACTTTGTACCCGTATGGTGCAGCGACGATAACGGCACAACCTGGACTCCCCCCGTTTGCGTAGTGGACCCGCCGGAAAACGATGTCCGGGCGTATGATGCCACCCCCTGGATAGCTCCAGACGGAAGGCTGTGGCTCTTCTGGACACAAAGCCGTTCCCTCATGGTCGGTAATATTTTCGACGGCTATGCCGGTGTCTGGTGCGCCGTTCTCGAAAACCCCGATGATGATATTTCCCGTTTCCGCTGGTCCGCCCCGAGACGTATCGCCGACGGCATCATGATGAACAAACCCATAGTCCAGCAGGATGGTACCTGGTCCCTGCCAATCAGCGTCTGGAGTTTCCATAACGATGAAAGACAATGTCCTGCCGACCCCGGAATTTACGGTACAAAAATGTTCGTGTCAACAGACAATGGAAAAACGTTCACGGAACGCAGCCGCTTTCTCCTTCCGGAAGAATTGAGAACCTATGATGAACATTCCTTCGTTCAATGCCGGGATGGCAGTATCCGCTGCATTGTCCGGACAAAAGGCGGAAATTATGAAAGCTGGTCTTATGACGGCGGGTGTCACTGGCAGGACGGTAAAGTTTCGCCCATTCGCGGGCCCAATTCACGACTCTTCATCTGCACTTTGAAATCCGGTCGTCAGTTGCTCGTGAATAACGTCGTGCCGGAAAACGAAAACAAACAATCTTTCACCCGGGAAAAAATGACCGCCTGGCTGTCCGATGACGATGGCAAAAACTGGTATGGCGGTCTGCTCATAGACGGCAGAACGGAGGTCTCTTATCCCGATGGTCAGCAGGCGGAAGACGGCAGCATCTTGTCGTCGGAGCTTCTGAACACCGACGGCACCGGTCATGAGGCGCTGGCGGACTTTCTCGCCGCGCAGGGCGTGAACGCCGTCTGGCTGCACACGGTCCTGCGGACCCTGGCGAAGGATCCGAAGTATCCGGAGTTCGGGGAGGGATGCGAGAACAGGATCGCCAATCTCCGGAAACTCGTCGCACGTTGCGGGAAGTACGGCATTCGGGTCTTCCTCTACTTGAATGAGCCGCGCGCGATGGAGTCCGGGTTCTTCGAGGTGAACGACGAGCGCAAGGCGTTCAAGGGGGCCGCCGAGCCGGAGGACGCCGAGGCCCACAGATATGACTTTGCGACCCTGAAAGAAAAAAATGCCGACTGTGCCGCGTGGGTTACCGTCCCCGGCACGGGGATCGAT
>CALCCZ010000201.1 GCA_937900075.1 uncultured Lentisphaeria bacterium
CCGGACCAGACTCCGGCTTCCATCAGTCTGATCAAGGAAGGAAACCATAAAGTCTGTGTCAGTAAGGAGCATTTTGAGCCGTTGGAAGTGACCGTATCGGTGGAACGCGACAAAATTACGGAAGTTCCCGAGTTCAATTTGAAACAGTTGCCCGGTTCTTTGACGCTTGTCAGTGTCCCGGATAATGCAAAAATCGAGCTCGACGGAAAAGATTTCGGTGCATCCGGAACCAAAAAAGACATCAAAGCCGGCAAGTATTCTGTTAAAGTCAGCTGCAAAGGTTATGATGATGAAGTCCGTGAAGTGGAAGTCGGACCGGAACAGAATGTGATGGAACGTTTTGAATTGCAGTCCAATACCGGTGTCGTAACATTTGTTACCAATCCTCCGGGCGTTTCCATTATTTTTGACGGACATATCATCGGTATGACTCAGCCGTCGAAAGCTGATCCCGAAAAATCTGAAAAGTTTGAAATTATCGGTGTCCCTGCCGGTAAGCATACCATTGAGTTTACGCATCCGTTATCACCGGATTCCGAGTCTGAAACATTTGAACTGACTGCGGACAAAAAGCATGTTACGCTCAAACGCAAGGACCTCTGGATTCCCAATGCCGATATTATTTTCACGCGGACGGGCGAACGTTTCAAGGATTGCCGGATCGTGAAAGACGGGGACATGGTTATTTTCGAGAAGAAAGAGTTCAATAATGTCTCGCAGAAAGTTTCCAAGGTGCAGGACACCAAGAAAAAGAGTGAAATGAAGATTATCCCTCATGAGAAAGTCGAATTTTCCGACCCGAAATATAAAACCTCTCAGGTTAACCTTCTGAATTTCGATGATAAATCTGCCACTTTGAGAGTCGAAAAACTTCCCGCAGGATGCGAAATCCAGCTGAATGACGTGTCTTATGGCGTCTCCAGAAGTCCCAAGGCTCCTTTCATTGTTTCTAACCTGAATCCGGGTGAATATACGGTAAAAATCGTTCATCCGAACGGAAAGAGTGTTTCCGATCCCTCCCGGAACTATGTTCAGTTCAAGGACAAGATCAAAATTGAAGTCGGAGAAGTGAAATCGGTTACCGCGCCGCCACTCAACATTTTCTGGATCCCGGATGCGAAAATCACTATGAAGGATGGAACAGTTTATTCCTGCCATATCCTTCGCCGTACTCCGGATTCCGTTAAAATCGGTTTGGGACCGCAGACGAAAGAGAAAGAGTTGAAGAACTCCGATATTCTCCGTATTGAGTAGATGGAAAATTAAACATGTTGTTTCATATTGCCAACAGTATCCTGATTTTGTTCTCCGCAGCTGTTGCCGGATGGTTTTTCTGCTTTGCGGAAAAGGAAAAGTTCAGAACCGCTTTCATCGCTTTTCCCCGCAGCAGAAAAATCGGTATTCCGCTGACCGCTGTGATTTTGTTCGCTTTGATTCCTCATGTGGAACAGTTGATGGAGCCGGGTTCCTTTTTCCTCCAGTATCATCTGGTCCGTATCGGGGCAGTTCTCTTTTTTGTCCTGATTGCTCTCTATGCGGATTTCATTCTCGCTCGGGCTTTGTCTGTGGCTATGATTTTTTCCGCATGGCTGCTGCTCCGCGAAAGTTATGCTTTGGCCCTCCCGTGTCATGCCGTGTATGCAGTGGCAATTTTCCTGCTGGGAATTACCGGAATTGTGATTTCCGCAAAGCCCGTATGGATGCGTGACTGGATTACCAAAGCCATGAGTTCGCCGCTCTGTCGCTATATTTCCGGTTCCGCTTTCCTGGTTCTGACATTGATTGCGGTGATTACCGGTATTTGGGAACTGGCGGTGTATTCATGAGATTGCCAAATGCGCAGGAACGTGCGTTTATTGAGAAATGTGCTCCCGAAAATACCGCCGAGTTTATTGAGAAATGCCGGGTGTACGGGGATTATCTCTATGAAACAAACAAAACGTTCAATTTGACGCGTATCCCGGAGAATGACTTCTGGGTGAAACACGTCTGTGATTCTCTTTCCCTGGCTTTGTTTTATCCTTTCCCGAAAACACCACGTCATTTGAAAATGTGTGATGTCGGTTGCGGCGCCGGGTTGCCGTCTATTATTCTGGCGGCCGCCTTTCCCTCTTTGTTTGTGACAGCTATCGATTCCACCGGAAAAAAAGCCGCTTTTGTTGCCCGCGCCGCCGAAGCTGCCGGACTTCCCAATTTACGGGCTTTTCAAGCCCGTGCCAATGAATTATGCCATAAAAGCGACTTCCGTCATGCCTTCCAGCTGGTGACCGCCCGCGCTGTCGGAACGGCTGAATTTCTGCTTCGTGAGTCATCCGGATTGCTTTCCGCCAATGGCATGCTGGCTGTTTACCGTACTCCTTCTCAGGCCGAAGATGAAAAAAAATGGTTCTCCAACTTAAAAAAAGCTCCTGTTCATGAGTTTTCAAAGTCATTTTTCCTGCCGCCTGCGGCGGAAAATTCAGCCGGTACGGAAAACGATCCTGCCGGGGAACGGCTTTTCCTCTTTATTCGCGGTCTTTCGTGAAAAATGAACCACGGCTGACGCCGTATGAGGAGGAACGCGGTATCGAAAATGCCGGATGTTGCTCGTGATTGTGCAGGCGGGATGGAAAAATAGAACTTATAGAACTTATAGGCTTCACTCACTATCCATTAACCACTGACTTTACAGGTCTTATTCATGGGGAAAATGTGAAAAAAGTCGCTTGGCGATACCATATTTGCGTTTTTTTATCAATAAAAGTCCGGAAATGATGTTGATTTCTTTCTTTCACTGTTGTATATTGTACCTCAGAAAATCATCTGCCGGGTGTGGAAATCATGTGTGGAAACCATGCGCGAAATCCCATCGTTCCGTACTTTAACAACCAGTAAAACTGAACATCCGTGACTTCGTTCACGGGAATCAGAAACAAATTGAAATGGTGGTCAGAAATATGTGTGCGGATTCAGAAACAACGAAAACTGCCGGGCAGCAGGAAAGTTCTGCTGTAGAAGCTACATCTCCGGACCTTATTCATGCGGATACCGGGAAGATTAATAAAATTTATTATTTTTCGGGAACGGGAAATACGCTTGCCTGTGCCAAAAAAATCGCGGGCATACTGGGAAATACGGAGCTGATTTCCATTGCGTCTTTGCAGCGTGGCGAAGAAGTTGATTTCGGTGATGCGGAAACGGTCGGTATTTTTCATCCGGTCTATTGTTTCGGGGTACCGTCTATTGTTATGAATTTTATTGAACGCATCAAAAAGACGGAGAAAAAGATATACGTTTATTCGCTTTGTACATCGGGCGGCATGAAAGGTTCAGCGCACCTGATTATGGAACAGGCTTTAGCTAAGCAGGATATTAAGCTGAATGCCTATTTCCACGTCAAAATGCCGTCCAATTACATTCCGCTTTCCAAAAAGCCGTCTCCTCAGCAGCTGGTTAAAATTTTTGATGCTGCGGATAAAAAAATCGTTAAAATCGGTGATTTTATTCAGAAACGCGAATCTCATACTCCGCTGCATGTCTTTCCCTTTGATATGATTGGAGAAATGGTCGGAAAACGTTCTGTTTCCTATATTGGAGACTATGATAAATATTTCTGGCTTACGGAAAACTGCGACGGATGTGAAATTTGCGAACATATCTGTCCCGCCTCCAATATCATTGTGATGAACGGTATGCCGACGTGGCGCGGTCATTGCGAACAATGTATGGCATGTCTGCAATGGTGTCCCAAGCAGGCGATTCAATTCCGTCAGGTTACACTGAAGCGGGAACGTTATCATCATCCGGACATTCAGATATCCGAACTTTTCAGGAAGAATTAAAATGAGTACAGATCCCGCACCCAAGGTTTATATCCCCGGGGAAGAACGTTTGAATGTATGGACTCACGCATTCGGGATGTTGCTTGCTCTTGCCGGTATGGTCCTGCTGTTATGTAAATCCCAGACGGCGACTGCTGCTGTGGCTGGGGCGATTTACGGCATTTCCATGTGTATTCTTTTTGCCGGGTCCACGCTTTATCATGCTGCCAGGGAACCGGGAAGACGTGCGGCATTGAGATTAGTGGATCATTCCGCTATTTATTTTCTGATTGCCGGCACCTATACTCCGCTGATGCTGCTTGGAACACCCGGACTCGGAGGTTATATCGTTCTGGGGGTTGTTTGGACCATAGGAATAGCCGGAGTTACTTTTGAATTGTTGCGGTATAAACCGTTTAAAGGTTTTTCCATTTTGCTGTATATCATAGCCGGCTGGGCGTGTATGGCTATTTTCCCGACTCTTTACAAAGCATTGCAAGGTATGCCTTTTATTTACCTTCTTGCCGGTGGTATTGCTTATACGGGCGGTGTTCCGTTCTATGTCAAGCGCATTGACTATTTTCATGCAATATGGCATGTATTTGTGCTTGCCGGGGCTTTCTTCCATTATCTTGCCATCTATTCCCTGTTTTGAGCGGGAAATGTTATTGGATAGGGTATAGGGAGTACAGATTTTTGAAGACACCTGTAAGGACCTCTATAGGACAAATATGCGCGGATACCCGCGAATAACCTCCGACATGTTTCACCTATAGTCCCAACACGGGACGGAGCCCGAATCCTTTACGGGTGATGGTCGCCGAAGGCGGTGCGCATCCCCGTGTACAACATTTGTATCCGGTCAATCCCGGCCAGCGTGACTTGTGATGTTCTTGTCTGTTACCTCTGAATGTTCCTGACCATTACAGAAAAAAGCCGTGCTGCAAGGGACTGCAACACGGCTTGTATTCTTGTGGGAGTGATAACACCCGGAGAAGACAGTATCACTTCTCCGCAGATTTTTCTTTGTCTTTAGCGTCGTCTTTATTATCTTCGGCAGCTTTATTCACTTCGGCTGTCTTATTTTCTGCTTCGCTTTCATAACTGAGCAGTTTTCTCTTAATCAAGCGGACATCCAGGAATTTGAAAGTATCTTCTTTTTCCAATTTCCCGTATGTGAACTCCAATTCGGCAGCGGTGTATTTTCCGACCCACGTCATGAGATACGGCGGGACAGGTTCCTGCTGCGTGGCATCTTTCTTTTTGGGGTCAACCTTGGGTGCTTCTTTGCCGGCGAGTTTATAGGAATCGAGTTCACCTGCGCAGATTTTTTCAATAACGTTGATATCGCCGAGAGCGTTTTCTTCATTGGATTGTCCGAATTTTTCATGCAGGAAGGAAATCAGTTCTATCATTTTTTCTTCGGAAAGGTCGCCGTAACTTTCTTCTGTGCGGTTCAGAGTCGGGCGGAAGAAGAAATCGACATTGGAGGGTGTACCGGTTTCGAAATGGATACGTATGCAGTCGGGAGGCATTTGAATGACTTCCAAACCTTTTTTACGGGAGAAGAGGAAAGCGAAATCGGTACGTCCGATATCCCAGACAGCGAGGCCATAACCGGGATAAGCATCAATGCCGGAGCATTTATAAATTTTCTCCATGCGTTTTTTTGCTCTTTCCATCGTTTCGTTATATTTTGAGTTATCGGAAGTATCCACTTCGCCGCGAGCGACCATAGCCTCGGATTTTGCTTTTGCACGGGCAAGAGCTTCCTGTCTTGCTTTTTCCTGAGCTGCGAGTTTATCCTTGGAACGCTGTTTGAATTTGGGAAGGACAGTGGCAAAATATTCTTTAGGGGTGATCCATTTAGCCAGTTTCGGTTCAAATATGTAGCCGTTTTTTTCATTCTGGAGGTCAATTCCAGCCTGAAGAGCTTCCATACTTTCCTGTTTTTCATTGTCTTTTTTCTGCGCATACTGTTTCAGCTTCTCTTTTATGTGCCTGTCGCGCATAATCTGATTTGTTCTGGGATCGAACTTAGAACGTTCTTTTTCATCCATATCCACGAGGGGGATTGTAGTATCGTTCACCTTGATATTTTTTGCATTGACAGCGCAGAGAATGCCCTCAATTTTCTGAATATACCGCGCCTGAAGGTAGGAAACGACAACTTTATCGCCCTTCTGGTAGAGTGGGAACTTTTTTTCTGCGTCGCGCATAGCGGCATTTTTTATACGGTTGTCATAGTTGGCTTCCTCGTATTTTTTATCCACGGTGCTGGACGCTTCTTTGTACAGGTCCTGCATGGAAGTGAACAGGAGCGGTTTTTTCGGAACGAGTTCCATTTTTTTCATGATAGCCGTTTCCGCTTCGGTCAAGACGGTATCGCTGTTCAGATCCTTGTCCTGTTCGACCAGGGCGTTCAAAATGTCTTCAATATCACTTTTTCTCTGGTTGGAGATTTCGTGACTTGATTTCATGGAATAGGTACCTTCGGCGCCAATCGGGTTCGGAGTCTGAGCATTCAGAAGAACAGGAACGAGGGCAGTGGTGAAAGCCAGGACGGCAATTATAGTTTTCTTTTTGTGCGACATCATTTTTATCCTTCCTGAAGATTCGGTATTGAAATTTGATACTTATGTAGTAAATTATATGCATAATTGTAGAATGTCAAGACAAATTTTGCATATTATAGCGATAAAAACGTAAAAAATGATGAAATGACAATGAATGGCAAAAGTGGAAATACGAATTATGTGTATCAATTGACGATGGAACAGGCGGAACTTTTGAAGGAAGTTTTGCAGGAGCGGAATTTTGAAATATCGGAAGCTCCGTATTGCAATTTCAAAGCATCGGGGAACAAGGTCAGCATTGCGATGTACCTGTCCGGAAAACTGGTGATTCAGGGGCGTGGCGCGGATGAATTTATTGAGTTTACATTGGAGCCGTCCGTACTGAAAGCGGACAGTTTTCTGTCACAGAATATGTCAATCAGTCCCTCTCCGGCATATCAGGGGACCATGTTATCATTTGAGCCTCATGCGGGGACAGACGAGAGCGGAAAAGGGGACTTTTTTGGACCGCTGGTTATTGCCAGTGTCTTTGTAGATTCGAAAGAAGCGGCATCTGCGTTATCCGCTTTGGGGGTAAAAGATTCCAAAAAAGTTTCCGGAGACAAAGCTATTTTGTCGCTCGCCAGGCAGATCGTACCATTGATTCACGGAAAGTATGGTATGACAGTGATTGGCCCGGAGGCGTACAACAGATTATATGACCGGATCGGGAATTTGAATAAACTGCTTGCCTGGGGGCACGCCCGCGCCATGGAAAACATGTTGAACAAGGCACCGGAATGTACCCGTGCGATTTCCGATCAGTTTGCGGCCGAACATTTTATTCAGGACGCCTTGCTGTCCGGTGGAAAGAAAATCGAGTTGATTCAGCGGACCAAAGCGGAAAGTGATATTGCGGTTGCAGCAGCATCCATACTTGCGAGGGCGGAATTTGTCAAGCGTATGGAATCTTTGGGGCAGATTGCGGGGATTACGCTTCCCCGCGGAGCGGGTCCGCAAGTGGATGAGGCGGCACGAAGTCTTGCGCAGACGGGAGGAGCGGAATTGCTTTCAAAGTTTGCGAAAATGCATTTCAGTACGGCAGCGAAAGCCCTGAAAGAGATATGATTTTGCGCTGCGCCGTATGAAGCCCGGTTTTGTGTCGGTATGAAGCCCGGTTCGCGCTGTATGGAAAAATCCCGATATTTTGTGTGATTGTTCAGCTCGGGATGAAAGCAGTTATTTCAACAAACCAGCCCCGACGGGGCGGCACAAAAAAAACAGGCAGATGTCAAAATTCTGATATCTGCCTGTTAGATTTCAAAAAAAGAATTGGTATTATTTCTTTTCTTTCCAATCGAGAGCGCCGACAGGACATTCGTTGACGCAAGCGCCGCAATCTTTGCAATAAGACGGCAGTTCTTTACCGAAAGCTGTCTGGACCTGGGTATTGAAACCGCGTTTCATCAGAGCCAGCAGACTGCGGTTGATGACTTCGGAGCAGATTTTGACACAAGTACCGCAACGGATGCATTTCTGTTTATCGTGGATGATATATTCATGCCGCACATCGACCGTGGAAATCGGTTTTTTCCCGGTGAACATATCCGGGGCAACGCAATATTTAGTCGAATGTTTTTTGAGCAGGCATTCGCCTTTAGCGGTGCAGGAACATTCAATGCAACGTTCGGCTTCGTGGCTCATTTTTTCGGAACTGATGGAGGGGAACAGTTCTTTGAAGCTGTTTTTCCGTTCTTCCATGGAAATGTAATCCGGTTTTACGCGTTCGTCCTCGCTGACTTTGCGGATGTACACCAAATCTTCTTTCGCAAGATTGCGCCAGTGTCCGCGTGACACATTGAAGAGGAATGGTTCCGTATGGGGTCTTCCTGCAAGGAAGTCAGCAACAGACAAGGCTGCTTTGCGACCGGCAGCGAGAGCTTCCACAACGGTTGCGGGTCCGCTGACGCAGTCACCGGCTGCGAAGACCGGGCGGTCGGCGAATACACGCAAATCTTCTTTTTTGGCATCAATGCCGCGTTTTGCGGATGGCATATTCGGGGGAACGACGGTTCTCTGACCGATGGCGGAAATTACCGTATCAGCAGTGATGATGAAATCGGAACCGGGTACTGGAACGGGAGTACGGCGGCCGGAGGCATCCGGGGCGCCGAGTTCCATTCTCTGGCAATGGAGAGAAAGGCTGCCGTCCTCATTTTTTGTGAGTTTCAGCGGTGCGGTCAGATATTCGAAACGGATGCCTTCTTCCTCGGCCTCTTCGATTTCAACCGGGTTGGCGGGCATTTCGTTTTTGGTTCTGCGGTAAACCATGGTGGGTACGCCGCCCAAGCGTAAAGCGGTACGGCAGCAGTCGATAGCGGTGTTACCGCCGCCGACGATGATGGTTCTGCCGGGGTTTTTACCGGTCCAGCCGGCTGCAGCGATGCCGCCTAACCAGGCGATACCCTGGCAAGCATTTTCTTCGCCTTCGATACGCATGGCGCTGGAAGCCCAGGAGCCGACGGCGACGATGACAGCATCGAAATCCTTTTCGAGGGATTCAATGGTGAAATCCTTGTCGAGAGTCTGGTTATTTCTGAATTCGATACCCATTTTGGTGAAATGGGAGAGTTCTTTATCCAGTGTAGCTTTCGGCAAACGGAATTCCGGTATGCCGTAACGGAGCATGCCGCCGGGTGCCGGCTGTTTATCGAACAATACGGAAGCGATTCCTTCCAGACGGAGGTAATAGGCTGCGGATAGTCCGGCAGGACCAGCGCCGATGATGGCGACTTTTTTCCCGGTGAGTTCCGGTAAGTCTTCCATGTAGGAATCGTAGAACAAATCGGCAGCGATACGTTTTACGTCATTGATGCTGACCGGTTTTCCGCCGATATTGCGGCGGCAGTCTTTTTCGCAGAAACGCGGACAGACGCGACCGACGCTCATGGGTAGCGGGATCCGTTTTTTGACGATTTTCAGGCATTCCAGATAATCGCCTTTGCGTGCAGCGCGAACATATTCTTCCACGTTGGCATGTGCGGGGCATGCGAGGGTGCAAGGTGCTTCGCAGTCGCCGATATGTTCGGAGAGGAGCAGTCCCAGGGCGGTACGGCGCATATCCTTGACTTCATCGGAGGAGGTGTCGATGATTTGTCCGGGGGCAGGGCAAGCGGAACAGCTTGGGAGGAATTTCCCGGTTTTCATGTCTTTGACGACGCAGACGAAGCAGGAAGTTGTTTTGGAGATTTTCTTATTGAAGCAGAGAGTCGGGATTTCGATACCCAATCTGGCGGCAACAGCAAGAATGGTTTCGCCGGGTTGCGCTGACACCTCTTTGCCGTCTAATATGAATTTGATTTCAGCCATGATGATATATCCTCAGCAGTTGACGGCGGAGTTGAAACCTTCGCCTTTGTTTACACGTGAAATCGCCTTTTTCGGGCAGACTTCGATACAGGAATTGCACTTGGAGCATTTTGCATTATCCGCCACAACCTGATCACCCTTGGTGATTGCGCCTACGGGGCAGGTGCGTGTGCAAAGACCGCACTTGATGCACTTGGACTGGTCAACTTTGATATCTACCAAAGCGGAACAGATGTGAGCGGAGCATTTATGTTCGCGTACATGTTCCTCGTATTCGTTCCGGAAATAGCGCAGGGTTGAGAGAGCAGGATTCGGAGCGGTTTGTCCCAGTCCGCAGAGTGCGCCTTTTTTGATTTTGGGACCGATATTTTCCAGGAAAGCGATATCGTCTTCCGTTCCCTTGCCTTCAGTAATGCGGCAGAGAGTTTCATACATTCTTGTGGTGCCGACGCGGCAGAATGTGCATTTACCGCAGGATTCACGCTGCGTGAAACTGAGGAAATAGCGGGCTGTTTCCACCATGCAGCGATTATTGCCGATGACGATCATTCCGCCGGATCCCATGATTGCGCCCAGTTGCATCAGAGTATCATAGTCAATTTTGGTATCGAATTTATCCGCGGGAATACATCCGCCGGACGGGCCGCCCATCTGGACTGCTTTGACGGTTCCCGGTTCTGCTCCGCCGATATCATAAACGACTTGCGCGATTGTCACGCCAATGGGAACTTCGGTTAACCCGGGGTTCTTTACATCGCCGGCCAAAGCGAAAATCTTGGTGCCTTTTCCTTTTTCCGTACCGATTGCCGCGTAAGTATCCGCGCCGATATTGAATATGGGAGCGATATTGCAATAGGTTTCAACGTTATTGATGGCAGTCGGAAGTCCGTTCCAACCGCTGTCGGTCGGGAATGGCGGACGGAAACGCGGGGTACCGCGTTTTCCTTCCAGAGAGTGAATCATAGCGGTTTCTTCGCCGCAAACGAAAGCGCCGGCACCTTCTTTGATGACGATTTCAATGGGTTTTTCACGATTGGGCAGCTGATTCAGACCTGCCTCTTTCATGGCGGCAATAGCGATATTCAAATGCTTGATTGCCAGCGGATATTCCGCACGGCAGTAGATGAACAGTTTAGTTGCGCCAGTAGCATAAGCACCAATCAACATGCCTTCGAGCATCTGGAACGGAACACTTTCCATCATGGAACGATCCATGAATGCACCGGGGTCACCTTCGTCCGCATTACAGATCAGGACTTTTTCCGGAGCGTCCTTTTTTGCCAGGAAGGACCATTTCATGCCGGTGGGGAATCCGGCGCCGCCACGTCCTCTCAGACCGGATTTCAGAACGAACGCCGCGACATCTGCCGGAGACATGGTTAAAGCCTTTTCCAGTGCTTTGAAACCATCATGAGCTTTGTATTCTTCAATATCGATAGGATTGATGCGTCCGGCGAGACGTGTTACAATCAGTTTTTCCAGATCTGAACGTTTTTCCGGAATAGTGAAACGTCCTTCATCGCCCAGTGCCAGGATATTGGCAATGGATTGTTCATCCGGTTTGACCTTGCTGTAGAACACGCTGCTGCCATCTTCACATTCCACTTCCACCATTGGTTCTGCATAGCAATGACCAATGCAACCGACTCCGACAACAGGAATATCCGTTACGGTTTTCTGGAATGCCTCGAAAACGGCACCCGCCCCGGCGGCAATACCGCAGGAAGCTGTACCGACTTTAATTCTCTTGATATTTGACATTTTTCACCTCAACCCAGTTTCTTGTATTCGTTCAGGATCCGGGTAATGCTCTTTCTGTCCAGTTTTCCATAAACTTTCCCGTTCACGGAAAGTACAGGTGCCAGGGAGCAGCAGCCCAGACATGCTACGGTTTCGATGGAGAAGAGACCATCCGGAGTCGTTTCTCCGCTTTTGATACCCAGCTCTGCGAACAGCCAGGCACTGGTTTGTGTGGAGCCTTTGATGTGACAGGCAGTACCATCGCAAATACAGATTTTGTATTTGCCCGGTTTTACCCGTTTGAACTGGGCATAAAATGTCAATACGCCCTCGATTTCGGCTTCCGGAACACTGAATTGTGCGGAAATCGCGCGAATCGCGTCATCCGAGACGTATCCTTCTCTGGACTGAACCAGCTGCAGACCGCGAATCAAATCATTTTTATCGCAGCCGACTTCCGGCAAATAAGAAAAATCCTCACTCATAATTGTTTTCCTTATCGTTTGAGAGAGTTATGGGTTTCACATAAATTTCAATCATATACAATATACACTCTAAAGATAAAAAAAGCAAATAGTTTTGTTTGTGTTATCCGAACAATCGCAGATATCCCGCATTTTTTTGTAAATTGCAGGAAACAACGGACAAGAACATCTCCGTGCATAACGATTGCGTGAGGACAAAGAAAAAGTGGTTAGTGGATAGTGGGGTATGGAAAATGCCGGATATTTTGTTTGATTGTGCGATGTGGGCAGAAAAAATAGGACTTATAGGTCTTATAGGACTTATTTTTTTCATCCAGTCTCGAACAATCACGAATAACATACGATGTTTCACATTCACAGCCCCAACGGGTGACCAGAACCCTTCACGGAGGAAGCCCGCCTCCGGTGGGCGCATCTCCGTGCATAACGTTTGCCTGAGGTCAAACAATATGCAACACTGGGGATATTCATGTCCGTTGTTTCCTGCAAATTACAAAAAGATATGGGATATCTGTGAAATGATTCAGTAATTTGTAATGCTCATCGGTCCTTGCGCAAAGACTGTGGACCAATCTCCTGAGTCCTATCCCCTGACAGATTGCAAAAAAATCCGGGATGTCTGTGAAAGGAATTTGCAATATTGGAAAAACGGGCTACATTCCGTATGATACAGATGGCTTGGCAGGAACGCTGGTATGTTTCTGTTTTGCATCCGGATTGTTTTTTAACCCGAATCAAGGATAACTGCAATGAAAGATTTTTTATTTAATCAAGCATCCCCGGCACGTCCAATCCTGATGCTCCGGTTTCGAATCGGCCAGGAAAGCGGGGAAATCTGGGAAAGAACGCTGGAGCAGCTGAAAAGATTTCCGAACTGCTGCGATGAAGTGTGGTTTTCAACCGGACTGGGCGTAGCACCGTTGTCCACGCACAAACGTCTTTCGGAAACGATGGGACGGAATGCTGCGGAGTTGCGGAAACTGGGAATTGTTCCGAGTCTTCAGTTTCAATCGACGATTGGACACGGAGACGGGATCAATGCTTCCCGGGACAACAGTGGTCTTCAGTGGGGCACCTACGTAGGAAAACACGGGGAAAAATGCAAATATATCAACTGTCCGCGGCAACCCGGTTTTATCCGTTACTTAGAGGAAATGGCGCACTTGTACGGAGCTTGGCATCCGGGTTCGGTCTGGGTCGATGATGACTTGCGGCTGAACAATCACAGTCCGGCGATGGATCCGGGTGGCTGTTACTGTGCGGATTGTTTGAAGGCGTTTTCGGAACGGGAGGGGAAAGAATATACCCGCGAAGAATTGGTTTCCGCTTGTGAACAGGATTTGGAACTGGAAAAACGCTGGCTGTTATTCGGTCAGGAGAGTTTGAAAATGGATGCGGAAGCCATTGCTCGCGGTTTCAAGGAAATATCGCCTGAAACGCGTCTCGGTCTTCAGCATAACTCCCTGCCGGACCGGTTTGCTTTGTTCCAAACATTCAGCGAAATTTCCGGCAAACGCTGCGGGTCCCGCCCGGGCGGTGGTGCATACAGCGACCATGACCCCTATCTTTTCATGGACAAAGCCTTTGAGATGGCGTATATGAAGAGGGAGCAGCCGGGTTATGACGTTCTTGACCAGGTTTGCGCGGAAATTGAGGATTGTCCCCGTGTTTTTTCCAGTAAAACCCCCCAAGGACTCCGCATAGAAACTCTGTTTTACATGGCAACCGGTATGGACAGTATTTCCTATTTCATCATGGACCCGCTGCTGGAAACACCGGAATGGTACGGAAAAGAACTGCTGGCTCCGCTCGCAGCGGAAGCAGTTGCTTATCATGATTTCGCAAAACACAATGAAGGAACGGAGCCGGGCGGTGTCGGTTTTACCGGACGTTATTATTATGTCGGGCCACTGGCATTTCCCCTGATCGGGGTTCCTGTTGCCGTTTATTCGCCCAACGCCTGCTGTAAAATGCTTCGAGCGGAAGTTGTGCCGTATCTTGCGGAAAACGAACTCACGGAACTGCTGAACGGAAATGTTGTATTGGACGGAGCAGCGGTTGACGCCGTCTGTAAACGCGGTTTCTCCGGCTTGATAGGCAACATACAGGCAAAAACGGCAGTATGCAGTTCCGAATATCTGACAGATGACCCGCTGAACAACGGAATTGCGGTACGTCTTCATTCCGCTCCCGGTGCTTACGAAATATCTATCCCCGGAAATGTCGCGGATGAATCCGCTGTCCGCATTCTGGGGCGTTACAAAAACCGTCTCGGAGAAGATTGCGGAATCGCAAGTCTCCTGATGGAACGCGCAAACGGGACAAGAATACTCGTTCTCGGGTGTGGCGGTTTTGAGACAGCGCACATTTCCAGTTCCCGCGTTCAGTTTCTTTATCGTGCCATGGATGCCTTGTCAGGAGGAAAAATGCCGGTTCTTCCCTGCGAACCGGTCCAATGCTGTATCGTTCCGCGGATTTTGCCGGACAATACCCTGCGCAGCGTGACAATTATGAACACGGTTATCATGAAACAGCGCCCGTTTGAACTGCAGTTACGCGGTGTACCCGGTAATGTTACGGAAATCGAATGGGTCATTCCGGCGGAAAAATCGGTCCGACTTCCGCTTCGGCGTACAGAAGACGGCTGTTTTGTCACGGTTCCTGCAATTGCCGGCTGGGATATCGGCTATTTGAAGATATCGTAGTCGGATAAAGTGGATAGTGGTCAGAGGTTAGTTGTTAGAAATGCTGCGAACCGATCAGCTATTCACTGTCTGATTACAAGATATCTGCGCTTTTCTGGAGAATATAGAGTATATCTGTTGGAAATCTTGTTCTTTTGTGCTATATTATACTTAGAATAATCAACAGTGGAAAAGTTTTGTAACCAATAGGAAAGGATATCTATCATGACAAAACTCGGTACCGCTTTAACTTCTTCGGCTGTCAAAGTTATGTTGCTGGGCAGCGGTGAACTTGGCAAAGAAGTCATTATTGAACTGCAGCGTTTCGGTTGTGAAGTCATTGCCGTAGATCGGTATGACAATGCGCCCGGTATGCAGGTTGCGCACAGACACTATGCGATTAACATGCTGGATCCCGTACAGCTGCGTTCCGTTATTGAGAAAGAAAAGCCTGATTACATTGTTCCGGAAGTAGAAGCCATTGCCACGCCTGAACTGTTGAAATTGGAACAGGAAGGTTACAATGTTATTCCTACTGCCAATGCCACATTTCTGACGATGAACAGGGAAGGTATCCGGCGTCTGGCAGCGGAAAAGCTGGGAATTCCTACCAGCCCCTATCGTTTTGCCGCCACTTATGAGGAGTTCCGTGAAGCGGTTCAGGTTATCGGTATTCCGTGCGTAGTCAAACCGATTATGAGTTCTTCCGGTCATGGACAGAGTGTTATCAAAACAGCATCTGACATTGATAAATCTTGGAAGATGGCGCAGGAAGGCGGTCGTGCCGGTGCCGGTAAAGTCATCGTTGAAGGCTTTGTCAAGTTTGATTATGAAATTACCCTGATGACCATTCGTCATGCAGGCGGTACCAGTTTCCTGGAACCGATTGGACACCACCAGGTAAATGGAGATTATCAGGAATCCTGGCAGCCGCAGAAGATGTCGGATATTGCAAAAGCCAAGGCTCAGGATATTGCAAAGAAGATTACCGATGCTCTTGGCGGACGCGGTATTTTCGGTGTGGAAATGTTTATTTGCGGTGATGACGTCCTGTTCAGTGAAGTCAGTCCCCGTCCTCATGATACCGGTATGGTTACTATGATTTCCCAGGATCTCTCCGAAATGGCACTTCATGCACGTGCTATTCTGGGATTGCCGATTCCGAACATTGCGTTCCATGGACCGTCCGCCAGTAAAGCGATTGTTGTGGAAGGCGAGTCCGACCACGTTTCCTTTGATAATCTGGAAGAGGTTTTATCCGAGCCCGATACCGCCATGCGGATTTTCGGCAAAAAGGATGTCAATGGTCACAGACGTTTAGGGGTCTTGCTTGCCCGCGGTCAGAATACGGATGAGGCTTTGAAAAAAGTTTTCCGTATGCGGGAAAAAATCAAAACGATTCTCTGATTTCCGAATCGAGTTTGAATCTATTGAAAATTCCGTCAGTACGTTTCCGTTTCAGGCGGGGACGTGACGGAGTTTGTGTGAAGGCAGATTCTGTTTTCACAGAGTCTTGAACGTATAAATCCCGGGAATGATTTTTCAGTCATTTCCGGGATTGTGTTTTTCTGCCGGATATCCGTCAAATATCCGTCATTTTCACTTTTTGAGGGGAAATCCGGTTCGTCATTTCTGACGGAACATCATCAGATCCGCAGAACGTACCCAACCTTCACGATTGCCCACGAGAACACGGGTCATTTCCGCCCGTTCTTCGCTGATGGTTACAAGAGTACCCGCCGGCAGATTCAAACCGTTATCCGATGTATCTGTCGGAAGGTTTTTCAAAACAGTGGGATTCACGGAAACCGCGCGGTTTTCCCTGTTTTCGTTTCTGTTCTGATAGAATGCGGCAAGAAGGGCTGCTGTCATGAATACAGCGGCAAGGATGGCGAGGATACGGGGAAGACGTTTTCGCATTATCAGTGCGCAACCTGCGGAGACAGCAGTGAGGAGCAGGAATATAGCGGCGAGGATACACCATTCATCTGCGCGGAGGAACCGGAGAATAAATGTCGGCAAATCGGCGGGCGAACGCAGGAGATATGCTTCCTGGAGTTCCAATTTTCTGCGGACGAGATTCAATTCGTTTCGTATGGCGGCATTACGCGGTGCGAGAAGGTGTGCCCGTTCGTAGAACACCAATGCGCGTGGCAGGTCATTCATCCGGTAGCAGCATTTAGCGATATTGGCATTGGCGGCTGCGGAACTTTGGCAGGACTGGATATTTTTCTGGTACTCCTGCAAAGCTGTTTTATAATCGCCTTTATCATAAGCGGCAGCCGCTGTTTTTTCATCGGCAGTTGCGTGAATACAAAGACAGAATGTCAGCAGAATGATGGAAAGTTTGGCGAGCGCCTTGAGAATTTTCTTCCGGAAGGCGTCTCCGAACTGATTTCCGGTATTGAGCGGAGACCAGGCTGTAGCGGCGATTACGTGCAGACCCTCAGCGAGTTCGGGATACCTGTTTTCAATTTTATCGGCTATTTCCGACAGGGAGGTCCCGGGTGCCAGCGACAGGACCGCATTGAGGTAGGCAGTCAAATCTTCGGTCAAAGCGGAATCGGGTCCGGTTTCGGGCATATTTTTCAGTCGTTTCAGGAGATTTTTCTTTTTTGCGAGGGCTGCCATACGTTCTCCGTATTCCGGATCTTTTTCCAGGGTTCTTTTTCGGATATAGACGAGCAGAAAAACAAGAAAGATCAAAACGGCGGCAATAACGAATGCGGAGCAGGGGAAAACAGCGTTGCGTATCAGGGGAAGGGTCAAAGTCGGGGAATCCGGCATCAGATAGCCGATATCATCGGGAATTGAATTTTCCTGCGGCTCTGTGGCCGGAACTGTAGCGGGAAGGGGCGTAGAAGCCGCAGCAGGCATGGTTACGGTATTACCGGGTTTGATATCCAGCGTATCGGAAAAACCGAATTTCTGGTATTTTGCGGTTTCCCGGTCAAAAACCGAAAAGTTGAAATTCAGGGGAATTTTTCCGGACTTCAGCGGCAGGAGAGTGACGGATATTTTCGCAGCATCCTTTTCCGGATTGACTTCCGGAGAATATACACGGAAATTTTCCAATTGGATGTCCGGAAGACGGAACATGGAGAAATTCGCTTTTCCCTGCAATGTCATTTTCAGTGTCAAAGGTTCCCCTGCAGTGAATGGTGCGGGCGACAGATCCGGCTTTATGGAAAAATCCGTACCGATAAGACCGGAAAAAGTCACATCATCCGCAGGAGGTGCCGGGAGTTCGGATACTGTAACAGGCAGAGTGGCGGAAACGGTATGTTTCCGTATATCGCCGAAAAATCCGTAGTTGTCATCGGAAATGGTCAGCTTAAGGCGTGTTTTGATTTGTAAGGTACCCGCTTTCTGCAAGGTAATATTTTTGCGCAGGAAATAGCAGAAAAATTGTCTGTTGTTCAAGGTCAGGACCTTTTGTCTCAACATCGCGGAGTCATCGTGGATTTTTGCAGCATCATTCGGTTCTGCAATGATGCTTCCCTGGGGGGATCCGGTCAAAGCAAATGGTGCACGCACAAAAATACGGAGTTCCACAGAAATTTTTTCTCCGGCGTAATAGGTCTTTCGTTCCTGCTCGGAAAAGGCGAGCCGGGCAAATGCCATTGCATTGGATACATCGGCTCCGGCAGAATAGTCCGGTGCTTTCCGGACTTCAAATGTCAGTGGTTTTGTGACGGTTTTTCCTGATTTTAATGAGATTTCGAACGCCGGAATGGTAATCTTTCCCGTTCGGGTCGGTGTAAAACCAAATTGTAAAGTCAGTGTGCCACTCTGCTTTCCGTTGATTAGTGTGATTTGTCTGCTGCTGCCACGGCTTTCGGTCCATTGCAACCCCTCCACTTTCGGCAGTGAGATATCGGGTACAGAAGATTCCACCGGCAGTGCAATGTTCAAGGTACCGTCCTCTTCCTCCAAAATCTCTTCGGGCGCAATATACACTTTGACGTCATCCGCCGCATACACCAGGCATACTGCCGTCATCAGAAAAATCAAACATAAATATTTCAACAGTTTCAACATATTACCAATCCTTTTCCACCGGTACTTCCAGAATACGCAGGCGTTTTCGTTCTTCCAGACCACGCCGGAATTTTTCATTTTCACGGCGCATCATTTTTGTTTTGATATCTTCCTGTTCTTTTTTATCTTCTTTAGCAGTTTTTTTCTCCGGAACTGGAGATTGTTCCTGTTTCTTTTCTTTATTCTGTTCGTTCTGCTGATCTTTCTTTTCGTTCTGTTTATTGCCGTCTTTACCGTCTTTATTATCGTCCTGTTTGTTCTCGCCGTTCTGTTTATCCTTGCCGTCTTTACCGTCTTTATTTTCGTTCTGTTTGTTCTCTTCGTTTTGTTTGTCCGGATCCTCACCCAATTTTTTCAGAGCTTCGCGAATGGCTTTTTCGGCTTCCTCATCTTTGCCTTCGCGCTGGGCTTTTTGCGCCTGCTGCAATTTTTCAGCGGCTTCTTCTGCGGACTTGCTCAGCTGCTGCTGTTTCATTTCTTTTGCAGTATTGGATAAATCCCGGGCACTTTGCATTGCTTTCCCGGTTTGTTTTTCGGCGTTTTCCTGCTTATCCGGATTCTGTTGCTGTTGATTCTGTTGCTGTTGCTGTTGTTGCTGCTGTTGTTGCTGTTGTTGCTGTTGTTGCTGCAGAGCTTGTTTGGCATCATTTTTTGCCTGCTGCTGCTTTTTCAGAAGTTCTTCCACTTGCTTTTTCAGTTTATCCAGTTGGTTTCTGTCATGGAGCAGGGAAATCTGATTTTTTGCGGCATCGGGACTTGGGGTAGAGGCGGAAGTGTTTTGCAGGCTGGAACAGTAATCTTTTTCTGCGGAATCAAGCAGTTTCAGAGCGGAGTCTATATGATTCTGTGCGTTTTGTGGTTTTTGCTGTTCGAGTTCCTTTTTTGCGGTTTCATATTCTGTTCTTGCCTGATTATGTTTGAGGATACCGGTGTTATTGAAAGTTTTTTCCTTGATTTCCGAAGAGAGACCGGGTGCAGCCAGAACGGCATGATAGAGTTCTTCTGCCTCTGCGGATTTTCCTTCTTTCTGTGTTTTGACTGCCAGATTGTAGAGATCCGTGACGTTATCGGGTAATTTCTGTTCTTTCTTTTCCGGAGGATGGGGAGTTTCCTGCGATTGTGCCGGGTTGTTTTCAGACGACTGTAAAGACAAGGGTGCATTTTCGTTTGTCTGTGGAGTCTGTGCGGATGTTATGAAGCAGGTCAGCAGTGCGATGAGAGCCGCGGTCTGTTTTTTTGTTTCTCCCGTCAGAAAATAGAGCAGGAGAAATACGAGTGCGATAGTCAGGGGCCATGCTGCCCGTTCTACAGGGATTGTGACCGATTGTGTTCTTTTTTCCGGAAGAACCGTTTCCAGCGCCTGCAGCAGTTGCGGCAGCTGTGTATCCAAGGTTGTTGAACAAACGTAGGCGCCGCCGGTTTCGGCTGCGATTTTTTTCAGGTCTTCTTCCATTAAGACTGCGTTTACGGTGTTTCCGTCCACATCTTTCAGCAGTTTCCCGCTGGGAAGCGGAATGAAAGCCGGATTACCATGTTCACCGATACCGATAGAAAATACCGGTATTTTTGCCTCTTGGAAAGGTTTGATGTTTTTCTTCAGGTCGCCCTCCAGTGCACCGCCGTCGGAAATCAGAATTACGGCTTTATTTTGTCCTGCAGCTCCGCTTTTCAGGGAGTTCAGTGCCGCATTTAATGCTGCCTGGAGATTGGTTCCGCCCCGAGGAACGCTTTCCGGAGTCAACACATTGGCTTTTTCGACTAAAAGTTCATGGTCGGCGGTAATGGGATAAATTCTTTTCGCTCTGCCGGCGAATGCGATTAGGGCGAACCGGTCATCAGGATTGGCGGATGTGATTTTCCGGATAAGCATTTTGGCATGTTCCAAACGGGAGGGGCGTACATTGTCGGACAGCATACTTTTCGAAACATCCAGCAGGAATACGATATCCCGTGTACGGACAGGGTCCTGTTCTACCGACTTCCCTAATGCCGGCCGTGCTGCAGCGAGAATGAGGAATACGAGGGAAATCAGCAGAAAGAGCAATCGGAGACAACGTTTTCCCCAAGCGAGGTTACAATATTTTTGATACCCTGCGGGGAAAAGCTGTAGCAGGAATTTTCTGACACGGAAAGAGCCGATGACAGCCAGAATGACAAACAGGGGAACTGCCCAGAATAAATGCCAAATCGCCGTCAGATTCAAAAATTCCATACCGGAGTCTCCATTTTCGGAAAATTACAGAGATTCCCTGTCCATTGCCCACTGACGGATTTTCTTCTCCGTAACAGCGAGTTTATCGCCTTGCAGAGAGTTGACGAAAGCTTTAAAATACTCTTCCATTGCTCTGTGCAGGACATGCAGAAATGTTACACGTTCTTCCAGACGGGCGTTGAGTTCCATTTCCTCACCTTCGGGCAAAGCCAAACTGCTGAAAGCAAACGTATCGGCATCAAACGTGAAGGTCCATTTTTCCGATTCGCTCCGTGCCAAAATGATTTTGGCTTTCCGGAGTTTTTTGCCTACCCGCAAGGCGGCTTTTGCTTCGGCAGATGCCAGCGGATTTCCCTTTTTTACAACACTTTCGCCGGCTCCGCACAAATCAGGATCTTTCGCTTTGGCAGGAGAAAATGCAAAATTCAGGGGGCCAAGCACGGTAATATGGAAATTGCCAAGGTCTGTTCCGGTCAGAATATCCGGTTGTGTTTCCGCACAGAACCAGAGCCAGGTCAGGAAATCGCGTCCGGGCATGGGTTCATCTTCCGCACCTTTTTCCGTGGTAAAGGACAGAGACGGAATGTCTGCTTCTGTTTTGTGGAACAGTTTTTCCATGAGTTCATTGGGGGTAATGGGGACAGGTTCCACATTGACAGCCCGCATGAACTCTGCAATAAAGGCATCGAAAGAGGAAAGGGAACTGCTGCCGAAGTACAGAACATTGAATGCCCGGTCCACAAGAATGGGCGTAGCGGAAATCGCGGGCGGCATTTTCATCAGATTTTTTTCTATGGCATCCGCTTTGATCTGTGCGCGTTCCTTACGGGTCAGGGCGATTTTGTCCTCAGCCTGCATTAATGCTAATTCTTCACGCCGGCAAATGGCATTCAGAAGTTGGGAAGGAATTTTTCGTTCTGCCTTGCGGAGGTTCATATACAAATGCCCGCCACAGATACAGGTATTTTCATTGATTTCTGTTTCCAGCAAATGGCGTCCGCTGACCCAGCCGATGACAGGTTCATCCTTTACTTCATCCAGGCGTCCGCCTTTGTATTTTGCAAAGCATTGAAGAAAATCTTCAGGTAATTCGGCAGCAAGGGGGCAAATCAGCATTGCCGCAGTTCCGGTTTCGAAAGACATTTTTGTACTCCTTTATATTTTGAAAAATCTTACGGTCAGCCCAGTATTTTCTGTAATTCCATCTGAAATTCGCGGGCATCCTGTTCCGTCGGACGCCCCGTGGCATTTTCAAGCCCCAAACGTCCCATCTGGTCAATATACCAGCCTGCCTGAACGCCGGAACCGAATACGACCGTACCGGTTACCATAAAGCCGGGGCGTTGAATTTTATCCACGGTGACCGTTGTTTTACCGACAGACTGTTCTGCAGGCGCATCATTGAGATTGCCGGCGTCTGGCTCGGTATCGTCCATATCGGCATCGAGTTCATCGGGTTCTTCTGATTTGCCGAACTCATCCGGGGCGTTCTGCCCGGGCATTTCCGAGGTCTGCCGGGGAGGCGCCTGTTTGGCTTTTTTTCTGGCAGCTTCTTCTTCTGCGAGCTGTTTTTCCGCTTTTTTCTTCTGGATGACGGTATCGATTTCAGCCGCGAGAAGACGCAGTTCAATGAAACGCATTTTTACGCCTTTTGCGGCTAATTCATCTTGAATTGCCTGCAGAGACAGTCCCTGCAATGTCATATCGGCAATAAAATCTTTAATTTCTTCCTGATTCATTTCAGACTCCTGTGGTTTGAACGGTTTTTATACTTTATAGAATATAGCACGGCTTTGAAGATTTGCAAGATTGACACAACAAAAAAATGACTGACGCAGCCGCAGGTGCGCCGTTACGGACATCAAAAAAGCCCGGTCATATACATCACCGGGCGGACAGGAACATCATTGACTGTCGATTTTAGACGGCAGTCTTTTTACGTTCGGGATCTCTCTATGCGCACCCCGATGGAACGGGCATATTTTGCAGCGCCCGGTTTCCTGATTTCCAGAAGAACGCTTTCGATTCTGTCAATGGTCAGCAATCGGGCTGCAAGTTGTTCTGCCAGGGCTTCTATCAAATGAAAATCGGAACGGGAGACGAAATCGTAAATCATTTCTTCGGCCCGGGAATAATCAAATGTGCAATTGAAATCATCGGTTTCACCTGCCAATTTCAAATTACTGCGCAGTTCCGCCGTGATGATGAGCGGCTGCCGCTGCAACCGCTCGTGAGGCAGAGTTCCGATGATTGTCTGCACCTCCAACTGGTCAATGACAATGGAATCCATGCTGTTGTTTTTACGGTTTCTGGACTTTAACGCCGGATGCGGAAAAACCTTGTTTCTTTTGGTCCATTAAGTTTGTGAGACGTTCTTTTGTTTCTTTCGTGTTGATATCATCCACGGGATTGTGCCCGCGAATGGCAATAGCAGCTTCTCTTGCAAGCAGAATACTGGTTACATCTGCGCTGTGAACACTGTCGAAGTCACGTGAAATCACTGATTTCGCTTTACCTGATTTGTCCACAACCGTAATGGTACAAGCAAGTTTTTTGTCATTCTTGTGGTTGATTTTGACAAGACAGACGTAATCGGCTCCGGCATCTTTGCATAAACTGGAAAGCTGGGCAAATGTCGGTACTTTTCCCCGAACCAGACCGCGTTTGGCAAGTCCTTCCGGATTCAGCATATCCGGGTGAAGCACATTGATGCTGGAATGAGTCGCAAGTTCGGAAATAAAATATTCCTGAACCAGATTACCGGTACGATAGTCCCCATCAAGCTGGGTGGTGGTGCGGTTATCGTCCTTACCCTGCTGAATGAACGCGGAGAAGTCTTCCAAAACGATAACATTGTATGCACGCTGTGCATAAAGACCGAAAGCGATGAGAAATGCGAAACAAACGGCTAAAAATTTTTTCATGCTTAATTTCCTTTTCTGTTGAATAGACGGCATTTATAAAAAAATATCATAAATGCCGTTTTTTTCAAGTCCTGAATTATTATTTCCTGACAATTTTATAGTTCCAAACGCCTTGCCCGTCGGCTGTACGTTCGATTTTAAATGCCAAATCACGGGTGTCATTGTTCACTGACAGTTTTGCCAGAATACCATCCAATTCATATTCGTTTTCCTGACAATTCAGTTTTACGGCAAAATCGTGGGATGTCCCGGTAAATCCGTCAAGATCCGCCAATTTGCTTCCCACTTCAGTCAGCAGTTTGATTACTCCTTTACTTGCCAGTTTGTAGGCTTGAACTCCCGGCTGGTGAAACGCATTGATGTGAATCAGTTCCGCATAAGCCGCTACTGCGCGTTCGTAGAGTGCAATCAGCATTCCGAGATTGTATTCATTAACTTTGTCAAGACGCATTTCTATCACATTTCTGCCTTTGCCGCGAAGTGCATTGGAAAGACCGGTCAGGAAACCATGAAGATAGTCGCCCATGCCTATACCCGATGCAATCTGCACTGCCTGACTGTCACGGAGTATCTCTATGAACGTCACAAAAAAGTCATCTCTTCCGTCATTCAGCTGCTGAATAAATGCATGGGCATCCGTGCCGCCCTTGTTGCCGAAGACATTCAAGCCCTGATGAACGGTTTTGCCATCCAGATCCAGTTCCTTGCCCAGACTTTCCATCACTAACTGCTGCAGATAGCGGCTCATCAGAATCAGACGGTCAGAATAAGGAACGATTACCATATTTCTGTCGCCTTTTCCGTTTCCGGCAAGATACCACATCGCTGCCAGCATGTAGGCGGGATTTTTTTCCAGACTGCTTTCACGGGTCAAATTGTCCATGTGACAGGCTCCGGCAAGAAATGATTTGAAATCCACACCCGCCAGTGCTGCGGGAAGATGTCCCACGATACTGGTCACGCTGGTTCTGCCGCCGATGGAGTCTGCCATTTCAAATACTTTCAGCCATTTCCCGGAACGCGCCAGTTTGTCCAATTCGCTGCCGCTCATGGTGATTGCGCACGCATGTGCCGCAAAATCTATGCCTGCCGCCTGATAGGCATTCATGCACGCAATCATATTGTTTTTCGTTTCTTGAGTGCCGCCGGATTTCGATATGTTCACAACAATTGTACTTGCCAGATTGCAGACTGCAAGAACGTCATTCACACCCGCTGTGTCCGTATTGTCGAGAAAATAGACTTTCAGATAATTGCGTCTCTTTTCCGCTGTCAGTTCATTCCAGTAAGGCCCGTTGATTGCCATTTGAACAAGCTGAGGTCCCAATGCGGATCCCCCGATACCATTGACAATCACGCTGTCAAACCGCTCGCCAGTTGCTCCCTTGACGGCTCCCGTCCGGACTGCTTCCACAAACTCTTCCACTTCCTTGAACTCTTCGTTTTCAGGATAAACTGCGCGATCTGTGAAATGAGTGACTTTTCTCTTTTCATCCGGATTCTTGATCGCTCCGCTTTCAATTTTCTGCATCTCTGCATGCACATTCACAAATTTGTCCGCGAGAACGGCAAGTTCTCCGTCCTGAAAGTTCATTCCCGCAAAATTCACCTGAAATGCACTGTCCGCATCCAGAAAAGTATATTTGCGGCAACGTTCGATCCAATTTTCAGCTGACATGGTTTCCTTCTCCTTAACAAAAAATTCAAGTTGACCGGATGATTCCGGAAAATTACGTCTGATTGACAACAGGTTGCCTCCGTGAACATCCTCACGGATTTTTAATATTTTAATTGCATAAAATATACACGGTCCAGTGAAATAAATCAACTCCATTTCCGGACTTTTATTGAAAAATGTACCATCGGTGGTAATCGGTCAGTGAATTGGCAAGCTTTGGGAGGGGGGGTAACGGACAAGAACCTCTCCAGTGTTGTGGCGTGTGTTGTTTGACCTCATGCAAACGTTATGCACGGAGATGCGCCGCAAGGCGGGTTTCCCCTGTGAAGGGTTCGTGCCGCCCCGTTGGGGCTCGGGAGGTTTTGGTTGCCGTAAACCAGGGGTTGCGCCATGGTGTGTTCCACGCCATGGCGCAACCCCTGGCTATTATCGTGCCGCCCCGTTGGGGCTACGTGTGGAACGTGCCGTAGCGTTTTCGTGATTGTGCGAGGCGGGATGGAATAATGGCGTTGAAAATGCCGGGAGTTTCGCGTGATTGTGCGAACGAGGTGTAAAATAGGACCTATAGGACCTATTTTTATCCCAGCTGCTGACCACTGACCGATTACAATAATTGCAGCATTTTTTCAAATCCGGCTGGTAAATTTTGCAAAAACGCGGGATATCTGTGAAACAGATTTGCAAACACATAGAGGATATGCTATTTTTCGTTTTTGACGATGCAGGATTGTATTTT
This sequence comes from uncultured Lentisphaeria bacterium, assembly GCA_937900075.1. GTDB lineage: Bacteria > Verrucomicrobiota > Lentisphaeria > Victivallales > UBA1829 > SIG77. The sequence continues at coordinate 26,225 of CALCCZ010000201.1, forward strand.
TTCAGATTGCGAAGGAGAAAACAGCATGAAAGAAATCTACAGAAATGAAATTCATTTGCCGGAGAACGGCATATTTGTCGGGTCCTGTACCTATCCTTATGATCCGCAGGGAGAAGTGAAGCAGGGGGGATTCTGTTTTACATACTGGGTGCCGCAGGATGCTCCGGGTTACGATATCGTGGTAAAGCGTGCGATTGAGGAGAATCAAGGAAATCTGCTGGAGTTTTCGTACGCATCCGGGGATGATTTGCTGAAAATGATGGAAGAGGCGAAGTCGGCGGGTATTTATGCCATTTCCTTCTACGGGAAGAAGGATACGGATGTTGCCGACCGATTTTGCGAGTTTTCACCGTTTTATTTAGGCTATGATTTTCATGAAACGTTCTCCATGGGGTTGTATGACAGTGAAGTCAGTGAAATCCGGGAGTTCACGGCGGAAACTGCGGCACATGTTACGCTGCGTGAAATTGCGGAACGTTTTATGAACAAAGTCAAAACGGCTGCGGAAGAACGCCATGCCGCCGGATGCGGATTGCTTCTGGCAAGCAGTGCCTCGTTCTACATGGACTATGAAATTGCAGCCGGAATCGATGTGCCGTTTACCGAGGATTATCCTTTTGGCAGTCTGACGGTATCTTCTGCGCTCAACCGGGGATTGTACCGTCTGTTTGATTGTCCGGTTTGGGGAACCTATCTGGCGCATGAATGGTATTCCTATCTTCCGCACAAAAATCCGCACAAGATGGAGTCGTTGAAGACAGCCATGTATCTGAAATACATGAGCGGAGCAAAAATCATTGTCAATGAAAGCGGGAATTGGACACTGCAATCCTCGTTATGCGAGGATTCGCCCATGCTGTCCATGCCGCGTGTCGGTACAAAATTGACAGAAAGAGTGCCGGAAGAGATCAAGCCGGAATTGCTGAAAAGTGCGGAAAAATATATGCCGAATATTGGATATCACGCGCCGACGGCAGTTGCGTACCGGAAAATTATTTCTGAATTTTATGATTTTACGAAAGCGAATCCGGCACCAGCGGGTCAGCCGGAGGCGGTAATCGGCATAGCGAAGGGGAATTTAGATATTTCGAGCGGATATCCGGCATATAATCAGGTTATGGTATCGGCTTATCAGGTGGCAAAGTTCAATCGTGACTGGGTTGCCGGTGCCCCGGAAGCGGGTTTTGAGATTTTGATGAATACCCTGTTTCCGCGTCCGAAGATGTTTTTACCGAACAAGAATCTTCATTTCGGGGCTACGCCTTACGGTCAGGCGGATATTGTGAGTTTTGTGAATGACGGAGTGAGTTCGGAATATCTGCTCAAAAACTACAAGGTCCTGATTTTCTCCGGCTGGAACACGTGTTCCCCGAAACAGTACAGGGTTCTGACCGAATATGTGCAAGGCGGTGGCAAACTGTGTATTTCCCTGCCTCATTTATCCATGGATGAGCGGCGTCACCATGATTCTTTCGAGTTGTCGGATCTGGTTAATGGCGGTGATTTCAGTGAACTCTGCGGCTTGAAGGTTGTGGGACAGGGGGCCCGTTTTTACTGGGCAACGGGACCGGAACCTGTGATTAACGAACTGGGCTTGCTCCGTGCCCGCCGTTTGGGTATTATGGCGACACCATTGGGAGAACTGGAATACACGTTGTCTCCGGATCATTATGATTTGCTGGCGGTGGATGATGAGGACATGCGCCCTGTCATATTACGTTGTCGTCAGGGGAAGGGCGAGGTGTATTTTCTGAATACGTGGTGTTATCCCGGAGCGGTCAATCTGAATAACGGAGCGGGCGCCCTGGATGACGGAAAAGGTCTGGCGGATTATTTGTTCGCGTTTGCGGCAAAACAGGGGCGCGGACATGTCTGGATTACCGGAGAAGATTTTGAAAATCCCGATGAGGAGTGTTCCTGGCTGGTGTTTTCCTATTTCCCGGACGGCGGCAAGATATGTTTTCTGAATCTGGATTATGACCGGCCGCACAAGTGTGTGCTGCATTATTTTGGAGAGAAGTCCTTTGTGACTCTGCAGCCCGGCGAGTTCCGCATGATAGATGCGCCGGTGTTGAATCCGAATGAGAAATACAACGAACGCTGAGTGGCAATGAATGAAAAACGGCACATTGCGGAAATGAGCGCAGTGTGCCGTGGATAGTGGATAGTGGGGAAGCAGTATGGATATGCGAGATGTTTTCGCGATTGTGCGAGGCTGTGGGGAATTGTTTTTCAGGGGAACGTTCTGCAAGGAGCGGAATTTTACAAACGTTTAAGCAAAACACAAAAATACAGGTATTGAGACAAAAGCAGCCCCAACGGGGCGGTACGATAATAGCCAGGGGTAAGACGCCGAAGGCGGCGTAGCCCCTGGTTTACGGTAACCAAAATCTCTTGAGCCCCCCCAACGGGGCGACCCGAACCCTTCACAGGGGAAGCCGCCACAGGCGGTGCATCCCTGTGCACAACGTTTGCATCAGGTCAATAAAAACATGCGGGACAGGAGATATACTTGTCTGTCTTCCCTGAGAGATTACAAAATTCCCTGACCGATTGCCGTGTCTGTAACGGGAAAAGGGATTTATTATTTTACGCAAGAAGTTGTTTCAATGCGTCAACTTTCTTCCAGAATCCGGAGACCTCATCATCCGTCAGTTTGCTGCCATCGGCATGACGCAGGGCAATGCAGTTGACTTTTTCCTGAGCCGTGGCGATAGCGAACGGCAGGTCGCCCCAGTTCAGAATATCCGGAATTGCGATTGCCATTGTTGGGAACGCATTGCTGCCATTGACCGGATTTCCCATCTCAAGCGGGTTCATTGTGCAGCAGGTGTCTTCCATTATGACTTCTGCCGTTCCATTATCACCGCAGATTGCGGCGTAAAGTGCTGCGATACCGGCATCCCCACGTCCGGCGAGGGTGTAATCAACATTGCCGAACAGTTGTTTTACCGCTTTTGCAACGGCGAGATAGCCGCAAACCCAATACCCCATAAGCGGCTGTCCGTGCCAGAGAATTTGTCGGGTGATGATATGATATGGCGCCCAGGCGGAGTATGCGGAGGTTCCCGTTTCTCCTGTGGATTCCAGGTCAAACACAGCAATTCCGGTTCCGTTTTTCAAGCAGTTTTCCAAAATTGCGGAATCCGCCAGGGCCTGTTTTCCGCGGTCACCCGCAAGAATCACAAACGGAGCAGAGTCATTTTTTCCGGGCCGTACCAGCAGCGGCAGAACAAACTGTGTTTTCAGATCAGTGACGGTGATTTTCTGCCAACCGTCTTCGGATCCGTTCCGAGTGATACGGATATCGGGATTGAAATCGTTGTTCAGCATTTTCTTCAATGCCGAAACCTTAATATTGCGGTCTATATGCATGGCTTCCGTAAGTTTCTGCTGGCAGAACGTATTGCGCTGAATGCAGAACTCCGGAATGGTCCCGAAATCGGCAGGACGTTCGCCCGGTTCAAACAACATGACTTCTTTTTCCGGCAAACAGTCAAATTTTGTTTCCGGTATGGGATCCCCATGTCCCTTGTCCGCCAGTTCGCGGAGCATGAATCCCGTCATTGTCTGCAGAACTTCAGACCAGTATCCGTGAGGCGTGTTGAACGCCTGATACGAAATATTCTGCGGAACGCCGTAATGGGCGAAAATCGGTTTTGCGGCTTTTACGGAACGGAGCATTTCGGTTACGGCGAAGGAAAAACAACTGTCTTGCAGGGCATTGCAGATGCGTACGGCACGCGGAGCAATCAGAGAGAGTACGCCGGATTCCTCGCAGATATTCAGTCCGTTCGGGAGCAGTTCGCACATGCAGTTTTCCGTATGGGTATAGGATTCAAAAGTACCGACGCTGACGACCGGAACGGCGGCTTTTACGCGTTCATCCATGGCTGCCAGCCACATTGTCTGATTGCCGCCGCCACTTCCGCCTGTGGCACCAATGCGGTCCGGATTAACAAAAGGCAGACTCTGCAGCAAATCAATACCGCGCATGTTGTCGGTTACCTGGATTCCCATGAGAGGATATCCCAGATTCATCAATGCGGCTCCGTTGAGCGAACCATGATAGCTGTATTCACCATGTTTCCAGTGACGTTCACCAGCCCCGAAAACATCTACGCACAAAGTGACAATACCATGTTTTGCCAGAAGGTGACCACGACTTTGTACCCGTTCCGCCAGACGTCCCTGCTGCCAGTGCCCATGCAGATTAATAACAGCCGGAAACGGACCTTTTCCGTCCGGGATATAGAGATTTCCGCTGACATAGCGTCCGGGTGCGCCCAAGTAGCTGATTTTTTTGACAATATATCCATCCATTCGGATGGGATCGCCGTATTCTTTATACAGAAGCGGCAGCGAATGGTCATAGTGCAATCCCATTTTTTCAGCAATTTTCTGCCGGATGACAATTCTGTCTTCTTCCCAAGTATCGGGATTGGGCGTGTGTTCCCGGAAAAGTTTTTCCGCAGCAATGATGCAGTGCTTTTGAAGTTGGTCCTGATAAGGTTCTGACCAGACATCGGGGATATTGATTTTTTTCATAATAGACTCCGTATGTTTATGATTGATTTTTGCATTGATTGGCTTATTTCAAAGAGTGAAGATACAGTGCCTTGATTCCTTTCAGGGTAAAGAATGAACCTCCGTTTTCCGCGTCCGGGAAATATGGCAGGAAGAACTCCGCATCCCCGCCACAAATGACAATACGAAGACGTTTTTCCGGAAACATGGCTTGTGTTCTGTTTATTATATCTTTTACTGCCGCAGCCGCCATTCCGTCTGTTCCCCAGCGCATATCCGTATTCGTACTGATTCCCGGAAAGTTTTCGGGAAGGCCTGCATACAAGGGGATTTCCGGCAGTTGCGCTGTGAATAAATGCAGCGATTTCCGGAGCAGGGCGCGTCCGGGCAAAATACAGCCGCCGCGATAAGTGCGTTTTTCATCGACGATTTCGCAGGTGATTGCAGTTCCGCAATCAACTGTGACAGCGGGGAGAATACCATCGATACTTAATTTTGCGATATTGGCGATTCGGTCTGCCCCTAAAGATTTGTTCTGAACCAGAGACAAATCGGGTAAGCCGGGCGTTTCGCAAGTGACCCAGAAGATGTCATTCCGTGTATTTTTCAACATATTGGTAACCGCCGGAACCACGCTGGCGGCAGCACAGGGAATGTTCCCGGGAATCATTTCCGGGGTGAAATCTCCGGTAGGAACGACTGTTAATTCCTCCCGGACCAGAATTTCAACATGGGTATTGCCGATGTTGAGGATGCAGAAATTACGGTTCATTTTTACAGAAAAGGAGTAAAACGGGAATCTGAATGAAGCAATTTCATCAGTTCCGTGATTCTTTGAACATATTTCTCCGGGCAGACAAAAGTAGCGTCCGGAGTGTGGACAATAACAGTTCCTGTCATGCCGACGGCTGTAACAAGATGATTATCGTCCGTATTGAAAATGACGCAGTCGCGGGTGTCCGTCCCGGCAAAGAGTTTGGAACGTACCACATTTCCGTTTCCATCGGACGGCAGCTGGTTTCGAACACTACTCCAGGCACCGACGTCATCCCAGTCGAAACGGGACTCCGCAACGGCGATATTCCGGGCTTTTTCCATAATTGCATAGTCAATGGAAATTTTCTGAACGGATTCATAACTGCTTTTCAGCAGTGCCATATCGTTTTTCTGGAAAGCGGTCAGCTGGATGTCATGGAAGTCCGCAAGGAACGTGGCATATTCACGGCAGGCTTGCAGAAAAACGGAATGCCGCATAAAAAACATTCCGCCGTTCCAACGGTATCTTCCGGAAATAACATACTTCTCCGCCGTTCCCGAATCCGGTTTTTCCCGAAACGATTTTCCTTCATGAAACGGGGTCTTCAGCGGAGTTTCCAGTCCCTTTCCCAGCTCGATATAGCCGTATCCGGTAGCCGGATAGACTGGTATGATACCGATTGTGACAATGCAATTTTCCTGTGTTGTCCAGGTAATGCAATCCGATACGACCTCGCGGAACGCATCTTCTGCACGTATCGCATGGTCTGCGGGAAAAAACGCAATGCACGGATCCGGATCGGGAGATATGCTGCGGATATACGCAGCCGCCAATGCGACACAAGGCGCCGTATTGCGACCCGCCGGCTCCCCGATAATGTTCTCCGGCGGAATATCCTTCAGAAGACCCCGGATGATTTCCACATAGTCCACGTTTGTGATAATCACAATGTGGTCCGGAGAAAATACCGGGGAGATCCGCGCAACTGTTTGCTCAATCATGGTCGTTTCACCCAACAGCTTCAACAGCTGCTTGGGACGGGCTGACCGGCTGACCGGCCAGAACCGTTCTCCACGACCGCCTGCCATAATGACAGCATAAGCGAAAGTCTGCATGAAAAACTGTCCGGATTACTGGGCACCGAGGGTTTCGATGATCTTGATAAGAGGCATGAACAAAGCGATAACGATACCGCCGACGACTACCGCCAGGAATACCATCATCAAAGGTTCGATCATGGAGGTCAGGGCAGCAACAGCATTATCCACTTCTTCATCGTAGGTATCGGCAATTTTTTCCAGCATTTCAGGTGTTTTTGCTGTTTCTTCACCGACTTCTATCATACTGACTACCATGACAGGGAATATCTTGGTGCTTGCCAGCGTCGTGGACATCGGTTCACCTTCCTTCACCGCATCATGTACTAACTGGACAGCATTGGCAATCAGGGCATTTTCCGATGTGTCACGCACGATTTTCAAAGCATCCAAAGCCGGCACGGCAGATCCGGTCAGCGTACCCAGTGTACGGGCGAATTTGGAAATGGAGTTTTTGGACACCAGGTCACCGAACAGAGGTGCATAGAACATCAGGAAGTCCAGACAGTATTTTCCGGTTTTGGTTTTGGAAAAGATCTTGATTCCGACAATGAGACCCACAATAATCACGAGCATGAGAATGACATTGTTCTTCATGAAATCGCTTATATTGATGACCAACTGGGTCAGTGCGGGCAATTCTGCACCGCCTAACATGTCCTGGAACATTTTCTGGAATTTCGGAACAATACCGACCATCAAACCGCCGGTCATCAAAACAGCAATCGACAACACGATGATAGGATATGTCATAGCTGATTTTACTTTACCGGCAATTTTTGCGGCTTTTTCACGGAACAATGCAAGACGGGAAAGAATCAGGTCCAATTTACCGGACGCTTCACCGGCACGTACCATGTTCACATACAGATTGTCGAATGATGCGGGATACTGTCCCAACGCCTCCGAAAAACCGGCACCGCCTTCCACGGATGTCGCAATTTTTCCCAGAATCTTCCGCACGGCGGGATCTTTCGCCTGACGTTCCAGAGTACGCAGGGATCTGACCAGCGGCAGACCGGCTTCCAGCAGGATAGCGAGCTGACGGGTGATAACGGTCAAATCTTTTCCTGAGATTTTCAGTGGTCCGATGCTGATTTCCAAAGACAGCAGAGATTTCTTTTTTCCGCCGCCGGATCCGGCACTTTTCTGGGGACCGCCCTTGGCTAATTTGATGCTGGTAGGATGCATGCCCTGACTTTTCAGAAACTTTGCAACCGCTTCCTCATTCGGGGCTTCTTTCGTGCCGTCCTGAGATTTACCGGCGGCATTCATTGCAGTATATTGATAAAGTGGCATTTTTTATCTCCTCATATAATGGATTTTCCGGGATTACTGTACGCCAATCAATTCACGGAGACCATCCGGATCCTGGGCAACGGAAATCATTTCACCGTATGCAATTTTCCCTTCACGATACAGATTGGCAAGACAGGTATCCAATGTATTCATACCGTATTTTGCACCCGTCTGAATGTCAGACGTAATCCGGTAGGTCTTGTTATCACGTATCAATGCCTGAATGGATGCTGTGGAAATCATGATTTCAAAAGCGGCGACACGTCCGGGCTTATCGCAGCGCGGCAGCAGTACCTGGGAAATCACGGCAACCAGAGAGGATGCCAGCTGTGTACGGATCTGTGCCTGCTGGTTCGTGGGGAAAGCATCAACAATACGGTCGACTGTACGCGCTGCACCTGTCGTATGGAGAGTACCGAAGACCAGGTGTCCGGTTTCGGCTGCGGAGATGGCAGCTTCGATAGTCTCCAAGTCACGCATTTCACCGACGAGGATGATATCGGGGTCCTGACGCAAGGCACGTCTCAAGGCTTCAGCAAAAGACGGTACGTCCGCACCGATTTCACGCTGAATCACAATACTCTGCTTGTGCTGATGATAA
>CALCCZ010000202.1 GCA_937900075.1 uncultured Lentisphaeria bacterium
GAACTCATATTACAAAATCTGACAAAAACGCTTTTTCAAAACAACACTCTTCCACGCAGGAGAATGGGGCAAAATTCCCCGTTTTTGAAAAAATGTGGAATATCTGTGCATTTATTTAGAAAAACAATGTCATTTTCATCTGTTTTCACCGTTTCGCATCTTGACGGAACGGGTGTACAACGGTATATTTCAGTATGATAACTGCGGAGAAATTGTTTCTCCCGGTACAAAACAACACCAATACTTTTTTCCAACGATGGAAGGAAACGTATTATGAAGAAAGTCAAATGGCTGCTTGCCGGTGCAGGCGACATTGTCAAATCGCGTGTAGCAGATGCGCTGGTTTCGGCGGAGAACTCTGAAGTTACGGCAATTTTTGCCCCGTCTGTCGGAAAAGCCGAATCCATTGCGGAACAATATCACATCCCACTGGTCTTTCATGACTTTACCCGGGCACTAACGGAAAGCGGAGCGGATGCCGTATATATTGCCACGCCCCACCACACACATGTGGCGTTAGCAAAACAGTCTCTGGCTGCCGGAAAACATTTTCTCAGCGAAAAACCTTTGGGAATCAACAGTACGGAATGTCTGTCTCTGCTGGAATGTGCCCGGCAATATCCGCAGCTGAAAACGGCGTGTTCCAACTACCGTCTGTTTTCCAACCAGTTCCGGACGACAAAACGCATGATAGACGCGGGTGAAATCGGCGAACTTTCCTGTGGTTGGGCACATGATGAAGAACCGTACTACAATCCGTCCCGCGCTCCGTTGCTGAAAGCACGGGGTATGTCTCCGATTCACGGCTTTGGATTCTATCTTATCAATATGGCACAGGCACTGTTCGGCATGCCGGAATCCGTTTTCGCAGCGTCATCTTCGTTCAATACTCAAAAACTTGACCCGTTCGATATCGACGATCTGGAAAACATCATTTTACGCTTCCCCGGCGGCAAACAGTTCACAATTTATATCAATATGGTAACGCAGGGGCCCCTTCGTCATTCTTACGAGTTCTGCGGGTCAGCCGGCAGACTCATCTGGCCCGGCTGCCCTCCCCACTTCAACAAACCGGTTTACCGTGCAGGCTGGGGCGAAGACTTGCCCGTGGAAAATTCTGTAACTCAACCGATGCCGGGTCATGAAAAAAACAACTGGCATCTTCCCATGATTCAGGATTTTGTGGATGCCGTTCTGAATAACGGACAACCATTCTGCACCTTGCGGAGTGCGGTGGAAACGTCGGTTATCACAGAAGCGGCAGTACAGTCGATGGAGACAGGTCTCCCGGTTAAAATCGAGAAAATACAGTAAAAATTCCATCTTGAAACAGACGGAACGAAAGAGCAGAATAATATGTCGGACAAAAAAAATCCATTGCAGTTCCCAGTCTATCTTCAAACATTTTATGCGGATTTTGAAAGCGAGGCAGCAGCCCGTACAGCCCGCGCGGAAATCCAGCCGCTTCCGTACGGGAAACGAATCGCCTTCACTTCACGCTGGGATGATTCCAATCCGCGCCATTTGAAGCAGTCTCAGGTACTTGCAAAAAACGGTTGGCGCGGCTCCTATTTTCTGAATGCGGTCTCTGCGGATTTTGCGGAAGTCATGAAACAGGCTCTTTCGCTGGGAATGAGCGTGGGCAATCATGGTACCAATCACCCGTTTCTGACAAGCTGGAACTTGAATGCACTCTTCCGCCAAATTGTCATTCATCAGGCGGAAATCGAGTCCGCACTTGACACAACCTCTGTTTCTTTCACGATTCCGTGCAGTTATTCCGATCCGGCGGGTCTTGTTCCGGACCGGGCGAAACTGACGGGCGAGCTGCTGGAACGCGCAGGCATCTACAGTTTTCCGGAATGGCTGATTCCCTCCGAACTGTTCCGACGGGATATCCGGTCCTGCTTCGGCACCAATCTTTTTTTCACGAATGACAGAAATCCGGATGAAAATGAGTTCCGGAAAGGCATTTCTGCGGCAATTTCTGCAGCGGAAAGCAACCCGGATTGTCCAAGAGTCACATTCGGAGTTCATACCTGGCAGAGTGACGAAGGCTTCGAACTGCTGGATAAACTTTATGCCGAATTCGGTCACCTGCCCCACGTATGGTATTGCAACGAAAATGAATATGCGGCATACCACTATCTCTTCTACCACGCCTCCATCCGGAAAACCCGCGTGGAAGGAAAACGTGCCTGGTTCGAAATTGAACGTCCGGAACCCGCATCCCTCGGAGCCGCTGTTCCCCTCTGCCTGAAATTCAATGTTCCGGCAACGGCGGGAGAAGGCTGCGGACTCCGTATGCAGGATGATATCCTGATTCTGCCGGATTCCGGGGAACATCAGGTGCCGGTCAGAATTGCTTTTGCGGAAAACGGCACGGCATCCGATAAGATCCCGGGTGTTATTGCGAAGCTGTCGGTTGAAAACGGAATTATTCGTATCCGCATAGAAAATCATACGAACTCGGAACTGAAAAATCTGCGTTTGAAATTGGCACAGCCGATAGAATACATCAACGGCGTTCTGCGGCAGAACACCGCCACCCTGCCCCCGAATGACGCCTGCGAGTTCACAATGTCCACAGGAGAAAAACGTTTCTCTCTCACCGATGATGCACCGGCATGGATAATGACTGCTGATTTCGTACAGAACGGCGAAACCTTCCGTCTGTATACCGTTTATGAACCGCCGTTTACTCTGGAATTGAAAGCCGTTCCCCGGGATACGCTCCTCGGAACCGGACCGTTCCCTCCGGACACCGTAAAACCGGAAATGCTGAAAGACTGGTGCAATCCCCGAACCGAACTGCTGCCGCTGGGTGCGGAAATTCATCTCAAATGGCGTCAGTTGCGTATTTCCGGAATGTCCGAATATGCGTTCTGCCCCATCGGCGTAATGACCGAAGACCAGTACAAGCCATTTGTACGGGAACCGTTTTCGGAAGCGGAATTTTCCGAATATTGCGATAAAGTCAAGGATTTGCAGGAACCAGGAAAAGGAGAATTTCTGTTTGCTGTGGATTTTGACAACGAAGACGGCGGCGAAGTAGTTCTTGCCGCAAGTCCCAAAACGGTCAACTGGTTCCTGATTGACGGAAAACGCATTGACTGCACCGATTACCGGACCGTAACATCCGTTACAGCGGGGAAACACCGTCTGTTCATTCTGATGAAGACCGGAGCGGTATGGGCATATCGTCCCAATGCGTACTGGCTGGGTATATACCGCCGGATTCCGGATCAACCTCTTTCTTGTATAGAACCGCCCTTCCGGAACCGGCAGAATGGACTGCTTTCCAGTCTGCTCCGCGGAATGGGCATTGAATGAACGATAAAGAACATCAACAACTAAAATTTCAACATAAAGGAAAATGAACATGAGTAATTGCAAAAAAGTACCGCTGATTCTTCAAACCGACATCGGAGGCGACATCGATGATTTCTGGGCATTGACAATGATCCTCAAACAGCCGCAGCTGGATCTGCAGTTTGTGCTGACCGATACCGATAACACGGTATACCGCGCAGCTATAGTGGCAAAACAGCTTGCGGCAGCCGGAAGAAGCGATATTGAAATCGGCGCCGGTATTGTGGAATGGCCCGAGCGGCATATTCTGACTCATAAAGAGTGGATTGAAAAATATCAGCTTCCGAAAGAATATGCGAATTATTCTCAATACGGAGTTGACCGGCTCATCGAACGCGTAAAAGCGGCAGAAGAACCCATTACGCTTGTTGCCATCGGACCGGCCCCCAGTTTGGCAGCTGCCCTGCAAAAGGCTCCTGAAATTGCGGAAAAAATTGATTTTGTCGGCATGTTCGGCAGCATTTACAAGGAACATCACAATAAACCCGGAAAGATTGCCGAATACAACGTTTGGCGCGATATTCCCGCTGCACAGGTCGTCTTTTCCGCCAATTGGCACAGTGCCGCCATAACACCGCTGGATACCTGCGGCAGAATCGTTCTGACTGGCGATCTTTATAAACGCATCGAAGATTCTGACGATTCTTTGGTCAAAAATATCGCCGAAGTTTACCATTTCTGGCTCAAAAGTTTCAAAGACCCCAACTGGAGCACACCGATTCAGAGTTCCACTCTTTACGACACCGTGGCAGTCCACATGGCAAGCTCACGCGAATTTCTGAAAATGGTTCCCATGAATCTGGTAATCGACGACCAGGGATTCGTTCAGGAATCACCCGACGGCAAACCGTTCCAGGTTGCCATCGACTGGACCGACCAAGACGCCTACTGCAAGTTCTTAGTTGATACGCTGACCGGAGAAAAAGCATAACGACCGGAGAAGAATATGAGCAGTCTTCTGACCCTCAATGTGATGCCGCTACTGTCTGGATATGAAAAAGAACTCGCAGCCGATGCGGAAATGCTGATCCAAAAGAATATCTGTACCCATGTCGCATGCATCATGTCTCTGTGCCCGGAAGGAAATCCTCCCGAAGACAAAGCCGCTGTCCTCGCAGAACGCTACCGGAATTTTGTCGCTGCGTTCCACGGAGATCGGTCAAAAATCGGTGTCCTGATCCAATCCTCTATCGGGCATGGCTGGCTTCCGGGTGAACCCTGTAACTTCGAACGAATCCATACATCCGCCGGAGTTACACCTTACCAGATGTGTCCTTTGGGAAAAGATTTCCTGAAATATCTCGACAACCAGATTTCCACCATTGCCCGCCTGAAACCCGCATTTTTCATGGTCGATGACGACTTCCGGCTGATTACCGGAAGAAACGGCTGCTGGTGTCCTTTGCACTTGGCTGAAATGGCAAAAAGAACAAATCGGACCTGGACGGCGGAAACCCTTTATCAGGCTATGGACAGCGACCCCGACCTGCTCCGCATTTTCGATCAGGTCCAGAAGGATTCCCTCCTCGCAGCTGCTGATGTTATCCGTTCGGCTTTTGAACGGTATGCGCCCGGTATCCCCGGTCAGCTCAGTGCGTGCAGCATTGATATTCACCATGCGGATGAGATTGTGGAACGCCTTTCCAACGGGAAAGACACGAATGTTGTCCGAATCAATAACGCACGCTATCTGTGCGACAATATGCGGACCTTCCCGGGCCGTATGTATCAGGGCGCTTTCCAGATTGCCATGCTGGCGCCCGGCACGACCGTTCTGGCAGAAACGGACACCTGTCCGCAAACCCGCTGGAGTACCAGTGCCTCGCTGCTGCATTCGCACTATACCGGCTCCATTCTGGAGGGGTGCAATGGTGCAAAACACTGGCTGACACGCTGCAATATATGGGAACCGCGCGAAGGTACAGCATACCGCAAGATACTGGCAAAATACAACGGATTCTATGAGACACTCTATCAGTCACTGAAACAGGCAAAACCCGCTCCGTTCGCTACAGCAGTTCTGCCGGAAAAACGCTGCGTAACCGACTACCGGACACGGAACGTATTCAGCGAGTCCCCGCACTGGGTCAAAAACTTGGGCGTACTGGGGATTCCGGATATGTTCGTGAAAAATCCCGATATGCCGGTCATGCTGACTGCTGGCGATATAAAAATACTCTCTGACGCTGAACTCGAAAACGCTGCCCGTCACGGTCTCGTTCTCAACGGCGAAGCAGCGGCTGCCCTGACGGAACGCGGTCTTTCCGGAATGTCCGGCATCACGGCTGAACTTTGGAACGGAGCCCGGATTTACGGCGAAATCACGGATGACGGAAAAAACATACGCAATGCCGAAACATACTACACGCTGAAACCGCTCTATCCGGCGGAATTTCACGGGACCATCTATCACAGCAAGTCCGGTGCAGGAGAAAAACAGACCATCGGACCCGCTGTCTGCTATACGGTCAACCAGTTCGGTGCCCGCGTTGCCGCATTCAGCGCCAATCACGGAAAAGGAATCGGATTCGAGAGTTTTTCTTTTCTGAATTTACAGCGCAAAGAACAGATTATCCAGGCTCTGGAATACGTCTGCGACGGCAAAATTTCATACGTACCCGGCGACAACGAAATCTACATGAAACAATTCGCCCTGCCGGACAACTCACAAATTTTCGCATTCTTCAACCTCTCATTCGACGCAATGGACGATATCCCGTTTGTTCCCTCCGGAACACCCATAGCGGCAGAATATCTTACTCCTGACGGCAAATGGGAAACAATCCGTTATCAAAACAACTCACTGGATTTGCCGCTTATGCCCGCACAACCGCAAATCATAAAAATTCGGTACTGAACTTACCGGAAAGGCTCAAAAATGAATTTTCCTAAATTAACCGCTCTGCTGAATGATTTTCTGAAAATAGGCATCCCAGGCTATGACTGCATGGTCAATGTCGGCGGGAAAAATGTTTTCCGCAAATGGGACGGCTATTCGGACCGTGCCGCAGGAATCCCCATGAACGGAAAGGAATTGTACAACATCTATTCCTGCTCAAAAGTCATCACTGTCTCCGCAGCCATGCAGCTGTGGGAGAAAAAATTGTTCAATTTGGACGATGAAGTCTGCAAGTATATGCCCGAGTTCACGGACATGACGGTTTGGACACCAGACGGAATCGTTCCCGCAAAACGGCGCATGACCATCAAAAATCTGTTCACTATGACTGCGGGATTCTCCTACAATCTGAATACGGAAGAACTCCGGCAACTGCGCAAAGATACGGATGGCAGATGCCCGACCCGTCTGGCGATGAAATACCTGGCAAAGACACCTCTGCTGTTTCATCCCGGGGACCGCTATGAATACAGTGTGTGTCACGATGTTCTCGCGGCATTGGTTGAAGTGCTTTCCGGAACGGAGTTCAATCAGTATGTTACGGAAAATATCTTCAAACCTCTGGATATGAAGAATACCTCCTTCCTCTTTTCTCCGGAAGAATGCAAGCGGATTTCCGGTCAATATACCGGTAAAGTGGTCGATGGTCAGAATATCATCGAGCAGATCCCGGCCGACCAGAATACCTACCGTATCGGTACGGAATACGCCAGCGGCGGAGCGGGTTGTGTCAGTACGGTGGAAGACTACATGAAATTTTTGGAAGCTCTGCGGACCGGAGATGTCATTCTGAAGAAGGAAACCATCCGGCTTATGACTCAAAACCACTTGACGGAAGAACAGAACAAGAGCTACTGGCGCAATGCCACCAGTGCATACGGGCTGGGTGTCCGCTGTCCCAAAGCAGGCGGTGTTTATACGGATTTCGGGTGGGGCGGAGCCGCCGGTGCTTATTTGGCAGTGGATCCGGTTCACGATTTCACAGTCTATTATTCCCAGCATGTGCTGAACTCTCCGAATCATGAAGACCGGGTAAAGGTTGTGGATAAAATCATTGAAGACCTGCAGAACAACTGAACCGCCATAAGAAACGGCATTGTTTTCCATAAATGAACCATCGAGAAAAAACATCTCCTTTGAAAACGGCTTCCGGACTCTTTCCTCCGGCAGCCGTCATTCCGCCCGACAAAAAACAAATCGGGCCGGTGGAACACAATGCCCTGTCGCTGCTTGCCGCGCTGCAGTATCTCGCAGCGGACAAGCAGCGGACTGTTCTGATTGTTCCGGACACAATCCTGGCAAGCCGGTTGAGCTGTGAACTCCCGCAATGGCTGTCCGTATTCGAGCCGGAACCCGGCGAAGTGCTGCTCCTGCCCGATAATTCCGATGTTGCGGGCACTGCGGGCAATATAGACGCCAATGACTCGCCCCGTTCGCGCGTTCTGTATGAAACACTGGAAGGGAATCCCGCCATTGTTGTCGCTTCCATATCCGCCATACTGGATGCAGCTCCCCATCCGGATACCCTGAAGAACTCGGAAATTGTTCTCAGGCAGGGGAAAAACTGCGAGTTATCCAAACTCGCAGAACATCTGGTCGAATTGGACTACTTTGACGAACCGGAAGTAACAGTGCCCGGCGAATTTGCCCGGCGCGGCGGTTTGATAGACATCTTTTCGTTTTCTGCGGAAACGCCCGCCAGAATCGAATTCTTCGGAGATGAAATCGACTCCATACGCATCTTCGATACCGGTACCCAGCGGTCAACTGCCCGCGTGGAGGAATACCGTGTAACAATGCGTGCCGGATCGGCAGACAGAAAAGATGAAATATCGGATTACATAGAATATCTGACTCCGGAAAAAACACATTTAGTTGTAATTTTTCCGGAGCTTTGCACCCGCCATCTTGAACGCTACGGAACGGAAAAAATGCGTCTCCGCTATGAGCAGTTCCTGAAAAAATTCAGAAAGGTCACTGCTGAAATACTGGATGCCGCCGAGGCCGCTGACAAACCCGACTGTTTCCACCCGTCCTGCTTCCCTCTGGAGTCGCTGATCCATGATTCCCTGCCGGAAGGCACTTCAGAGGACAATGCCGCGGAACTCATGCGCCAGTGGAACACCAGTCTGATTGACCGCTGGACAAAAAGCGGAGTTCTGGTAACCATTTTCGGGAGTTCCGAACCGGATGTTCTCCACATCCGGCAGTCTCTGCAGGAATCCGGACTGAAAGAAGATACGGAACATTTAGCCGTAGAACAGAAAAGCATACCCTCCGGACTGTATCTGCCGGAATTGAAACTGGCATATCTGACGGAACATGAACTTTTCGGCAGCACGGTAAAGACGGCAGCGCGGTACATTCGGAAAGAAGAACCGAAAACCGATACGGAAAAGGAAAGCGGCGGTACGGAAGATCTGAGTGCCTATTCCGATTTGGATGAGGGCGATTACGCCGTCCATATCCAGCATGGTATCTGCATTTACCACGGCTTGAAAAACGTAAAAGGTGACGGTACCATTACAGAAATGATGAAACTGGAGTTCGCCGATGAACATATTCTCTATGTTCCCTTGTGGCAGGCTCACTGCGTCGCACGGTACATCGGCAGCCGGAAAGCAGCACCGGCTTTAAGCAAACTGGCTTCCGCAAAATGGAGCAAATCCAAAGCCGATGCGGAAAATGCTGTACGGGATCTGGCATACGGAATGCTCCGGCTGCAGGCTGTCAGGGGTACAGTTCACACGGAACCATGCCGGGCAGATGATCTGGACCAGCGTCTGTTCGAAGCGGCATTTCCGTTTCAGGAAACTGCAGACCAGCTGAAAGCTGCGGAAGAAGTGAAAGCCGATATGGAACGCAACAAACCTATGGACCGACTGCTGTGCGGAGACGTGGGATTCGGTAAAACCGAAATCGCAATGCGCGCAGCGTTCAAAGCCGTCTATTCCGGACGGCAGGTTGCCGTTCTGGTGCCTACTACCGTATTGGCTCAGCAGCACTACTACTCGTTTCTCGAACGTTTCCGCAATACTCCGGTAGCCATAGAGCAGTTGAGCCGGTTCAAAACCGCAGCGGAACAACGGGAAATTCTTCAGCGTTTGGCGAACGGCAGCATAGACATTATCATAGGCACCAACCGGATTGTGCAGAAAGATGTCCGGTTCCGGAATCTGGGATTGATTATCATCGACGAAGAACAGCGTTTCGGTGTCGAAGCAAAGGACCGCTTGAAACGACTGCGGGTAACCGCCGATGTTCTGACCATGACTGCAACACCGATTCCGCGTACCTTGTACATGTCCATATCGGGTATCCGGGATCTGTCCACCATTATGAGTGCACCGGTACAAAGACTGCCCATCCGCACAATTGTGGCAAAAAAGGACAGGGACATTATCACGCAAGCTGTTCTGCGCGAACTGAACCGTGGCGGACAGGTCTATTATCTGTACAACCGTGTTGCCACAATTGAAGAGGAAGCCGATAAATTGCGTATTCTGTTTCCCCAAGCACGAATCGGAATCGGACACGGAAGAATGGAGGAACGCGCTCTGGAAGATGTCATGAACCAGTTCATTGAGGGAAAAATAGATATTTTAGTCAGTACGACCATCATCGAATCCGGTCTTGATATTCCCAATGCCAATACCATCATCATTGACCGGGCGGACCGTTTCGGCCTCGCGGAACTGTATCAGTTGCGCGGCAGAGTCGGACGCTGGACTCGTCAGGCGTATGCTTATATGCTGCTGCCGGGTTCCGGTATCCTAAGCGGCGATGCACGACAGCGTATTTCCGCTATCCGGAAATACACACATCTCGGCGCCGGATTCAAACTGGCAGTACGTGACCTGGAAATCAGGGGGTCCGGCAATATTCTCGGCGCAGAACAAAGCGGTCAGATCAGTGCAGTCGGATTCCATCTCTACTGCCAGCTGCTACGTGTCTGCGTCTCACAAATCAAAGGGGAAACGCTGGAAACACCACCCGCAACGGAACTGTTTCTGGACTTCCTGACCTTCGCTACAGAATGTCCGGACAAACAAATCAAGGCTTGTTTCTCCAAAGAATACATCAATAACCAGCGCGTAAGAATTGACTTCTACAGACGTTTGGCATCCGTTACATCCGAACAGACTCTGGAAGAATTCGAAAATGAATTGAGAGACCGGTTCGGAAAAATCCCTCAAAGCGCTAAAAATCTCATTGATTGTGCAGAAATCCGTATTCTCGCACAAAAATCCGGCTTCCATTCCGTATCATGCCGCGACGATAAAATCTATCTGGAAATGAAAGACGGCTCCTTATTCCGTGTCCGCGGAACGGTTCCCAGATTGAAACCCGCAGACCCGCAGAACAAACTCCAGCAATTGCTGACGTTCCTCCGCGAACAGACCAGAAATGTAACCGGTCAGTGAATTTGTATCTCTCCAGGAGATAACGGAGAAGAACATTTCCTGTCTCGTCAAGACCGGAAAGATTGAAATGGCAATGTCCACCGTGTTTACTCAAACATAACGGATATCCGCTTTTTTACAAATTACTAACTACTACCCCCTACCCCACTATTCCGCCTTGCACAATCGCGCAAAACATCCGGCATGTTTTTGACCTCACGCAAACGTTATGCACGGAGATGCACCCGCCAATGGCGGGTTTCCTCCGTGAAGGGTTCGGGCCGCCCCGTTGGAGCTCAAATTGTCGTTTTATTTTGTTCCAGGGGCTGCGCCGCCTTCGGCGTCTTACCCCTGGCTATTATCGTGCCGCCCCGTTGGGGCTGGTTTTGTAGAAATCCCGATAATTTGCGTGTTTTGCGCAAACGTTTGTAAAATTCCGCGTCTTGCACAACATTCCCCTAAGGAACAATTCCCCGCCGCCCCGAACAATCACGAAAATGTCCGGCATTTTCCATATCACGCACAACCATGCCTTGCACAATCACGAAAACGCAACGGCTCGTTCCACCAATCCACCAGCCAGCCAAGCGCAATCACGAATACACAACGGTCTCCAGTTTTGTCCGGCAAACCTATAAGTCCTATAAGTCCTATAAGTCCTATAGGTCCTATAGGTCCTATTTTCTATCCCGTTTCGCACAATCAGGAAAAACATCCGACATGTCCCATCCCCCCACTATCAACTATCCACTTTTTCCCCGATTGATTCCTTTTTTCTCTTGCATTTTACGCGCGGGTGATGTATATGTATGTTATCGTCTTTTCAACACAAAAGTAATTACAACATAATAAATTATAAAAACATAACACAGGAGAACAAACATGAGCTGGACAGTCATTAAAGACAAAAGTATCACAACAGTGGATGCGGACGGAGACACAAACTATCTGTTCACGAAAAATGCGACGATCACCATTACCAAGGACGATTACACGGGTATTTCTTCATCCCTGAAAAAGAACACGCTGATTCTGAACAACGACATCACCGTCAAAGACAGCACCACGGGATATGTTTACGGCGTTGACGGGTCCTGTTCCTATCAGTCCAAACCGCCTGCAGATTGCTCGCTGACCATCCGATCGGCGGACAATGCCTCAAAACTGACAGTGGAAGAGAAGATGGCATCTTCATCCATAACGTATGCAGCTGGTATAATTTTTTCCCATTTTTACAATAGCAACTACTACGGTACTCTGTATATCGGTGCGACGGGCGAATCGTTCAAAAAGACGATTTCCGTCACCGCAAGCAACAACGATAGTGACGCCGGAGCCTACGGTATTTATAGTTATAGCAACGTAACCGTTAATGCGAAACTTGCCGCGCCGGTCAAGGTGACAGCGAACGCAAAGAACGAGGATGCGTTCTCGGGGGCATTTTATGTTAGCGGCTTGCTGTTGTTCAATGCAGACATCGTAGCCGACCTTTCGGCTGCATCAAACGGATACTGGGCGACTGTCGGCGCCATCGGAGGCGATAAGAATCTTACGATCAACGGCAATATTGCGGGCAAGATATCCGCTACTGCCACGGCCAGCGGTAGTTATGCGTCTGCTTGGGCGCTGCTGTCAGCTAAAGGAGCAATCACGATTTCCGGCAGAATCACCAAGGCGATGAGCGCAAAAGCAACCAGCAAATCCAACAGTGCGTATGCGTACGGCATCTACGCGAAAACAGATATTAAGCTCAAAAACGGCATTGACGCCGACATTACCGCCACAGCGAACGGAAAAACCGCTACTGGAGAGAAGAAAAACTCTGCTGAAGCATACGCGCTCAGAGGCGATACATCCATCACAATCACCGGCGACATTGCGGGCAAGATTACCGCCAACGCCACGAGCAATGATAGTACTGCAAGTGCTTGTGCACTGTACTCAGAAAGCGGAGCAATCACGATTTCCGGCAAAATCACCAAGGCAATGAGCGCAAAAACCACCAGTAAATCCAGCAAAGCTTATGCGTATGTGATGTTCGCAAATACCAAACTCACGCTCAATAACGGCATTGACGCTGATATTACCGCCACCGCGAACGGAAAAACCTTAGTTGACGTATACGCGCTCAGAGGCGATACATCCATCACGATTTCCGGCGACATCGCGGGCAAGATTTCCGCCACTGCCACGGGTAGCAAAGATAAAGCAGGCGCTTCTGCGCTGTGTTCAGGTAACGGAGCAATCACGATTTCCGGCAGAATCACCAAGACTATGAGCGCAAAAGCCACCAGTAAATCCGCCAATGCGGAGGCGTACGGCATCTACGCGAAAATAGATCTCACGATCAATAACGGCATCGCTGCAGATCTTACCGCCGTAGCGAACGGGAAAACCACTGCATCCGCATACGCGCTCTACGGCAAATCATCCATCACGATCAACGGCGACATCGCGGGCAAAATTTCAGCAACTGCCACGGGCAATACCGACGCGGCAAACGCATACGGTATTTATTCCGGCGATAAGGACAACAACATCAATGGCAACATCGTCATCGACGGTGTACTTACAAAAGCTGTCACAATCAAGGCGACCAGCAAGACCTCCAAGGCAAATGCGTACGGGATCTATACGGATTTCGGCAATATCACCCTCGGCGGCACCGCTGCGGATATCACCGTCATGGCAACAAGCGGCAGTGATGGAATTGCCAATGCCGGCGGAATTTATGCCACAGGCAGTCTGACAATCCACGGCGACATCGCGGGCAAGCTCACAGTTAAAGGCAGTGCCGGGGAAGGCGAAGTTTCGGGAATATACGCCAATTCTCTGACACTCCGCAGCAACCTGGGAACCATTTCCGTCACCGGCGATGGAAATGCCTATGGCTGGAGCATTCAAGGCGTTCTGACCGTCACCAGCGGCTTCCTGACGGGCAAAGCCACTATTATCGGTGCTGCCAAAGCAACGGGACTGTCGGTCGGAAAAATTCTCGATAAAAGTGACAAGGCAAACGTTGTCGCCACGCTGGATATCACCGTAAAAGCCAGTCAGAACGCAATAGGCATTAAACTCACTGATGGCACTGACTTCACGCTGAAAGATTCCAAAATCACAGTGAAAGGCGGATCTGCAATATTTGCCAATGACAGCACCAAGAGCCAGAATATCACGCTGGAATCGTCCACACTCACGGGTGCAGTGTCACTGACGAGCGGCACCAGCAAGCTGGAACTCACCTCCAAGAGCAAAGTCATTGGGGACGTGAATATGGGCGGAGACATGGATATTGTCAAGATCCATTCCAGTTCGCAGGTCAAGGGCGCAATCACCGGTGCGGAAACTCTATGGCTGGTCCTGGATGATGCCTCAGCCAAGTCCACGGCGCTGTGGGAGGGCGACATCGACCAAAGCGCCTTTGGCAATACCCTGCAGTTAGACATCAGTAATGCTACTATTGGAGTCGGTGAATACACGCTGATGAAAGATACGGACGGTAGCAACAGCTGGTCGGGTACCAAGTTTAAAATGAGATTTGACGGATCCGACACAAGTGATACGCTTGATTACGGTGCCGCGAAATCCTTTGCCGACAGCCCGTACACATACGAACTCAAGACGGACAAATCCGGCAAGAGTCTGATCCTCGCAGTCACAGAAATGTAATCGCAACAGAATCAATAATACCACCTGACTCAGGAGAACAATCATGAGTCAGGTGGTCGTCTGAGGGAAAGAACGGGGGATTGGGGGGTATATAGTTTAGTGGTTAGTGGTTAGTTTTTTGGGAACCGCGGAAAAGTTAGTGGTGAGTGGTTAGCGGCTGTTGTTGTGCATCCCCCAAAAAATAAGTCCTATAGGTCCTATAGGTCCTATTTTTTATCTGTGCAGCACAATCACGAATACGCAATAGCACGTTCCACCCGTAGCCCCAACGGGACTGGTTTTGACGAAATGCCGTAATATATTTGTGATTTTGCAAAATGGGAGGGGGGAATATCCGGGGAAATTCCGAAAATCTGACTGCGTTCAAATTTTATGTTGGCAACAGTGCCCTGACTACTCGTCCGTAATACGTTTCTTTTTCCATTTGCCGCTGAAAAGATAAATCAGCGCAACGATATTGGAACCGACCGATGCCAACGGCGCAGCAAAGCCGACATGAAACAGTGTAGCGCCTTCCATCCGGCTGAAGAAAAAAGAAACCGGAACACGCACCAGGAAGGTAAAAAACAGATTGTTGGACATGGAAAACACGGTCCGTCCGCAACCATTGAAAAAGCCATTGGTACAGAACACGACCGGCACCAGGACGTAATCCCAGCTGAAACTCCGGGCATACAGCACTCCTTGCTGGATAACTTCTTCGGCACCATTGCTCTTCGGATCAATAAACAGAGAAACGATTTTTTCCGGAATCATCTGCAGCAGCAGAAAACAGGCCAAGCCTACAGAAAGAGTGTAAATGATAGCCAGCCAGAGCGTTTTTATTGCACGTACAGGCTTGTTTGCTCCGATATTCTGCGCCGTTATAGCAGACATTGCCATGGCAAAGGAAATCGCAGGCAACATGGCAAAACCATTGATACGGTTCACTATCCCGAATGCTGCGCCAGGTGCGGAACTTTCACCGCCCATGGCATTGACAATGGACACAATAAAAAGGAAAGACAAACCGATCAGAATACTCTGAATACCGATTGGAATTCCGATTTTCATATACTTTATCGCCAGATCCCAGTGGATACGGAAATTCGACAGTGTAAACTGGAATCCGAATTTTCCGCGCCACAGATAGAACAAAGCAAACAGCATACTCAACGCCTGGGAACCGATAGTCGCGTATGCAGCTCCCGCTGCGCCCATGCCATACACAGCAACAAGCAGCAAGTCCCCGAAAATATTGACGATACAGGCAATTCCCACAAAGATCAGCGGTGCTGTAGAGTTCCCGAAACCACGGAATATGGCGGAAAGGGCATTGTACCCGACAATAAACAGAATTCCCCAGGAACAAATTACCATATACCGGTTCGTCTCCGGAACAGCCTCCGGCGCCACATTCAACAGCCGTATCAGCAACGGACAAAAAGGGATCATGAGAGCCGTCAGCACAATACCGAATAAACAGGAAAAACTCAATGTCATGCCGATACTGCGACCGGTGTTTTTCTTGTCGCCTGCCCCGAAATACTGACCGATAATCACCGTTGCCCCGGTGGTCAGCCCCATAATAAATGACATGACCAGATGCATCACTTCACCACCGTTGGCAATGGCGGCAGCTCCAATTTTACCGCCACCGAATTTGCCGATTATCATCAGGTCCACCGCACCATACAGCGCCTGCAGCAAGTTCGCCAGTAAAAACGGAATGGCAAAGACCACAAGATTTTTTGTCATACTGCCCCGGGTCAGATTTTTCTGACCGGATTCAACGGTATTATCCATAAAGCATTTCCTTTCCTGAAAAAAACAGCATTTAATATACACCATGCCTTCAGAAACACAAGCAGAAAAATTTTCATAACAGAAATTTATTTTCCAAACGGCACAGGAGAAACAGCAGGCAGGGTTGGTACAGTCAACGACTCAGCAGCAGCATGGTCTCAATGTTCGGCGAGCCGGGGAACATATCAAAAATCCGGATTTTCCGTACCTGAAACCCGCATCCGTTCCAAATACGCACTTCGCGTGCCATTTGGTCGGCACTGCAGTAAACTGCAATCACACGTTCCGGCGCACGGTCGGAAATTGCGCCGATTACACCGGATTCCGTTCCGTTTCTGGGTGGATCAAGGAGAATAACTTCCTTTTTTGTACCGGAGAAAGGCAGTCGGGAGCGCAATGTTTCGGCAGTAATGACAGAAGCATCGAACGACAGGTTTTTATCCGGGAAAAGATGTTCCGCATTTGCCCGGGCTGCCCGGATAGCGGGACCTTCAAAGTCCATACCGATGACCTCCCCCGCGTATGGAGCAGCACAGAAGGAAAAAAGGCCGTATCCGCAATAAAGGTCAATAAAACGTTTTGCGGGACTTAAACCGGCTAAATCCATTGCCGCAGATGTAAATTCGGGCAATATAGATTCATTCACCTGCGAAAAGACCGTCGGCGGATACAGAAAAACCGGCTTGCCTTCCATTTTCAGAGGAACCATGGAAGTACCGCAAATCCGTTTAAAATCCACAGGAGCATGCGGACGGAACGAGTCAAAATAGTAGTCGGACCGGGACTCATCCAGGAACATGAAGACGGATGCGACAGCGGGTACTGCGGACTGAAGTTCGGCGGCGAACATTTTCAGTTTATGCACGATGGTTCCGGAAATCTGCCACAGATTCATGACAACTGCAGCAGAAACACGGGTACCGCGGATAATCACAAAATTCAGTGCGTGCGCCAGCGGAGAATAGTGCTTTTTACTCAGAATATCCAGAGCAGCGGCATAGATCTGACCATGCAGTTCCACCTCCATAAGCGCAGCTCCGGCAACACTTTCCCCGGACTCATGTTTCAGGGAATACCCCATGGAGAAAACAGGATGACCGCCGGAAATGGAGACTTTGCGTTTGGACGTGGTACGGTAATGACGGGGTTCGGGAGACGGAATGAACTTGCAGTCGCCACATGCAATCGCATGGGCGGTAAAAAACTTTTCACAGGCGTGTTTTTTAACGGAAACTTCCTCATTGTACTCCATACCTGCAGGGGATGTCCCTTCGGGTAATTTTGCCAGCCGGAAAAAGATATCGGAAAACGATTCCGAAGGCTCATTGACCGGTTGAAAAACGGACTGCGGTCTTTCCTCATCTGACCGGAACCTGCCGGCAGTGGAACGGGGATTCCGGGAAACAGATTCTACGGAACGTTTTTTATATGCGGGCCCCGGCTTTCCGCTTTTCGGTGAATACGGCGAATCCGTGTTATCTTTCCTGCGGAAATGCGTTTGTTCCGAGTTCTGCCGCGGAGACACCGGAGACTTCTTCCGTTCCTTCCCATGCGAACCGGCATTGGTCAGCTCTTTTTTTTCAAAATGCGGATGCGGCTTACCGCCGTGTGAAAACTCATGATTCTTTTGATTCCGGTTCATTCTGTAATTCCATACGTTGTTTCAGCAAATATACTTTATCGGCAAATCGCACTTTAGCAGGCACGGGGAAAGCCGCGACATCACCGCGTTTCGCCGAAGGCACGGACCCGGCATCCAGACGCAATTCCTGAATGAGGACTTCAACGGCTCCGGTCTTGTTTCCGATGATGACAAGTTTGTCGCCGGGATGAATTTCATTTTCCGTTTCGATTTTCAGTTCAGCCACGGAAATCCGGGAATAGTAGTTCGTGATTTTTCCAATAAAAATCTTCTGTTCCGAAGCAAGGCTACCGCCTTGACCGCTCCAGATACCCGTCTCCATCCCCAGATAATAACCGCCAACCCAGAATCCGCGATTGAAAACACGTTCCAATTCCCTGTGCCAAGCAGATGCCTTTTCGGCAGTGAAAGTTCCATCGCGCCAGGCGGATGCCGCAGCGCGGTAAACAGAAGTCACGATCCGGACATAATCGGCAGGTCGTCCCCTGCCCTCAAGTTTCAATATGGAAACCCCGGCATCCAGGATCCGGTCCAGCACATCCACGGTACAGAGGTCCCGGGGCGACATGATATACTGGTGGTCAAGTTCGAGTTCGGCACCGGTTTCCACGTCCCGGACAAGATAACGTCTGCGGCAATTCTGAAGGCACACGCCACGACTGGAAGATTTGTTGTAAGTACATAAACTCATGCCGCAGCGGCCGGAAAGACCGATACATAAGGCACCATGCGCAAAAACCTCGACTTTGACCAGTTCCCCGCCGGGCCCGCAGATATTCTCCTTCCGTATCGTTTCAACAATATCCGCGATTTCCGTCAGAGTCAGTTCCCGTGCCAGAACCATGACATCGGCAAAACGGGCATAGTAACGTACCGCCCGGATATTGCAGATATTGCACTGAACCGTGAGGTGCACCCGCATACCGATTTCCCGCAGGAAAGTCACAACTGCCATATCTCCGGCAATACAGGCATCCACGCCCGCGTTCTTGGCTGCGGTACAAAGAGTTTCCATCTCCGCCAGTTCGGAATCGTAAACAACGGTATTGACAGCGAGACAGGCTTTAGCGCCCGCTGCATGGCAGAGAGACACGATTTCCGGCAAATCCGCAACCGAGAAATTCAAAGCGCCGCCCGCACGCATGTTCAAATTTCCGACGCCGAAATAAACACTGTCGGCTCCGGCTGCCAGGGCGGCATTCAAGGCTGCGAAAGAACCTGCCGGAGCGAGGATTTCAACAGATTGTTTCACGTGACAAACTTCCGGACTTAAAGCAAACCGCATTCCTTCAGAGTGTTCTGGAGAATCTCACGGTTCTTCGGAGCCATGGGACACAGGGGCAAACGGTAAACCTCCTCCATTTTTCCCAGCATGGCCAGAGCGGCTTTCACCGGAATGGGGTTGGACTCGACAAACAGATTTTTGAACAGGGAATAGTATTTTGCATGAATCTGCCGGGCGGCGGCAAAGTCACCTGCCAGACAAGCCGCAACCATTTTGCTCATTTCGGCGGGAATAACGTTGGAAGCCACACTGATAACACCCTTGGCGCCAACCGATATCATCGGTACTGTCAGGGAATCATCGCCACACATAATGTCTGTCTGACAAAGATTCAGAATCTCGGAAACACGGTCAACACTGCCGCCTGCCTCCTTGACACCGATCACATTTTCATTTTTCACCAGTCTGACAATCGTATCCACAGCAATCGGGATACCGGTTCTGCCGGGTACGTTGTACAGTACAATAGGCAGTCCGCAGGAATCCGCGATGGTGGAGAAATGGCGGTAAAGACCTTCCTGAGTCGGTTTATTGTAGTACGGAGTTACCTGGAGGGAACAATCCGCACCATCGTCTTTTGCGCGTTTCGTCAGCTCAATGGCTTCCGCTGTGGAGTTTGCACCGCTGCCCGCCATGATTTTGCATCTGCCGTTCGCAATTTTCACAGCAGCAGAAATCACTTCCGAGTGTTCCTGCATATTCAGAGTCGGGGACTCGCCGCTTGTACCGACCGGCACAAGACCACTGACTCCGCTGGCGATTTGTTCTTCGATTAAAGATTGGAAAGCTTCATAATCCACAGATCCGTTCTGTTTGAACGGCGTGGCGATTGCAGTGTAAACACCTTTCAGTTCCATTATGTTTCTCCGTTATGTATAAAAAAAAGTCATTATTGAACACAATCACTTACGGCAGCGATCCGAAAAAAGAAAAAACGGCAGGTCCCGTAAGATGAATCTTATATAATATACTTTCACTTTTTGAAATTTCAACTTCCAATTTGTCGCCTGATCGGGAAAGGAAAGAGACTTTTTCACCGGCAGCATAAAATTGACTCAAAACGATACCCGCTGCAGCGATACCGGTTCCGCAGGCAAGGGTTTCCGCTTCCACACCCCGTTCGTAGGTACGTATGCGGTAAAGTCCATCGGTATTTTTTTCCGTCTCCACGAAATCCACATTTGTTCCCGCCGGAGAAAAAGCGGAATGACAGCGGAAAAAGCGTCCTGTAGCAGCGACATCAACAGAATCTGTATCCCGCACAGGAATCACAGCGTGCCGAACACCGGTATTACCGGAATACACACGATAACCGTCAAGAATTCCACAGTCGCGGAATGTCTCTTTCAACGGCAAGGATATCCGGACCTGCGCAATTCCGTCTCCGCTCGAAGAAAGCACCTCCGTTTCCAAAGTTCCGCTGTCTGTTTCAAAAACTGGCGTTCGCCAGCCATTCGCCTTTGCCGAGGCAAAAAACGCAGCACAGCGCAAACCGTTTCCGCACATTTCTGCACGGGAACCATCGCTGTTGTAAAAATCCATTTTCATCCGCCGATATCCCTCCAGCGGCGTAAGGAAGAACAGACCATCCGCTCCAATCCCGCGTTTCCGGTCACAAAGTGCTGATATTTCCGCGAGACCGGGATGATCCCGGAATGCGGCTCCCCGAGAATCCGGCGGACAGTCTATCACAATGAAATCATTGCCTGCGCCGTGCATTTTAGCGAAAGTCAGTTGTGACATGTGAAAATCTCCCGTTGAAAAATATTCCGATTTCAGGGTTTCACAACATTACGTTCCCATTTTCCGCTGCTGTCACGTTTCAAATGGGCGGCAAATGCCCAATCGACATAAAAACGGACCTCGGTTTTACCACCGGTGTAAAATACGGTGGTACCGTCCGTAACGCCCCAGCCTTCGTCCGGAAGAAGCGACGCTGTTTCGCTTTCCAGACGTTTATCAAATTCCGGCCATCTGCCCGCCTGATAATGAGGACAGAAAAACAGGGGGGCGTAGCGCAAACCATGAATCAAATCATAGCGGCCGTCGCTGAAATCATTGAATCCGGCATAGCTCCAGCAAATACCGCCGGCACTGCTACCGCACATGACAGCACCGCGTTCCGCCGCCAGATCCAGACTTTCTTCCAGGTAGTAGAACGACAGCCGCTCCATCAGATATTCCGTACTGCCGCCCGATACCCAGACGATATCGCTTTCCGCTATCATTTCATACATTTGCTCCGGAGTCAAATTTCCTTCCAGAAGATTCAGATGTTTCACAGTCCCGGCAAAAGGACTGAACATCTGACGGCAATATTCCACGACCTCAGCATTTTCCCTAGAAGCAATACCAAGTTGCACGACCCGGGGGGTACTTCTGCCGCTCAAATCAACAATATCTTTAGCCAGTGCAGCATCCAGACCGCTGCTGAGTACAATTTTCAGTTTTTCAGGATTGTCAAATATACACTTTTGCATACTTCTTTTGCCTTTCATCTAAAATTGAAATTCCAATCCCTCAATATACCACGAATGGAGAATAATGCAAAGTATTTTTCCGTCATAACAACATGTTTTTCCGTCAGAGTTCATTTTCAATACTTGAAAAAGTCCCGGAATGGATGTAATTTATCAGTTGAATGGAACGGCAGATACCGTTCCCGGCAGACAAAAGCAGATTCGCTGCAAAACAATTTTTTCAACATGCGGAGCTTAAAAATATGAAACGAAACGATGTCAAGGTTCTCGTCATCACGGGTGTTGGCTTGAACTGTGAAAAAGAAACTGCAGCCGCGTTCACATCCTGCGGCGCCACTGTAGAACAAGTTCATCTGAATGACCTGTTGAGTGGCAAACATAAGTTGGAGGAATACCATATTCTGGCGTTTATCGGCGGATTTTCCTTCGGTGACCACTTAGGCTCCGGTACCGTTTTCGCAAACCGTATCAAATTCAATCTTTCCGAGGACTTGCGCAAGTTTGTAGCCGACGGCAAATTAGTCATCGGTATCTGCAACGGATTTCAGACTCTGACGCGTCTCGGTCTGGCACCTGCTCTGAACGGAAAATATCTGGAACAGCAAGCCGCACTCATGCACAATGACAGCGGTGTTTTCCGCGATGACTGGATCGTGCTCAAGGCAAATGCCGACAGTCCCTGCGTTTTCACAAAGGGTATTGATACCATCCGTCTGCCCATCCGGCACGGAGAAGGAAAATTCGTCGCAGAACCGGAAATTCTTGCTGAAATCGAAAAGAAAAATCTGGCAGCTGTACGCTACTGCTCCCCGAACGGCGGAAAACCGAACGGATTTCCTGAAAATCCGAACGGTTCCCTGAACGATATCGCCGGAATCTGCGATGAAACCGGACGTATCTTCGGGCTCATGCCGCATCCGGAAGCCTTCCTCTCCCCCTTCAATGCACCCGATTGGCAAACTCAAAAAGCGGAAGGCAGACTTCCGGAATGGGGCGAAGGAAAAATTATCTTCGAAAACGCCGTGTCTTTTGTCACGGAGAATTTCTGAAATATTATGAATTACTCTCATGTCCTGGTCACCGGGGGCGCAGGTTTCATCGGCAGTCATCTCTGCCGGTATCTCCTCGCCAACGGGAAACGTGTTTACTGTATCGACAATCTTTCAACCGGCAGTCTTGACAATATTGCGGATCTCATCCATAATCCGAATTTTGTCTGGCTCAGACACGATGTAGCAGAATCGTTCCGGCTCACTGAAATCGATGCCGTCTTCGCATTGGCGTGTCCTGAATCCCCGCTTTACTGCAAAGCGCATCCGGAACAAACCATCCGTACCTGTGTTTCCGGAATTTATTATACATTGGAACTTGCCAGACGTGCCGGAATCCCGATCGTCTTTGCTTCGGGAAGTGCAGTGTACGGGAAAACGGAAATTATTTCCCCGGCAATCTCCATTCAGCAAGGATGCATCAGTCCGCGTTCCGTTTACGATGAGGGAAAACGATGTGCGGAAACCATGTGTTTCGAC
Source organism: uncultured Lentisphaeria bacterium (assembly GCA_937900075.1). GTDB lineage: Bacteria > Verrucomicrobiota > Lentisphaeria > Victivallales > UBA1829 > SIG77. The sequence goes on from CALCCZ010000202.1 coordinate 23,065, forward strand.
TACCGTCTGCGATACGGATTGAACGTCAAGGTTGCCAGAATTTTCAGTACTTACGGACCCGCCATGCAAATTGACAGCGGTCTTGCCATCTGCAATTTCATAAAACGCGCCCTGCGCGGAGACCCCCTGCAGCTGCTCGGCGACGGCAGCCAGCAAAGAAGTTTCTGTTTTATATCCGATACCATCTCCGCTCTGTGCAAACTGATGAATACACCGGAAAATGTTTCCGGCCCCCTGAATATCGGTAATTCTGCGGAAATCTCCATCCGGGAACTGGCAGAACAGATCTTAAAACTTACCGGTTCAAAATCTCAGATCGAATACCGCCCACTGCCCTGCGATGAATCCCGAAACGTATCGCCGGACATGACTTTAACCGAACAGGTTCTGAACTGGAAACCGGAAATCAGCATCGGGGACGGTCTTGCGGAAACAATCCGCTCTTTCAAAGAAAGGCTGAATAAAAATGAATGAAACGGTAAAATTCTCTTCTGACGAACTGGAGACTCTTGTCTCGGAATCGGGCGGGAAACGCCTTGGCAATACCTCTTCCCGGTTCACTGCCGAAAATGTCTGCACCGATACACGTACCATGACCGCAAATTGCCTCTTCCTCGCATTTTCCGGTGAAAAATACGATGCGCACGATTTCCTGGAAAACATTGCCGACAATCATCCGGCAGCGATTTGCATCAACATGGACAAGACGGACCGCTTGAACCGAATTCCGGAAAATATTCCGGTATTCGCCGTCCCCTCCACGCTTCAATTCTATCAGCGACTGGCAAAATTTCACAGAATGCGTTTCCCCTGTCTCCGACTGCTGGCACTGACCGGCTCCTGCGGAAAAACCAGCACAAAGGAAGCCGTCCGCGCAATTCTGGAATACACTTACGGAAAAGACTGTGTTCTTGCGACAGAAGGGAATACCAATAATCAGTTCGGCGTGCCGAAAAACTTGTTGAGACTCCATTCCGGACACAAAACCGGTATCCTGGAAATGGGCACCAATCATCACGGCGAAATCGAACCTCTCGCCGACTGCGTCCAGCCCGAAAGTTCCATGATCGTTTCCATCGGAAACTGTCATCTGGAGTTTCTCGGCTCCCTGGAAGGAGTCGCTCGCGAGAAATCCCATATTTTCAAATTCCTTCCGGCCTCCGGGACTGCGGTCATTCCACGGGAGGCCGTCGGATTCGATATTATGAAACAGGCTGCCGGGAGTCACAGAATCGTCACTTTCGGCACAACTGCCGATGCTGATTTTCAAGCCCGGTATTCAGGCGGGAACCTGTATGGCAGTTCCTTCGCGCTAACAAAAAAATCCACCGGGGAAAGTGCTGTTGTTCAATGGCACATTCCGGGTGCACATCAGGCTTGCAACGCAGCCGGTGCGGCGGCCCTGGCGGATACCCTCGGAATTCCCTTCGATAAAATTGCGGCCGGACTTGCCAATACCACCCTTCCCGGAATGCGTATGAGAATTGCCGAACATGCCGGAGCTACCTGGATCAACGATGCCTACAATGCCAATCCGGACAGCATGAAAGCCTCCCTGCAATGGCTTTCCGAATTTGCCGAAGCGGAAAAACTGGTTCTCGCCTTAGGCGATATGGGCGAATTGGGAACCGGATCCGGAGAAGGACATCGTTCTGTCCTTTCCACAGCTGCACGGCTCTTCCCGAAAGCACGAATCATCACCGTAGGCGCAAAAATGAAAGTTGCAGCCGCGGAACTCGATCTGAAAACAACAGTCTCTTTTGATACTTCCGCCGACGCTGCCGCACGTTTCCATGAATTTATCAAACCCGGAGATACCATCTTTCTGAAAGCCTCCCGTTCCACGGGAATGGAAAAAATCGAGCCGGAAAACGGATTATGAAACTCACTGATTTTATCGAAAAACTTTCGCCCGTTCTATCGGATTTTTCCATCTTTTCCAACCCGGAAATCACTGGCGTGACCAATCAGTCCGGCGAAGTAAAACCCGGCATGATTTTCTGCGCCGTCAAAGGCTCTAAATTCGATGGCCATAACTTTCTCTCCGAAGCCATACAGAACGGCGCTGCCGGCTTTGTCGTTCACGAATCCTTTTCCGGAGATACTCCGCAGAACACTTTCCGTGTTTCCGACTCCTATTTCGCCTGGGCAATTCTCTGCGCGGAAATGGCAGGAAATCCGGGCGACCATCTGCGTGTACACGGAATTACCGGAACAAACGGAAAAACCACAATTGCAATGCTTCTGCATTATTTTCTGACGGTCGCGGCAAAACGGAAAACCGGTCTTCTCACCACCGTTTTCACTGACGTCTGCAATGGTATCCGGAACGATTCCGCCAATACCATGCCTGATGCAAAGGCACTCCAGAACTTTTTCGCGCAAATGCTCCATAACGGCGCTCAGGATGCCGTCATGGAATGTTCCAGTCACGGACTATCTCAAACACGCAGCGGCAGATTGCGCTTTTATTCCGCCATATTCACAAACCTTACCGGCGACCATCTGGACTATCATGGTTCCATGGAAAATTATTATCAGGCAAAAAAACGCCTGTTCACCGTTTCCGCTGCCGCGGGAATGCCCGCAATCATCAATATAGACGATTCCGCCGGGAAACGCCTATACGATGAATTGTTCTCCGAATCCGTAAATCCCGTTTCCGTCTCCCTCCGCGACACGTCCGCCGATTACTATGCCTCCGATCTCTCACTCAACGAGGGAAAATCCTCTTTCATCATTCACTCCTGTGACGGCGTATTCCCGATACAAACCCGTTTGACCGGACAGCATAACGTTTACAATTTTCTTTGCGCTTTCGCAGCCGCCGCGGAAACCGGTACACCGCCTGCCGATATTGCGGCAGCAGCCCCCGAAGCCCCCGCAGCACCGGGAAGACTGGAAGCGTTTGCCCTTCCCTCCGGAGCACATGTTTTCGTGGATTACGCGCATACCGATGATGCACTGCTGCATGTTACACAGACGCTGAATGCTGTCCGGAAAAAAGGCGGTCGCCTTATTACTGTATTCGGATGCGGCGGCGACAGAGACCGTACAAAACGTCCGCGCATGGGCAAAGCAGCCGCTGAAAACTCAGATATCGTCATTGTAACCAGCGATAATCCAAGAACGGAAGATCCCATGGCCATTATCCGTGAAATCCTCCCCGGAATCCCGGCAGGAAAAACATACATGGTAGAGCCCGACAGACGGAAAGCCATTCTGCTTGCCCTGTCACAGGCAAAAAACGGCGACCAGATCCTTATCGCGGGAAAAGGACATGAGTCCTATCAGGAAATATGCGGTATCCGATACCATTTTGACGACCGCGAAGAAGTTCAGCGATTCTCCGGGAATAACAATTGACCGTTGTTTCTCTACCCGGCCGCAGAATCAACGGGAAACACTGTTTTGCGCGAGACGCTGTTGCCGCTTGCTGTTGGGATTGATGGGACGCCCGCCCTTATGAGTGCGTTTTCCCAAGTTCGCCAGACTTGCAGCAACTTGAGCAGGACTTTTTTTTCTGATCTTTTGACCGCAGGTAGGACAACTGCACCCGGGTGACAAGACAACGGATTCTTTCAGCCGTGTCCCATTGTTCCAAAGTTCCTCGGCGGAAAGGTCAAGGTCATCGTTCCAGCTGATGCCGTAACCGCCCGCATCCATCCTCACAGAGAAAAACAGAGCAGAATCGTTAATCAATGCCTGAAACGGTGCATATTTCCTGACCAGTTCCCCTGCATCATAGATACTTTCAGAACCATCACGGAATTCCACCCAAAGCAAATGACCGGACAGTGCTTTTACATTGACAATTCTGTGAAACATACGAACCTCCTTTCATTCCAATGGCGGAAGCTGCTTGAACTGCTGAGTATTCCACATTTCAAGCAATTCCTCACGATGAATGTTCGTCCATTCAAGCGCCATTGACAATGCTTTCTGCGGCAAATCTCCCTCGATCATCGTTCCCGATGAAACATCAATGACACCGGAATTTTCGTTGTAAATCACATGAATATGTGCGATACCATGCTCTTTTCCAAGCAAATACATCTTGATGAGCATCCCATAAAATCTTGCAATTACTGGCATATCATACTCCTCTCATGTGTATAATGTAACTCTAATTTAGAGATATGCAAGCATAAAAATTAAAAAAGAGCTGTTTTTTGCTCAAGTATGTAATCGGTCAGTGGAGAGTGGCATGGGAAACTCTTGAATTTCCCGACTCAAATGAAAATAGGTCCTATAAGTCCTATAAGTCTTACAAATCCTATCGTTCTGTAAGTCTTACAGGTCGTCTCATCAGGCGTATATGTCTGCCGGACAACTGGCGGACAGGGCGTATTCGTGATTGCGGGAAACGGAATTGGGGAAATGTGAAAAAAGTCCCTGACCGATTACGGGTATTTTTTCGTTAGAAGACTTGAAAAAAGGGTGCATGCCGTCTATATTGCCGTATGTGCTCCCGGTCAAAAAGCCGGAAACAGAAAACCGAAGTCAGCGAAGTGAAAGGAAAAACGCTATGATGAAAATTACAAATGACATTGTTTATGTAGGGGTAAACGATCACAAAATAGACCTTTTTGAAGGGCAGTACAAAGTTCCGAACGGGATGGCATATAACTCTTATGTCATTATGGACAATAAGATTGCCGTTATGGATACCGTGGATGCGCGTTTTTCCCACGAATGGCTTGACAATCTGGAAAAAGCCCTGAATGGCCGCAAACCTTACTGTCTGATCGTACAACACATGGAACCGGACCATTCCGCCAATATTGCGACGTTTATGAAACTGTATCCGGAAGCAAAAATCGTGTCTTCCAAAAAAGCGTTTGCCATGATGAACAACTTTTTCGGCACGGATTTCCCCGGCAGACAAATTCTGATTGAAGAAGGTGACACGCTGGCGCTCGGCACCCACACACTGGCATTTGTCGGCGCGCCCATGGTCCATTGGCCAGAAGTGATTGTCACTTACGACACAACCGACAAGGTTCTGTTCTCTGCAGACGGATTCGGGAAATTCGGAGCATTGGACGTGGAAGACGAAGACGGATGGGCTTGCGAAGCCAGACGCTATTATATTGGCATTGTGGGAAAATACGGCAATCAGGTCCAGACACTTCTGAGCAAAGCCGCCGGACTGGACATCAAAATCATCTGTCCGCTGCATGGTCCTATTCTGACCGAAAATCTGGGATACTACATCAATCTGTACAAAATCTGGAGTTCATACGCCGTTGAAACCGACGGAATCCTTATTGCCTACACCTCGGTTTACGGTCATACGAAAAAAGCAGTCGAAATCCTTGCGGAAAAGCTCCGCAACAACGGCTGTCCGAAGGTTTCCGTAACTGACCTGGCACGCGATGACATGGCGGAAGCCGTCGAAGACGCGTTCCGTTACGGAAAAATCGTTTTGGCAACAACGACTTACAATGCCGATGTTTTCCCGTTCATGAAAGAGTTCATCAATCATCTGACAGAACGCAATTTCAGGAACCGCACAATAGCCTTTATGGAAAACGGCTCCTGGGCACCCTTAGCCGCAAAAACCATGCAGAACATGCTTGCAGCATGCAAGGACCTGACGTTCGCAAAACAAATCGTCACAATCCGGTCCGCATTGGATGATACCAGCCGTGCCGCCATTGACACATTAGCCTCCGAACTGTGTTCCGAATACATGGCCCGCACTGCAGAACAGCCGGAAAAGAAAAATGACCTGACCTCTCTGTTCAAAATCAGCTATGGTCTGTATGTCGTAACCAGTAATGACGGAAAACGCGATAACGGACTGATTGTCAATACAGTATCTCAGGTTACCAGCACTCCGAACCGCATTGCGGTCACGATAAACAAAGACAACTATTCCCACCATATCATCAAACAGACGGGCATTATGAATCTGAACTGCCTCTCCACCAAGGCGCCCTTCTCCGTCTTTGAACAGTTCGGTTTCAAGAGCGGGCGCAACACCGACAAATTCGATGGTGTGGAATTTTTCCGTTCCGAAAACGGACTTCCGGTTCTGGCACAGAATATCAATGCCTTCATGAGTTTGAAAGTGGAACAGTATGTGGATCTGGATACTCACGGAATGTTTATCTGCAGCATAACGGAGGCCCGGGTCGTCAACGATAATGAATCCATGACATACGACTACTACCATAAGAACGTAAAACCCAAACCCCCAACAGCCGGAAAGAAGGGGTTCGTCTGCAAAATCTGCGGTTACATTTACGAAGGCGATGAATTGCCTCCCGATTTTATCTGTCCCCTGTGCAAACATGGCGCCGCAGATTTTGAACCAATCGTATAATTTTTGCATAACATGTTTGAACAGAGAAATATTCCTGATATTCTCCGACGGGCAATCGCGTTCCGTACCAGTCTGGAATGCATAGAGCCGGAACACGATAACGCGTTCCGGCTGCTCAATGGTTTTACCGAAGACTTCCCCGAACTGGTAATCGATATTTTTGCCCGGACAGCTGTACTGCAAAACTATGCCGGACAGTCAATTCCGGAAAATGTATTGGACTGCATTACGGACGTTTTACGGACGGACTTCCCCTGGCTTACCGGTATCCTCCTCAAACAACGCGGTGCAGCCACTCCCGAAGAACGGAATGGGCTTCTTCTGCCCGGGTCCGCATCTCCGGATACCTTTATCCGCGAACATGGCATCCGCTATGCTTTAAACCTGACTATGAATCAGGATTGCAGTTTCTATCCGGACACGCGTTTCCTGCGGAAATATCTTCTCGAAAACGCCAAAGGAAAACAAGTACTGAATACGTTTGCTTATACCGGCAGTCTCGGCATTGCGGCTCTGGCGGGCGACGCAGAAAAAGTCACCCAATCCGACTTGTCGGGACGTTTTCTGACAACTGCCGAAAACTCCTGCCGACTGAACGGATTTCCTGAGGAGAAGATGGAATCTGTCATCGGGGATTTTTTCCCGGTAACCTCCCTGCTGCGGAGAAATCAGCGGGAGTTTGATATTGTAATTCTGGATCCGCCGTTCTACTCCAGAACCCCGAAAGGTATAATTGACCTGGCACATGCGCCCGTCCAGCCGATTTCCAAGGTCCAGCCGCTCGTCCGTGACGGCGGTGTCCTGATTGTCGTAAATAATGCGCTCCAGCTTTCCGGCGCCGATTTCATGACAACCATAGAACGGATCTGCGTGACACAATATCTCTCTGTGGAACAAATCATTCCCATTCCGGACGATTTCCGCGGTCCCAATCCATCCTGGCTGAATTCTCCGGATCCGTTTAATCATCCGACAAAAATTGTTGTTTTCCGTGTTCACCGCACCCACCGCTAAAGCTATACGCGCCAAAGTGTTCTGCTGAAAATATTTCCGGCAAACGCAGATTTTTTTCTCATACCTATCCGAAAAAGAACCGGGCTATCCGTAAAAAAATGTAACTTTTTACAGGGAATACACTTGAAAATTAAAAGAAATTGAACTAATTTTATCATTAAGAAACAAACGTCCCCTGGGAGATATGGAGAGAATGGCTGACAATGATGAGCTGAAAAGCGACAGTATGTTTACGCGTATATCCTTGATTGGCAAGCTAAAGGACCAAAACGACAACAAAGCATGGTCCGAATTTACAGCCTGTTACCGCAAGTATATCTACAACATTATACGGCGCATGGGACTATCCCATCACGATGCCGATGAAATTGTTCAGATTACTTTGGTAAAAGTCTGGAACGCTATGCCGAAATTCAATTATTCCCCCAAAAAAGGACGTTTCCGATCCTGGCTCTGCAGCATCGCTTCCAACGCCGCCAAAAATTTTGTCCGCGACAATGGTCCGACAACCGTGTCTCTGTCATCCGGAGATTTCGATTACGAAAATCTGAAGGAAATGACGATTCCGCCTGAAGCGGAGGAACTGGCGGAACGCGAATGGCAACTGTATCTGCCGGAATTGGCATTAAAAAATATATCCGGCAATTTCGACCGGAAGACAATTCAGGCGTTCGTCTTGTTCAGTCAGGGGGTACCCGTTTCAGAAATAGCCAAACGTCTGAACCTTGCGGAAAGCAGTATTTATGTTTACAAGCAACGGGTAATGAATAAGTTACTGCCGGAAATCGAACGTTTGAAGAAAGAACTGTAACCACCGGAGTTCGTGAAAAATTCCTCAAGTCCGGAATCCTTTCACGATCTGAAAATTGGAGAATAACTCATTATGGCTGAAAAACTTCCCCTGCCCCCTTGCGGCATGTACATCGGTGTGCCCGTCTATCTGGATCGCGGCGACTACATTTTCCAGACAACCGGTCCTTTCTACACCAGCTGGATTTCCGAGGACCATGATCCGGAATGGTATCTGGATAAAATCATAGAAGACAATCAGGGAAATCTGGCTGTCATCTGGGATGGCAGATGCAGCAAATACCAGTTGAAAAGCAAAGCATATCTGCTGGATTTGGCAGGAATCGGCATCGACGTGCCAGAACCGGACTGGGAGAACGGCAAAAATCTTATTCCGGAAGATTTCGAACCGTGCATGTCGCTGGAAAAAACACGTTTGGGAGCAGGATTCTACAAGTTTGTGAAAGAAGCGGAAAAACGCGGTCTGTACACATATTCCGTTTACATTGAAGCCACCCCGGAATGGACAAAAAAAATCGTAGACAGTCCCATGTTTCTTGGCTACAACACCGGAGAAGCATTTTCACCGGAATCCGGATTCCGCGATTTGACCGATGAACAGGACGGGCAATCCGGCGAGTTCACATTGGAAACGTCTGCTGCACTTTTCGGAAACAGCATCCGGAATTATTTCGAAAAGCGGAAAGAGACCGGCTGGACCCGTTTTATTGTCACAAGTTCTTCATTTCATACGGATTTTGAAGTTTCCATCGGCGGAAATGAACTGATTCCCCACATAGAAGGATTCGCATTCCGGCACTTGAATTTCGGCATGGCACTCTGCCGCGGAATCTATACACAATGCGATTTGCCTGCCTGGGGCTGCTATTTTGCACATGAGCATTACAGTTATATGCCTTACTCTTCGCCGCTGCGTAGCAAAATGCTGGATGCCGCTTACTACCTGGGCTATCTGAACGGCTCCAAAATCGCAATTCAGGAATGCGGTTCCTGGTGGCAACAATCCGACCATGTGGAAGATACCCCCATGCACAAAGTTCCGAAATTTGATGCCGGCAACATCCAGATCAATCGGCCCCACGACTACTATAAACTGGTTCCGGAAGCGAGAAAACACTATCCGGACCTGAACTACAATTCGCCTGCCTGCAAAGATTACCGCCGGAGTGTTTCTGAATTTTATGATTTCGTGAAAAAAAACAATGCACCTCCCGGTTTGCCTGAGGTCAATTTCGCCGTCATCAAGGGACGTTATGATTTCTGCTATCAGTCGTACAGTCCCTGTACTCCGGTCGCAAACGCTCACGCGATGTCCGACAAAAATGCAGCCTGGCTGGAAAATACCCCGGAATACACCTGGGAAATTTTCCGGAATGCCATTCTGCCGCTGAACGACAGTTTCGGAGAATACAAAAACCTGTTCTTCTCCGGTACCCCATACGGACTCTGTGATATCGTCGGCCTGACTCCCGGTCTCAATGCCGATTTCCTGCTGGAACACTATAAAGCTGTTATGTTCACCGGATGGAACAGCGCAAAAGAGTCTGACTATCCCGTTCTGGTTGATTATGTGAAAGGCGGCGGGTTGCTGTTCATTTCCATTCCGCATCTTTCCCGGAACATCACACGCAATTTCATATCCTACGGAGCGGATGAGCTGGTAAACGGCGGAGATTTCACGGAACTGGCGGGCTGCAAGGTTCTCGGCAGAGGAAAACAATTCTACTGGAGTCTGTGCCGGGATGAAAAGAAAATCATGCCGGACCTTTTCTGGAATCAGCGTTTCGGAGTCACTTTCACGCATCTGGGCAAACTGGAAATCACCGGTGAAATCGAGCCGATACTCGTGGATGATGAACAATTCCAACCTTTTGTATTCCGTCACAAATGCGGAAAGGGCGAAGTCATCTTCATGAACTCCTGGGAATATCCCGGCGCATACGGCGGATTACGGGACTGGGCGCCCAGTTCACGCACCTGGCAAAACGGCGCTACAGGCGAAATTTACAAATACCTTGCCAAACGCGCCCGGGGTACAGCATTCATCACGGATGACGGAATCGACAATGTCGGGGAAAACTGCAGAAAAATTTCATTCAGTTATTTTCCCTCTACCGGCAAAGCTTATGTCATGAACTGCGATTTCGCAAAATCCCGGTCCTTCTACCTCCATTTCAATGGAGCAGTACAGCATATCACTCTGGATCCCATTGAGTTCCGAATCATCGGATAATCAGAAACTAAAAAACAACGGCTGTCCGTCCTCCTCCCCGGAAAAAAACAACCGTTGTTTTTTATTTTTCCGTACCTTCGTCCGGATTCCGTTTCCGTTTTCCGGATTTTTTCTTCGTTTTCTGACGATAATCCTTTTCGTACACTTTCCGCCCGTCCGGCAAGAGATAGTATCTCCGTCCGGTCGAAGTATAATGAACGGTTACGGTCACCTGCTCTTCTTCTTCCTCTATCGGTTCGATTTCCGGCATAGGCGGTAATGGAGGCAGTTTTTGTTCTGTCTCAGCGCCAGAAAAAATTCTGCTGCCATGTCCCAGCAGAAAACCCGCTGTGATACACAGTATAATCAGGATGACAATCAGTGTTGTTTTCTGCCAGAGTGGAGTATATCTCATATTTTCACAAAAGCGCCGGGAAAGCGATAGTAAAATTCCGTTATTGCTCATCATTCATCCTGTCGGAATGCGGTATTTTATCCGTTTCATACCCTCTTCCGGCATCCGGCAGTTGAATCCATAAAAACAATATACCGCCATGCCGCCGGAAAATCAACTCCGGTGTCGGTGTTTTATCGATAAAACACGTCTCAAAAGGAATCGCCCCGTGGATTTTTTCACTCGATGCCAGTCTCACTCCCACCTATCCACTATCCACTGACGTTTACATCACTTCAAAAAAAACATGAATTTTGACTTGAAACGTTGTAAATGCCGGGTTATATTCTTACAAAAGATAAAAAACAACATGAACGAAAAAGGAGAACAGTTCCTTTTTTCGGATATTTACGGGAAGGAGAATGAAACATGCCGGACAATAATGATGCAAAAAACACATCGGGCAACAGTGATGAAATTCCATTTGATGCGGAAGCTGTAAAAAGTGTCGTAACACCGATTATCACATCCGCTGCAACCGCTGCATTGGTCGGGCTGGCGTTTTCCGCTCTCAAGGAGTTG
>CALCCZ010000203.1 GCA_937900075.1 uncultured Lentisphaeria bacterium
CGTAACCATTCTCTGACAAGGCGCAAGGCAACGACCTATTTGGTAATATAAACAAGGTCTATCTTTAAATTTTGGTTGTTTACATTGTTTTAATGGGAAAATTTTTTTCAACATATCCAAAGTTGAAGATTTGGATACGGTTCCAGCAGCAGAATAAAACAAAACCCCAAAACCTATCAAAAATAACGAAAGGTGGTAAAAATGTGCAAAACTCTTGAAGGAAGAATCGCCCTTGTTACAGGCGGTGCCCGCGGGATCGGGAAAGCAATATGCAGCCGTTTAGCCAAGGAAGGTGCAACCGTGGTAATGGTTGATATCATGCCGGAAGTTGCGGAACAGACAGCGGAAGAGTTCCGCAATGCCGGATTTGAAGCCATGGCATACGGAGCGAACGTAGCGAAACTTGAGGAAGCGGAAGCAGCAGTCAAAGCCGTCATTGACAAGTATGGCAAGCTGGATATTTTAGTGAACTGTGCCGGAATCACAAAAGACAATCTGCTCATGAGAATGTCGGAATCCGAATTTGATGCCGTGATTGCCGTAAATCTGAAAGGCACGTTCAATTTCATCAAGGCAGCGACCCGCCCCATGATGAAAAACCGCTATGGTAAAATCGTGAACATCTCGTCCATCGTCGGTCGTGCGGGAAATGCGGGCCAGGTTAATTATTCTGCTTCAAAAGCCGGTGTTTTGGGCATTACCCGTTCCGTAGCCAAGGAACTTGGCAGCCGGAACATCATGGTGAACGCAGTTGCGCCCGGTTTTATCCAGACTCCAATGACGGAAAATCTGCCGCAGGAAGTCCGCGATGGTTTTATCAAGTCAATTTCCCTGAAACGGCTTGGTTTGCCGGAAGATGTTGCCAATGTGGTATATTTTCTGTGTTCACCGGATTCGGACTATGTTTCCGGACAGGTCATTAATGTTTGCGGTGGCGCATTGACCTGCTGATTTTTGATTAGAAACAGGAAAAACGAAAAAAAAAGCTGTAATAGAGAAAAAAAACTTGAAAAAATAAAAATCAAGTGCATATTATAAGTAAGGTTTTTTTTCTTGAAGACAAAATCAGTTACGACAATAACCAAATTTGGAAAGGAATTTCACAATGATGACCCAAGAGGAAATCGCAGAAAAAGTTAAAAGTATCGTAGTTGAACAGCTCGGTTGCGCTGCGGACCAGGTTAATGCCGATGCAAAATTCATTGAAGACCTGAATGCCGACTCCCTTGACTTGGTTGAACTTATCATGGCGTTTGAAGAAGTTTTCGGTTCCGATATTCCGGACGAAGAAGCCGAAAAGCTGAAAACTGTCGGTGATGCCATCAACTACATCGTTGACCATCAGAAGGGCGAATAACCCGCATTTGTTTTTGATGAACAAAGAAAAGGGTCATTCGCTTGGATGACCCTTTTCTTGTTTTATTCACTTTGAAGCTGGTACCGGAGTACAAGTCTATTATGTTCGGAAAACGAGTCGTTATTACCGGAATGGGCGCAGTTTCCTGCGTAGGAAACGACGTAAATACCCTGTGGGATTCCGTTGTAAACGGTAAAAGCGGTATTGGTCCGGTTACCGCATTTGATGCTTCACGATGCAAAACAAGAATTGCCGGTGAAGTCAAAAATCTTGATCCGTTGAAGTATCTGGACGCAAAAGATGCCAGACGCTACGACGTTTATTGCCTTTACTGCATGGCTGCTGCAACAGAAGCAATCGCCAATGCCGGTTTACCACCCGATTTCAGAAACGAAAATTCACCGGTTCAGCCGGACCGCGCCGGTATTATTATCGGCAGCGGAATCGGCGGCTTGCGTACTATCGAACGGGAAGCCCGTGTGCTCGTTGAGCGCGGTCCGTCCCGTATCAGTCCTTTCTTTATCCCCATGCTGATCAGTAATATAGCTTGTGGCATTCTTGCCATCCGTACTGGCGCATGCGGTCCGAATTACTCAGCCGTTTCTGCCTGTTCCAGCGGAAATCACGCAATCAGCGATGCTTTCTACTGCATCCAGCGTGGCGATGCGGATATCATGATTACCGGCGGCGGTGAAGCTGCTGTAACGGAATTAGGCTATGGCGGATTCTGCGCCATGAAAGCAATGAGCCAGCGCAATGATGACCCGACTCATGCATCCAGACCCTTCGATAAAGACCGCGACGGTTTTGTCATGTCCGAAGGGGCCGGTCTCTTAGTGCTGGAAGAATACGAACATGCTGTAAAACGCAACGCCCATATTTATGCGGAAATCCTCGGTTGTGCCGCAACGGGCGATGCTTATCATATCACCAGTCCCGCCCCGGACGGAGCCGGTGTTGCTCTGGCACTGAAAAATGCCTTGAACCGCTCCGGTGTTAATCCGGAAGATGTGGGATATCTGAATGCTCACGGTACCAGTACCCATCTGAATGACCTGTATGAAACGATTGCCATCAAAAAAGCTTTTGGCGATTATGCATACAAACTGCCCATCAGCAGTACAAAAGGTACTATGGGACACAGTTTGGGAGCTGCCGGCGGCTTTGAAACCATTATTTGTGCGAAAGTAATAGAAACCGGTATTATTCCCCCGACAATCAACTACACAACCCCGGATCCGGAATGTGATTTGGACTATACGCCGAACACAGCACGCGAACGCAAAGTGGATATCGCTGTAAATACCAATCTCGGTTTCGGCGGACACAATGGTGTCATAGTATTAAAACGGTGCGAATAAAACAATAACATAGAAAATCAGGAGGCCTTATGAATTTGAAACGTATTTCTTTCCTTTCCTCAACGGCTCTGCTTCTGCTCACCGCGTGTGAATCGGTTCAGGATGTCCCTGTCCCGGAAGATGAAAATGCAAAAGCCTGGAGCGCTCCAATTAAAGAGTCATATCCGGAATGGCAGCCCACGAAAGAAGTTCCAAAGAGCAATCCTGAATATGACCAGATATTCACGGAAGAAGGCAGAAAAAAATATGCACCGCCCGCTCCGAAAACGGAACCGGAATTTCAATTTGAAAACGAACAGCGTCCAGCCTTTCCCCCTGTTCTGCTGCTGGAAATTCTTGCTGATAACACCTATAAAACCGGAGATAGTGTAATTACAGAGGAAGAACTGATCAATCAGCTGAAAAAAATTGCGGATGCTTATCCGGAAAAATCCACTGTTATTCTGAACGCACGGCAATGCCGTAACTCTGAAAAAATACGGGAAGCCGTTGAGCTTTGTAAAACTTGTCGCATCAGTCATTTGAGATTAGTAAAGCCGGCAGCTACAGCTCAGCAGAGTTCTGCAAAGACTTCCAAACCTGCTGCGAATGTAAAAACGATAGCGGGGATGACCGTGGATACCTCCAAAGAACCGCAAACTTACACAGTGGGGAAAAATGATACCTTGTCCGGTATTTCCCTGAAGTTCTATAAAAATGCCCGTTACAGCAGTTTCATTTTTGATGCCAATCGTGATTCCATTAAAAGCAGCAAGCAGCTGCGCGTTGGTCAGACCTTGAAAATTCCTGCCTTGAAACAGGCAGAAAAGTAATTTCCCGTATGCAAAATAACGACGACAGCAAAGAAAGCGAAGATGTTCCGCGAAGAAAGCGCGAATGTACCAAAAAGTTGTTTTTTGATACATCCGCGTCTTTGCTTGCTGTTTTTGCCGGCTCTTTGCCGGAAAATCTGAAAGCCGCCTCGGAAGCCTTGGGCGTCTGTTTGGTATCCCGTGATAACTGGGTATCCATTACTGCGGAAACCGAAGAGTCTCTTTGTACTGCGGAAAATATGTTCCGGCAGCTGCAAGAAATGTACAAAATTACACGGCAGCCACTCCTGCAGCATGATTTTGAACAGTTGTTGAAAGCCGCCGCAGGAAAACAATCCGTCAGCCTCACGGACTATTTTTCCCAGCGGATTCGTGTCGCCTCCGGGAAACGTGAAATTATGCCCCGCACTCCCATGCAGCTGAAGTATGTGGAAGCGATGCGAAAACAATCCGTTGTTTTCGGCATAGGCCCTGCCGGTACAGGAAAAACTTACCTGGCTATGGCAATGGCAGTTTCCGCCCTGCTGTCAGGAGAACAGGAACGGATTATATTGACCCGCCCCGCAGTAGAAGCGGGTGAAAGTCTGGGCTTTCTGCCCGGAAAGATAGAAGAAAAAATCAATCCTTACCTGCGACCGCTCTACGATGCTCTCTACGATATGATGAGTTTTGCGGAAGCAGAGTCTCTGATTGAACGCAATATCATAGAAGTCGCCCCTTTGGCATTCATGCGCGGTCGGACACTGAATCATGCTTTCGTTATTCTGGATGAAGCACAAAATGCCACAAAAGAACAAATGCTGATGTTCCTGACCCGTTTGGGATATCAATCCAAATGCGTGGTCTGCGGAGATCCCACTCAAACCGACTTGCCCATGCGGAAAGTTTCCGGTCTGTCCGATGCAATTCGCCGCCTGAACGAAATTCCGGAAATTGCCATTTGCCGCTTCGGTCCGGATGATGTTGTACGGCATCGTTTAGTAGAAAAAATCATTACTGCCTATATGGAAAAGAAAAAAGATGGTACTACTACCAAAGCAGAGGAGTTGAATCTGAAATGACAAAATGGGAAAAAATAAAATCGACTTTGAAAGCCATTTACAATTTTGTACCGGATCAATTGAATCAGCATCCATTGATTGCGGATAAATACGAACGCTATCAGGGAAGCCGCCTCGGCGCATTTCTTTCCTTGGCAATCATTGGAATCTGCTGTGCAATAATCGTATATATGACAAACAAACCACCGGAAGTGTTGCGAAAAATTGTTGCAGGTGAGACAATTTACGAAAATATTTACGTGGAATGTCCTTTTGAATGCGAAAGAAAAAAGTATACCGAATCAAAAAATGCATGGAACAACATAAATAAGAATATCACGATAACGTTCAAGAAAAACAAAGCTGCTGAGGATGAAGCGGTAATTAAGCTGAAGGATCTCAAAAAGGAACTGGAATATATTTCTCAAAATTTTTCCTATAGAAATAACAGTGATAACTATAGTGCTAAGAAACGCATAGAGGATGGGAAAGTTCCTGCTGATATTGCATACAGTGTCGAAACACTTATGAGTAAAGATTTGCGAAACGTTTTGAAAGAAGGTTACGAGGGGTCCCAGCATTTGTTCGGTGAATGGGAAAAGTCAATTCGTTTGGGAATCCTTACCCTGGAAGACTATAATGATGTACGGACAAAGGAAGCATCGGTGCAAATAACAAGTACTGAAAGCACATCCGGGAAAATCCATGTGGAAGAAGCGAAAGATGGTTTCCGTTTCTATACACGGAAAAATCTGGCAAAAAAAATAACCGATCAATTTTATTCCTTTGTCACCAGTAACAAGGACGAGGAAAAACAGAAAATGTTCACAGAGTTTATCGAAAAGATTCTGCCGGCTCAGACCCTGACCAATAAACAGGAAATCGAAACTGGGCAAAAAGTACTTGTTTACGATAAATACATGCCGGGCGAATTGTTGTTCGAGAAAGAAACAGGAGAAGGTAAGAAAGCGTTAGATGAAGAAGATGTATCTATCTATAATGCTTATATTAAAGCGTTGAATGAATCCAAAAGTGTTTTTGACCGGACTGTAGAAAAGGAAGAAACGAAACTGAAAACGATTCAACTCATTCTTATGACATTGTGTCTGCTGTCGCTGATCTATCTTTATCTTTACTTGTCCCATCCGGTTTTGTTGAATACTCCGCGTTCCATTTGGATTCTCGGAATCATCATTGTCATCTCGTTGCTGCTGCAGTATGCAAGCGCCCAGGCATTTGGACTTTTAGAAGAGAAATTTACGCTGCAACATGGGCTGTCCGTTTTAATCATGCCATTTGCCCTGCCTGCATTGCTTTGTTCGGTTATTTTGGATGTCTCAGCATCTATATACGTGGGTATGCTGATTTGTGTGATATCAGCAACTGGTTTTGTTCCTGCTTCGACCTCGCTTCTTTCCCCGAATACGTTTTATGCTTTTCTGATAGGTCTCTTTTCCTGTGGAACTGTGGGTGTTGTCCTTCGGCATGTTACAAATTACAAAACATTTTTCACTCGTTCTTTTTTGTCAATATTTATTGTTCTTTTCCTGTTCAGTTTTTGCTTCGCAACAGGTTTGGGGTTCTTGGAACCAAGTTACTGGCTGCAAGAAAATACCATAAGCAAGCAACGTGAAGAGTTGACACACTCCAAGAAAACAGAAGCAACAAAATACACAGGTGAATACCAACCGGGCAATATTGTCACAAAAGGAATAGCAAAAATTTTTATGAGGAAAGGAGAATCAAAAGAAGAATTTTACTCGCGCATAACCAATATCTCACTTGCTCTTGTAGGATTTCCGCTTGCCAATGCTCTTCTGACACCTTTCCTGGCAATGATTTGTTTCTTGCTGTTGGAAATGTGGCCGCTGCGATGTTCCACAAGAATGTCGTATCAGGAGTGGAATGATTCGTCAAATTACATCATGCGCAATCTGATAAACTATGCGCCGGGTACCTACAGACATTCACAAAACGTTGCCAATATGGTTGACAAAGCTGCCTTTGCCATTGGCTTGAATCCCGGTATTGTCAGAGTTTGTGCCATGTATCATGATATCGGAAAAATACAAAATCCCGACATGTTCACGGAAAATGCGGGCGGGAATGACTGTTATGCCAACAAAACAGCTTTGGAAGCAGCAAACTACATTAAAACGCATGTTACCTACGGTATTGAACTCGCGCGCGAGTATAAATTGCCGCCTCTCGTATTAAAAACCATTCAATCTCATCATGGTACACGCAAAATTTCTTTCTTCTACGAGAAAGCCAAACGCGAACAGGGAAATGAGAATGTCAACGAAGCGGATTTCCGTTATCCGGGTCCCCTGCCCCGGGATAAGGAAATAGCCATGATCATGCTGGCTGATTCCTGCGAAGCTGCCGTTACCAGTTTAAGAACAAAATTCAACAGAGAGTTGACCGATGATGAACTCAACAATCTTTTTGGAAAGATTTTTCAGGATATCTGGGCGGATGGTCAGTTAGACGAATCCCGGTTGACTTTACGTGAATTGGATGTCATCAAATCCGTCTTTATGGAAACAATAAAAGGTCAACATGTCGCCCGCATAGCCTATCCGGATGAAAAGAAAGGGTAACGAAAAGTAAATACCATGGACAACATTCCTATAAAAAATACCTGTTGCACTGTCGCTTTTTCCTGGCGCACGGAAAAAAATTTTATCCGTCCGAATGTTCGGAAAGTCAAACTTCTTGCAACCCGCATTGCGCAAGTTGCCGGTACCGGTCTGGATCAGAACCATTCTTTAGGCGTCAGTTTCCTTTCCTCCGCCAAAATGGCAGAAGTCAACATGGATTTTCTGACCCACAAAGGTGATACGGATGTCATTTGCTTTGATTACCGGGGCAATGGCGAAGACGATTTCATTCCGGACGAAGACAATACTGGCGTAGATATTCTGATTTGCCCCGCTGTTGCATTCCGGGAAGCGCAAAAACGCAATTTGCCGTATGCCCGCGAGGTAACTCTCTATCTGGTTCATGGTTTGTTGCATGCCGCTGGTTTTGATGACCTGAAACCCGAACTGAAACGTAAAATGAGACGTGCAGAGAAGCGGGTATTGTCTGTTATTGAAAAAGAATTTGATTTGGCAGATATTTTTCTGCTTGATCCGGAGGTTTCTCAATGAATGCCCTGGCATACTATGAAATTCTGTTCCCGGCATTTCTTCTCCTGCTTTGGCTGACTTGCGTCTATGAAGCTTTTTCCAGCCTTTCCGGCGGACGTGTCCGGAAAATTGAGGAACGGAACTCCAAACTTGCTCAAAAACTTGAAAACTGGATGGAACAGGATGATGTCATTCGTGCCGTCACGAAAATTCTGATGTTCATTACCGCTGCCGTAGTCGGCATGACAGTCTATGTCGCTTTGCGTCATTCTTTCGGACATCTGGACATCAACCGTACCTGGTGGTGGGTCGCTATTTTTCTTGTCATCTCCCTGGCAAATATCCTGTGTGAACTGATTGCACGATGGATTCTTGTCAGATTCGATATCGCCATTCTGCGTTTTTCCATTCCTATTGTTGTTCTGCTTGCCCGGACAATTTTTCTGCCGTTCGTCTGGATTCTGGAAAAAGTGTCTGAAGCAGCCGATGATTTACAGAAAACGGAAGGTGAAGCCGGCGATGTGAAGGTAGAAGATGAAATCCTGTCGTATGTGGAAAGTTATAATGACGATGCAGATAGCGATTTGGAAGAGGGCGAGAAACAGATGATTCGCGGTATTCTGGAAATCGGCGATATGTCCGTTCATGAAATCATGACACCGCGTGTAGATCTGACCGCCATTTCCGGAACGGCAACCGTGGAAGAGGCGAAAAAAATGTTTGTGGAAACCGGTCACAGCCGCATTCCTGTTTACGGGCGCAATGTGGATGAAATCCGGGGTATCCTTTATGCAAAAGACTTTCTGAATGAGGAAGCGTTGAAAAATAAAAATCTGTTCGAACTCTCACATCCGCCGATTTTTATTCCGGAAACAAAGGTCGTTTCCGACTTGCTGGATGAAATTAAAAGTTCTCGCAACCATTTTGCTGTAATCATTGACGAATACGGCGGTACTTCAGGTGTAGTGACGTTCGAGGATATCATTGAAGAAATCGTGGGCGAGGTCCATGATGAATACGATACCGAGTCGGATTTTGAAAAACGTCCCCAGCTGATGCCGGACGGCACCATCATTCTCGAAGGCAGGACTTCCGTTTCCGATGTCAATGATATCGCCGATGTCAAAATACCGGATATAGAAGATGCCGACACCATCGGCGGATATATCTGCTTTGAACTTGGCAAAATACCCGAAATCAACACCGAGTTCATCATTCCGGGACAAGTGAAAATGACGGTTCTGGAAGCCGATACCCGTTGTATCAAAAAATTGAAACTGGAAATTCTGGAAGACGATAATTCCGAAGAAGAAAAGGATTGATTATGCCGGACGATTCCAGAGAAAAAGTGTGGCAGGTTTGTGAAATCAATGCCATGGTACAAGGCATGCTCAATGAAACGTTCCGCCCTTTCTGGATGACCGGTGAAATCGGTAATTTAACCATTCACAGCTCCGGACATGTTTATATGACGCTGAAAGATGCGTCTTCTCAAATCAAAACCGTTTTTTTCAACGGAGCAGCCCAATGCCGTATGCTGAAACTGTGTCAGGGACATCAGGTAGAAGTCTTCGGAAAGCCCTCCATTTATGTAAAAACGGGCGATTTTCAGTTCTACGCCAATGCCATACGACTTTGCGGAACTGGCTCGTTACAGGAACAATTCGAACTCCTGAAGAAAAAATTGATGGCAGAAGGATTGTTCAGTCCGGAAAGAAAACGGACAATCCCTTTCTTCCCGCGTCAAATCGGTTTGATTACCTCCTCGTCCGGCGCAGCCGTACGGGACTTCATCAAGGTCGCACATTCACGTTTCCCCGGTATCGGGATTCGGATCTGTCCGGCTCCCGTACAGGGAAAAGGCGCGGAAATCAAACTGGCGGCAGCTGTCCGTTTTTTTAACCGTGTCGGTGGCGTGGATGTCATTGTTCTCACTCGCGGCGGCGGCTCATTGGAAGATCTCTGGCCGTTCAATGAAGAGATTCTTGCCCGGGAAATCGCTGCAAGCCGAATTCCGACTGTCAGTGCAGTCGGACATGAAATTGACTTCACCATTGCCGATTTTGTCGCAGATTTGCGCGCAGCTACACCATCTGCAGCCGCAGAACTCTTGGTACCGGAGAAAAAGACGCTGGAACGCGAAATCACTTCCCTGCGTCAGAGAAGTATTAATTCCCTGAAACTTGCTTTTGAATCCATTCAGCGTAAATTGGATACTGTTCGAAGCGGCGCCCTGCTCAGCCGTATCGAAAACAAACTGAATGAATACAGACAACGTGTCGATTGCGATTTGTCTTCCTCACAAACCTTGCTCGCCAATGCCTTTCAACAGGCAGCGTACCGATTGGAAACTGCACGCGCAAAACTGCCGCTCTGTTCCCCTATGAACACGGTAAAACGCGGATTTGTCATCCTGCTCGACAGAAATAATCCGTCAGAAGTCATTACAACCGTCAAAAAAGCGGAACAGCACAAACAACTGCGCGCCATTATGACTGACGGAACCATCGATTTGAACACTGTTCCGGAGTCCGCTGTACCCGGTAAATAAAAACCTTTATTTACCGGCAGGCGCGGGAACACTTGCAGGAGACTGGACAGGCTTTTCCGATTCCTTCACACCCGTTTGAGGCAGTGTTTCCACTTTCTTTTCGGCTTCCGTCTTCGCTTTTTCCGCCGCAGATGCCTTGGCTTCGGCTTCCGTCTTCGCTTTTTCCGCCGCTGCCGCTGCCTTTTCAGCAATTACTGCCTTGGATTCCGCTGCCTTTTGGGCTTTTTCGGCTGACTGACGACGCTCTTCGGCAAGACGTCTTTCGCTTTCCGCCTTTTCTATGGCAAGTTTTTGAACTTCCAGACGGCTGTTGAGTCCATTCAGTTCTTCACGGTGAAGTTTCAATTCCACCTCATTACTCTTCTGCAATGCACTCAATTCCTTTTTATAACTATCCTCTTTCAATTTTATATCATTTTGCAGCTTAGATACTTCCGCCTCCGATTGACTGCGTTTCCGTTCCAATTCCGTCAATTCACTTTTTTGACGGAATATCTCGTCACTTTGCTGTTTTTCCACGGATTTCGCACGGTCCTGTTCTTTTGCAAAATCCTTTTTCAGACTTTTGATTTCCGTAAAAGCATAAAAACCGCCGGCAGCAATCACAAGAACCAGCAGAATAAAAAATGCCCAGACAATACCGTTTTTATGAGAAAGAGGCGATACCGGGGAAACGGCCCCGGATATCTCCGCCCCTTCCGGTAGTATATCTGCCGAGTCATTTTCTGTCTGATCGGAAGCTGCTGTCGGAGCAGGAGCAGGCGGTGGCAATGCCCGAACGCTCGCTTCAATCGCTTCCAAACGCTCAATAACGCCTTGAAAACGCATCAGCATTTCAGTGACATTCTGATTGAGCGGGATCAGTGCGTCTTCTGTCGGGGAGGAAGGTTTTACAGCAACGTTTTCCGGAGCTGTCTCATCCGTCATTTTTTTATCCGTCAAATTTTCCGCCACTTCATCCGTTGGGATTGTTTGTTCCGTTTTTCCTTCTTTTTCAATGGGTTCCGGTTGCGGATGAACGGCAAACTGTTTCGTCAATTCCGTGTCAATATCAAAAGAAGACATATTTTTACTGCGTAATTCGGCTATTTTCTGCAAAACCGTCAAGGCGCTTTCCGTATAGATTTTCCGTTTCCCCTGTATTTGGGTTTCTATGTACATCGCATACTTGGACAACCAGTCGTTGATTGTTGTCCGTTTGACTCCCAATATTTCTGAAAGTTCGATTACGCTGTACTTTTTTTCTTCAGACATTTCCTGCTCCTTTCAATATAGACATAGCTTGTTGTATATCCCTTTCTATCTGTTTTCTCAAATTGACCGCCGAAGAAAAATATTGTTCCGCTCTTAAAAATGCAACCGGTTCTAAAACAACATTTTTCCCGTATAAATCATAAGTACCGTCCAGCAAATGAACCTCTGTCCGGATACACTCCTGTTTCCCGTAAGAATGGAAAGTGGGAGCTGTCCCCACATTGACCACTGCCGCCAAACCGGATTTGCCGTCTTCAATGGACAGGCGCGCGGCATACACTCCGCGCGGTGGCAGCACACCATATTGGATATCCATATTTGCCGTCGGACAATTCAATTCTTTTCCGGCAACGCCATAACCATGAACGACTTTTCCGTAAATCACATAAGGAGTACCCAAATAAAGACTTGCTTTTGCCAAATCCCCCTTTGACACTGCAAAACGGATTGCCGTACTGGAAACCGTCTCGCCATCTATCTCAACCTCATCCACGGGGGAGAAATGGAAGGAGTGGCTCTTTGACATTTCTTCCAGCAATGCAGTATTTCCACTGCCGCCTGCTCCAAACCGCCAGTGTTTTCCGACACAAACTCCTTGCAGTCTAATATTTTTGCTGTAAAGACACTCCACAATAAAACGTTCCGGACTCAATGCCGCAAACTTTTCATCAAAGGGAATAGCGACAACGGCAGCAACGCCGAATTGACGCAGTCGTCTGTACTTTTCTTCCGGTGGTAAAAGCAGAGGAGGGGGATTATCCGGCATCAGCACTTGTCTTGGATGCGGATAAAAAGTAATTGCGACCGGAGTGGAAGAAGTCTCGGACGACAAACGGAGGAGTTCCTTCAGGAGTTTTTGATGTCCGATATGAACTCCGTCAAAAACACCGATAGCGATGGACAGGTCCGTCAATCCGAACGCTTCCAGCTCCTGAACTGAAGTGAATACTGTACTTTTTAAATCCGTCATTTTTTTATTTTATCCTGCATTGACGATTATAATATATACGGAATCGCAAGGATTTCAACCGTCATTTACCCGTCAATCATAAAAAATGTCGTTTTTTGACAAAAATACGGAATCGTCAGTGTCGCAGAACCAAATTCCCGATTGCCTCCGGCGTAGTCTCCATATCAAACGTGGCTGCCATACCGTTCACAGTTATGTTTTCCATGGAAATGAGACCATATTCCGGGGCGACAGTATCGGCTTCTGTCTGTGGTCTGGAGACGATCCGCACGGGCAAATGTTCCGGAACTCCTGTCTCTGCGTAAACACGGATATCCCGGAAGAAAATATGATCCATCGTTCCGCAAGGCTCATGAAAATTCACGAATTTTCCATTTTGACAGCCAATAAGCAATGGTACACCCATTTCCAACGGTTTGTATTCCATATCATCGCTGTCCTGATAAATCTCAGGCATGGTGTCTGTCTGGTACTCAATATCCAAATCCTCAAAAGTGATGTCATGAACCCGTCCGGTACCGCCGTGATTAACGTCTAAGGCAACGGCGGAATTGCGAATGAGGGAACAATGGGAAAAGCGGACGTTCCGGAAATCTGACGCCCAGGTTTCAAGACCGATTTCGCAAGTACGTCCCCAGCCGCACCACAAAACACAATCTTTCACTTCAATGTCGGACACGGGCGAGGTCTGAAATTCCGGTATGCCCTTAATTACAATGGTATCATCAAAGGAACGTACAAAACAATGTTCCACCAATCCGCGGGAACAATTGACTAAATCAATGCCGTCCGTATTGTAGCGCCATTGTCCCACAATTTTCACGTTCCGCACCCGGATGTCCGTACAATTGAAAAAAGCAAGACACCAGTTCGATGAGTTCATCAGAGTTACCCCGTCGATTTCTATATCGGAACTGTTAAAAAAAAGCATATCCGGATTCTGCAAAGGAGAATAACAATCTCCCAGAACCCGCTCAAATATCCCGTTATCAATCGTACCATATCCGAAAATACGGACATTTTTTACATTATTCCCATGAAAACTTCCGTAAACAATAGCATCGCGATGCAGATATACTCTGTCATTATCCTTTAACTGAACCGAATTCGCAAAATGTACACCCGGCCCGAATACAACTGTCGCTTCCTGCTGTTCGGGAAAATCACGCACCGGCTCAATAAAAATATGCAGCGCACAATGTTCCCCGTCCACCTCCAGAACATAATATCCCGGTTCCGGAATCGTAAACTCAATACTCTTTTCATGCGTTATCGCCGGTATGATTTTTGTGGTCAGCGGACGCAAAACTGCTTTTTCAAACGCGAAATTCGGCTTAATCCGGAAATCCACCGACTCATCGCTTTCAATGAATATTACACTGTTCAGTTCCGTCTGTTCAATCGAACGCTGCTTTTGAGGCCAAACACGATTGAACGGCATAGCCGATACACGGCAAACTCTTACAGGACATTCTGCCCCGTTTACAGTTGTCGTATAGTCGTTGCTGATAAAATCAATTCCGAGAGGGAACGGTCCTAATTTCTCCCTGGCAGGTGGATAAGTCTGAAATCTCTGCATGTTCTATCTCCTTGATTTTGATTATGTTTCAAGCATTATGAGTGCAATTGGGATTTTCCTTCTAATCAGGGAAGGGCGGATATCACATCATCAAATAAATAAATTACCGCACGATTTATTTATTTTTCTTCACTCGCGGGGGAGGCGCGGGCAGGGCGTCGTAGGAAACGGCTTTCAGCGCATTTTCCACTTTCAGCCGATGTTCCTCGAATTCCTGCGGAGTCAACTCGGCAGGAATGGAAATTTCATCTCCGACAACCATGCTGATCTTTGCCCAGGGTTTAGGTATCTGGAAATTATCCCAGCTTTTCAGCTGCCAGTAATCGCTGTAATTGATAGCAATAGGCACGACAGGCACCCCGAGTTTGGAGGCCAGCTGTATGGGCCCCTTGTGCAAAGTATATTTGGGACCGCGGGGACCATCCGGAGTCATGACGATAAGATTGCCGTCTTTCATGGATTTGAAGGCATTGTGAAGAACTTTGACCGCATCCCGGCTGGAACTGCCGCGAACACTTTTCACGCCGAACTGGGCACACAAGTCAGCAATATACTGTCCGTCACGGGAGGCGGAAATCACAGCAACTGTCCGCAACCGGTTGACTTTGGGACAAGATGGCGGAAAGAACAGTAACCGGTTATGCCAGATAACAACAACACATCTGCGCGAGTCATCCTTGGCGTATGCCTCAAAATAACCGTTGGGATCGATCCGTTCATGACGCATCACTTTCGCAAGCAGCATCATGATTCTGGATGGCAGCCAATACAGCCAGTCCGGTAATTTTTTAATTTGACGAAACCATTCCTTGAAACTCATTTTGCACCTGTCATTTTCTTGCCGTTCCGGCAGAGTTCCCGGATTTCGCAGTTGGCGCAATCGGGGCGTCTGGCAGGACAGCGGGTTCTGCCGTGAATAATCAGTAAATGAGAAAATTCTGTCCAGCGTTCCGGCGGCAGACCGCTGCACAAAACTTTTTCAATAGCAGTGGCATCCCCGGTCTTGACAATGCCCAGCAGATTGGAAATCCGTGTCACGTGAGTATCCACAGGCAAGCCGGGTATTCCAAAAGAATTCCCTAAAACCACATTGGCAGTTTTACGTCCAACGCCCGGAAGAGTAACTAAATCCTCCATGCGGTCCGGAACCTCTCCATGGAAATCTTCTGCGATTTTTCCCGCCATGCCAATCAGATTTCTGGCTTTTGCATGGTAAAATCCGCAGGCATGAATTGCCTCTTCCAATTCAGTCAAATCCGCCTTTGCCATAGCTGCCGGAGTCGGATATTTCGCAAAAAGACCGGGTGTAACAGAATTGACTTTCTTATCCGTGCATTGTGCCGACAGAATCGTTGCCACGATAAGCTCAAACGGTGAACTGTGCGTAAGGTAACAGACCTGCGGTCCGTAAACAGACAGCAGGATGTCGTAAATGCGGTTCAAAAGTTTTTTCAGAGTTCTCTTATCCATGGTAAAGACAAATGTAACGTAAAAAGACGATTTTTCAAGACGCGAATGAAGATTTCGTGAAGTTTTTTGAGTAATGGACAGTGACTTTTTTCCAAAGATATCACGCATTTTTTCAAAATTTATACTCAATTGCAAGTACAGACGTCGCCGAAGGAAGTCCCGGAATGCAAACGTTATACACGGGGATGCGCCGCAAAGTGGCTTCCTCCGTGAAAGGTTCGGGCCGTCCTGTTGGGACTATGAGGCTATGGGTAGTGATTAGTTCGTGATTAGTGGAAGTTTTGCGACAGAGAAATATGACCTATAAGTCCTATTTTCATTTGAGCCGGGAAACTCCGGCGTTTTCCCCGCAGCAATCCAGCCTGCCCTGCACAATCACGAATATGATGTTATGGTATTTTCCAATCAACTACCCCCCCTATCTCCTCACCACTAACACGTTTGACCGTCCCCGGTCCGCCCTCGTCAACATTTGAACTCATATTACAAAATCTGATAAAACGACTTTTTCAAAATCACATTTTTTCGCGGGGAGGTACGGACAGATTCCCTTTTTTGAAAAAATGCGGGATATCTGTAAAAAAAATTTGTTTGTAACTTGAAAATCATCCAAATATGTGATACTTTTTTATATCGCTGTATGGCGGGGTATTGATTCCCTGCAACAGTGGCTAATTGACAACCGTTATATTTCAGCAGATACGCATGGAAACCGACCAAGTAAAAATGATATTTGCAATGAAATGGGTGAAATGTACCGGTAGGATTACTGTATTTACAGGTCTTATCGGACGCTTCTTTGTATTTCATTGCGGGCTCTTGGTCGGGCCTCCATGCGTGTGCTTGGAAGCGTTCGGTTTTTTTATTGAACGTTTTCAAACATGCTGGATTTCGCACCGAAAGTTGGGAAATCGGCATACGACCAATACCTTATCTTTTGCCCGCACTTGACGATAGTCAGATGTGATTGGCAGAATCAAACACGCAATAAGAGTGCCAATTTTTTAATTTCCAATAAGAAATCCAGATTCTTTTTTGTAGAAGAGTCATGTAATTTTTTTGAACGCGAAATCCAGAAATGGGTTATCGCGTTTTTTTATTATTGTTGTGATAACATAGCTGAAGCCAGATAGCAACCACATCCCGTTCATGAAAGGAGGTCAAACAATACTGATGTGTATATTTTTCTGGAAAAGCAAACAACATAAATACAAAACTTAAGGAGATTTAAAATGGACAACAACACGACAACTGTCGTCATTAAAAGTGAAAAATCGAATGCTCCGCTTATTTGCGGTATTATCGGTTTTGTCTTGGAGATTCCGAATCTGGCATGCAATGTTTTGTGTGCAGCATTCGCTGGAGCAAGCGCTGGTCTTGCCAGTGATAGCAATGATTTTGATAGCACTACTGCCGATCAGACAACAGATGCCATGATCCCCTTCATCTGGATCGGTTTTCTACTTTCTCTTTTGTGCTTCATTTTTTGCTTTTTCGGCAAAAAGAAATGTGCTAATGTGCTCGGAATTATCACGATTCTCGCTGCTCTTTATGTAACCATCATGTCGTGTATATCTTTCTCCCTGTTCGGGCTTGCAGCAGGAATCCTTTTCCTGGTGCAAGGAATTGTCATGATTACCAATTCCAAAAAGTAAAGAAAAAACACAATGTGCCAATATCTTGACATTTGGGGAACAAAAGCCGGGGTATTTCCACTGTGTGCGGGTTTAGGACTGTTTTTTTATGTCATGCTGATTTTGAGCACCCTTAAAAAAACGGGAGCTGATGAGCAAAAAGAAAATTCAGTCCTATGTCCGCTTCCTTTTGCATTACTATTCGGCGTTTTTGTCGCATATTCATCAGATGTCATCAATCACTGGTCGCTCGACAGATTTCTAAATAACCCCTTTGCATTCGGAATAACATATTACGGTTTCCTTTGGGGAATCATTTTTTTTGCAATCGTTTATACAAAAATTTTTCATTGCGATACGTTCTATTTTTTGAACATGTGGGTTCCACCGCTGGTATTAGCACAGGCATGCGGCAGAATCGGATGTTTTTTCGCAGGATGTTGTTATGGCATTCCTTGTAATTCATTTCCATTATCGGTTGTTTACCCCGAAAATACACTGCCGTTTCAAAGTTATGGTGCGGTGGCACTGCTACCCATCCAGTTAATAGAGGCCTCATACCTACTGATTGTTTCAATGTTCATATTTCATACGGATTTTTGCAAAAGATTCGCATGGTATTTGATTCTTGTTGGAGCCGGACGTTTCTTAACTGAATTCGGTCGGGGCGACAACAGGGGATTTCTTGCCGGATGTACAACATTGTCACCCGCACAGATAATCAGCATTGTCGTTTTTACAAGCGGATTTTTCTGTTTATTTCACAAAAAAAAACAACTTGAAGAGGGCGTAAAAAATGAATGATGAAAGAGTTGAAAGGGATTGTCCGTACTGTGGCGAAAGGATCTTGGTTGTTGCAAAAAAATGCAAATATTGCCACGAAATAGTCGATCCGACCCTTCGGGCATTGGAAGAAATAAAATCAAAACAACAACACAAAATAGTACTTGTTGATGAGTGCGGACAAAATATTGTTGTTTCCTATCAGCAGAGTAACTCCTGTCCCAATGCAGAGCAGGTGATTGGGAATAAAAACCGCTTGACGTATGTTCTGCTGGGCGTATTCCTCGGAGGGCTGGGAGTTCACAATTTTTATGCCGGATATTCAGGGCGTGGCATTTCACAATTACTTATTACGTTGTTTCTCGGTTGGCTCATCCTTCCACTTATCGTCATAACTATATGGGTAATCATTGAAGTGTGTATCGTACAGGTTGACGCTCAAGGATACAGGTTCAAGAACAACTAAAAATATCTTTCAATTGTATTGTCAGTTCCACGTCTATGCGTGTTTTTTATTGACCTGACACATCCCCGTGCACAACGTTCGCTTGAGGTCAATCTTCCATTCTGCCAGGCGACCACGAATATGCTCCGGCATTTTCCATTTCACTATCCGTTATTCACTGACCGATTACCTCTTTTTTTGCAAAATGCGGGCTATCTGTGAAGTTTTTGCAAAACGTCAGCAGGTTTTCGGCAAAAAAGCTTGACAATTCAAGAAGACATTACCATATTATGTCTTGGCGAATCCTGTTTTCCTGGAACCACAATGACGGAGACTTATCCATGATTGCTGAAAAAATACCCGTTGTCAGCTTTGTCCGCGAATATAACGGCATGCCCGCAATTTTTTTGAACGATAAACCGGTTTCCGGGCTGATGCATTGGAACCGCTGGCCAAAGCCGGAAGACATTGCCGTTTTCCGTGACTCCGGCATCCATCTTTATTCCTTTATGGGCATTCCGCCAATGCGCTGCCGTCCGGAGGAACCGGCAGTATATTCCGATGGTCTGCTGCCTGTACCGGAATTGACGCATGACTTTCTGACGGAAACATTTTCCATGCTGGAAGAAACGGATCCGCAGATGAAAGTTCTGATGAGATTCCGCATCACACCGCCTTTATGGTGGCGGAAAGCGCATCCGGAGAAAATGATACGGGTATGGGATTGGAACCGGCATCAGTTCCGGACTGAACCGCATGCGTCTGTATCGGATGCGGAGTGGATGGAATATGTCCGCACGACTATTGAAGAGACAGTGGAATACCTGGAGGGCAGGTGGCCGCATCTGATTTTCGGATATCATCCCGGACTTGCGTGTTGCTGCGAAAATGCCTATACCTGGGGAAATGCTCTTGCAGATTATTCCGAGCCGCATAAAAAGGCGTTCCGCATCTGGCTGAAGACGGAATATAAGGATATCAACACCCTGAACTCCGTCTGGGAAACAGATTTCCACTCCTTTGATATGGTGGAACCCCCTGCTCCTTCCGTATGTATGCCTGAAAATTCCATGGACAAACGCACGCTGCTGACGTTTCCCGCAGAACGCGGGATGTTTGATTTCCGCCGTTTTACCGCGGAAACCATGGCAGAAGCGGTCGTATTTCAGGCAAAGATAATAAAAAATACCCTGAAACGGATGGGACGAACAAAAATCTGCGGTGCGTTCTATGGTTATGTCAATACTCCGACGAACCAGACGGATTTATTCTGTTCCGGACATCTTGCCCAGGAAAAAGTGCTCTCTTCGCCTGAAATTGACTTCCTTTGTGCTCCTCTTGGCTATTCTGCAAGACAAATCGGCGGCACATCCATTTCCCAGCTTATGCCGGCTTCTGTTGTACTCCATGGAAAACTTTATTACGCTGAAGAAGATACCCGGTTCCATCGCGCAAAAGAAGATGAGGAATGTGTTTCCGGTTCCCCCGGACAAACAGAAGCACTGCTGCTCCGCAATTTTGCTCACAGCTGGTCGTCCGGCGGTTCGATCTGGTGGATGGATTTGTTCGGCAGAGGATGGTACCGGGAAAAATCTTTTATCAAACCGCTTTCTTTCTGCCGTAATTTTGCCGCCAGACATCTTTCCGAAAGGGAAAGCTGCTCACAAATTGCAGTTTTCATCAGTGAAGAATCCCTGTTATGTGAAAGAGCCGTTCCCACCCCTTTGTCAGGTCAGCTGATTGAACAGCAATTATGTGAATTTACCGCGTGCGGGGCTCCGTTCGATTCTTACCGGCTCGAAGACTTGCCGCTGCTGAAAGAAAAACACCGGCTGGAACAATACCGGCTTACTGTGATTGCTGTCGGACATTCTGTTAATTCAAGTTTGTTGTCCTGCATCCAAAACGAACTGTGCAGTAACGGCAGAACGGTCGTATTTTTTTACCTGCCGGGTTATATCCGGAATGGTACCGCTGATTTGGCGTATATCCGCGAACTTACGGGAATACAGCTTGAATCCGTTTTCACCAAAAACGGCTTGCTTACGGAAAGCTATCTGAACGGACAGCGGTTTGTATTCGGGAATCCGTCCAATCTGAACCCCTGCCCCGTAGCGGTCAGTGACAAAGAAACGGAAATACTGGGACATTACATGCACGGCACAATCCGGACCAATTATCCGGGTACAGCGGAGGGCGGCGCATTTGTCCGCAAACGTTTCAAAGACTGGAGTTCCGTCTGGTGCGCCTCGCCCGGTTTACCTGCAGTATGGCTTTCTTCTTTAGCGGCAGAGGCGGGAGTGCATATCTGGACTGAAAACGGCAGTCAGGTCTTTACCGGTCCCGGCTGGTTCGCAGCAGCAGCACGTTACACAGGAATACACCGGTTCAGGCTCCCCGTTTCGGCAAGGGTAACGGATGCTGTTTCCGGTCAGTGTCTCTTCGAAGATGTACAGGAAATGGAAATCCGTATGGAACGGGGCGAATGCAGGATATTTGAACTGAATTAAAACAGTCAACATAAACAATAAAGCTGAAAGGTCAATAACAATGGTTTTCGTAAACTGTGCCGTATTTCTTTTTATGCAGGTCGTGGCGAATCTTCTTTTCAAGTGGGGCGGATCCGCGCCCAGTCATTACTGGTGGGGATTCGTCCTCGGAAATCTCGTAGGTGCCAGCAGTATTCTGTTTATGATTGCCATGTACCGCGATATGCCGGCTCCGATTGTTATAGCCGTCGGAACAGGCGGAACATTTCTACTGAACCAGATTGTCATGTTTTTGATTTACAGGGAACACGTGACACCGTTGGCGTGGATCGGAATTTTCCTGATTTTCATTGGTATTCTGATGACTGCCCTGTTGAATAAACCGTTGAATGAAACAAACAGTACGGAAGAGAAAAAAACAGAATCGGAGGCGATGATAAAATGAAGTTCAATGAATTTTTCCCCGCAGAATGTCTTCCCTCATTTTCTTATGACGGCAAGAAGGTTGATTTAACCTCGTGGACAAAAACAGAAACCGCAGCGGCCTGCATTCCGGGCGGTAAAAAAACAACCCGGATTTTTACTGCTCCTGACGGTTTGCTTGCACTGCGCATAACGATGCTGGAATATACGGATTTTCCAGCCGTAAAATACCTGCCCGAACTGATCGGCTGCGGGGAAGGGGTATCGAAAATCGTTTCGGAGTTCCGTTCTTTTGATGTGAGGATAGAAGATTTACCCTGGCCGGAAACGGTTCTCCGGGCAACATCCGGCTCGAAAGCCTGTTCCTGCGATTTCTCGGCACGGAAATTCACGCTGAGTGATATTTCTCAACAGAATGAAATGGATTTTACCACCGATGAAGGGCGTTCCTCCTCTAACTGGATGCCCTATTTCGGTATTGATTTGAATGACAGGAAAGGCTTTGAGTTCGCCATCGGATGGTCCGGTGCTTGGAACATGAAAATCAGCCGTGAAAGAATTTCGGGACCCGCAACTCTGCATTGTTCTTTCGGTATGAAAAACTTCAGAAGTTACCTGAACCCGGGGGAAATCCTCCGTCAGCCTTCTGTACTGATACTCAAACGTTCCGGTATCTCTGTCCGTGACTTCCGTACTGTCATTCATGATTTTACAGTAGCGCACAATGCGCCCCGCAACGGAAAAGGAGAACTGCTGAAACCGATTCTGCCCGTCACTGTCAGCGGAGGGAACCGTAAACCCGAAGATGCCATCAAAGTCGTGGACTATGCCGTCCGGGCAAAATTGCCTGTGGATACCGTCTGGATGGACGCCGGATGGTACGGTCCCAAACATATACCGGATATGAATACCAACTGCGGCGACTGCTGGTGGAAATATACCGGTGACTGGCGTGTCAATACCGGTATTCATCCTACAGGAACACTCTTGCCGCTCTCCAATGCCGCACACGCTGCCGGTATGCGTTTTCTGCTGTGGTTTGAACCGGAACGCCTGACAGGAAGTGCTCCGATTCTCCAATCCCACCCGGAATTTGCACGCAAATGCAAAAATGCGGATGACAGCCAATATCTTCTGAATCTGGGATATGAACCTGCATATCAGTGGATTTTTTCCACATTATGCCGTATCATTGATGAAAACAAGGTCGATATCTACCGACAGGATTTCAACATGGATCCATACCGGAACTGGTGTGAATTCGATGAACCGGACCGTAACGGCATAAACGAAATCAGACATATCACGGCATTGTACCGACTGTGGGATGACCTCCGGAAACGCTATCCGGATATGCTCATCGACTGCTGTGCCAGCGGCGGAAGACGATTGGATTTCGAATTGCTTTCACGATCCCACACCTATTGCAGAAGTGATTATTTCATTCCGCGGGGATCTGCGGAATTACACAGATATCAGCACATCATGGGCGAAAATGCTATCCTCAATATGCTGGACTGGATTCCGTTCCAGGCAGGGGAAGCAAACAGTGCTGAAACATTCCGGGATTATGATATGTTCAGTCTCCTCGGTACCGGTACGGTCTTTACCCCGCCGGACTGGGAAGGCGGTTGTATCAATAGGGAATTCACTCCGGAGGAAACCGCGTGGTTCCTGAAAATGTTCCGCACAGCGGACCGGACCCGTAAAATCCTCACACGGAAGTTTTATCCCCTGACGGACCCGGCAGATCTTTCCGAAAACATCTGGACAGCCTACGAGGGCTTTGATGATGAATCCGAAAAAGGCTTCGCTGCCTTTTTCCGCCGCAAAAATGCTGTCCAGACCATGACATTTGAACTGAAAGCGGTGGAGGCGGAAGCTCAATATGAAGTGGAAGATGCTTCAACCGGAAAAACGGATATCATTTCAGGGGAAGAATTGCGTCATTACCAGCTGACTCTCCATGACGCCCCGGATGGTAAAATCCTGTTCTTCAAAAAAATCGGCCGGAATTGAAAGTATAATGAAATGGACAAAAATACGTTCCAATCACCCGTAATTGCACGGAGTATGGTCGTTCCTGTCTTCTGAAATACGGAAGAGGTGTAAAATGAGCTTGAAAAAGTTCCCTTGGGATAGTATATTATGGGGCATAATAACAAAAAACCTTTTATTCAGGAACGGAGCAAACGAATGGAAGAAATGAAAAACGAAACGGTTGCCACTACAGGAAACTTTATACATGAAATCATAGACGCCGATATTGTGGCGGGGAAAAATGGCGGGAAAGTGGTAACGCGTTTTCCGCCGGAACCCAACGGTTATCTGCATATCGGGCATGCAAAAGCCATCTGCATGGACTACGGGACAGCAGTACGTTACGGTGGAAAATTCAATTTGCGTATGGATGATACCAATCCCACTAAGGAAGATACCGAGTTTGTGGAAT
The DNA here is from genome assembly GCA_937900075.1 of uncultured Lentisphaeria bacterium. Classification (GTDB taxonomy): domain Bacteria; phylum Verrucomicrobiota; class Lentisphaeria; order Victivallales; family UBA1829; genus SIG77. Next base: position 23,755 of record CALCCZ010000203.1, read on the forward strand.
CCATTCTGGAAGATGTCCGCTGGCTCGGAGCTGACTGGGAGGACCGTTTCTTTCACGCATCGGACTATTTTGACAAGATGTACGAATATGCCGAATCCCTGATTCAGCAGGGGAAAGCCTACGTTTGCGAATTGACCGACGAGGAATTCAAGGCGTATAAAGGGGATTTGACGACTCCGGGCAAACCGAGTCCGTACCGGGACCGGAGCATAGAGGAAAACCTGGATTTGTTCCGTCGGATGAGAAATGGAGAATTCCCGGACGGGAGCAAGGTATTGCGTGCGAAAATTGATATGGCGCACCCGAACATGCACATGCGAGATCCCGCGATTTACCGTATCCGTCACGCAGAACACCATGCGACGGGCGATAAATGGTGCATTTATCCGCTATACGATTTTGCTCATCCGCTGGAAGATGCCATAGAAGGGATAACCCATTCGCTGTGTACGCTGGAATTTGAAATCCACCGCCCCCTGTATGACTGGTTTATTGAGAACTTGGACACACCGTCCAAACCGCGTCAGATTGAATTTGCCCGTCTGTCCCTGACATATACGGTAATGAGCAAACGAAAACTGCGTGAACTGGTGGAATCCGGTTATGTCGACGGTTGGAACGACCCCAGAATGCCAACAATCTGCGGACTGCGCCGTCGCGGTGTTCCTGCCGAGGCTATCCGGGCATTCTGTGAAAAAATCGGCGTAACAAAATTTGACAGTCTGACGGATATTGCTCTGCTGGATTTCTGCGTACGCGAAAACCTGAACAAGACGGCCCCCCGCCGCATGGCTGTAATGAATCCGGTCAAATTAGTGATAGACAATTATCCCGAAAATACAGTGGAATATGTTGAAGTCATCAATAATCCCGAGGATCCGGAATCCGGAACCAGAAAAGTACCATTCAGCCGTGAACTGTACATCGAACGGGATGATTTCATGGAAGTACCCGTCAAACAGTTCCACCGGCTGGCACCCGGAAAGGAAGTCCGCCTCCGCTGCGCTTATTTCGTAACCTGTACATCCCTGGAAAAAGATGCCGCTGGAAACATTACAGCGATTCACTGCAGCTATGATCCCGCCTCGAAAGGGGGAAATTCTCCGGACGGCAGAAAAGTGAAGGGAACGATTCACTGGGTATCCGCCGCACACTCCGTAGAAGCGGAAGTGCGTTTGTATGATCATCTGTTCACAATAGCCGATACCAATGCAATTCCGGCAGATGAAGATTACAAAAAATATCTGAATCCCGAATCCCTGAAGGTTCAGACCTGCCGGATTGAACCCGGTCTCGCCGACGTGGAACCTGGTTACAGCTGCCAGTTCGAGCGCGTCGGATACTTCTGCGCCGATTGTCGTGACCATAAACCCGGTACGGCACCAGTCTTCAACCGAACAGTAGCCTTGAAAGATTCCTGGTCGAAAATAGCTTCAAAGTAAAGGAAAACGAAAATGAACGACGAACTTACAAAAATCAAAAATTACTACCGCAGGGAGCTGAAACTTGATCTGCCGCCCGGTTCCTATTTCATGTACCGGGAAGGCAATAACATGGGAATCGACTATTTGCCGCCGGCCGCTCAGCATGCCAACCATTTTGATACGGAGTTCACAAGTTCCGATGTTATTATCGCCGGTAATGAACAGAAAAATATCTACACGCTTGTCGGCGCTCTTACCGCTTTCCGCTCCTTTACTTTCTTCGTTCTCAGACGGAAAGCAACCAATATGCATGCCATTGAAGTGCGTCAGCCGGATATCATGGAGGGAGAAACTCCGGAAGAAATCGTTGTGCTGAAAGGCAATGACTGGAAACAGCTGTTGAGCGAATATGCCGATTTAGTTGCCAAACGCAATAATCTGTCCCCCATTACAGCGGAAAAGAATCTGACCGGATACTGCACATGGTATTATTACTATGCAGATGTCACAGAACAGGATCTGCTGGAAAATCTGGATGCAATGGCAAAACACAGAGATTCCTGCTATAAAGCCGATGTGGTTCAAATCGATGACGGATACCAGACCTTCCAGGGAGACTGGAACGATCAGGACGCATCCTGGCCAACACCTTTGGAAACAATCGCCCAAAAAATAACCGATTCCGGTATGCGCGCAGGAATCTGGCTGATGCCGTTTCAGGCATCCACTGCCAGCCGCGTCTTCAAAGAACATCCGGACTGGTTCGTAAAAGATGAAAACGGAGAACCCAAAGTGGCTTTCGGCTGGTCTCCCCCGCCTGACCACCTCTGGGCATGTTTAGATATGACCATTCCCGCTGCCCGTGAACATATTCAGAACGTCTTCAAAACTTTCCGGAAATGGGGATTCTCCTATTTCAAAATGGATGGTCTGGGATTCGGACTGATGGAAGGCAAAAGACAGGATCCGAACGCAACACCGCTCAGTGCGTTCCGCTTGGGAATGAAAGCCATCCGGGAAGCCGTGCCCGATGCCTATATTCTGGGTTGCTGTCCTCCCTTTATGGCATGTCTCGGTTACATTGACGGTGCCCGTATTTCCAATGATACACACGCCTCCTGGGCTCCCATCCGCAACGCTGCAAGAAGTGTATTCTCACGCTGGTGGATGTTTGATAAATTCTTCCGTTGCGACCCGGATACCATTATGGCACGTCAGGACCGCTCCATCGCTACTGTCGGCGAGGCACGTGTTTCCGTCCTGACCGGTATCGCTACCGGCGTTTCCATTACCAGTGACAACCTGTCCACCATTGCGCCGGAACGACTGGAACTGCTCGGAAAAGCAGCCAATATCCGTTTGCGGGATATCATGCCGATTAAATGGAACAGTATGGAATGGCCGGAAACATTCTCCGGAACCGTTGACGGCAAAAAAGCCGCTGCAATTCTGAATGAAAGCGATGAAACCCGTGAATATACATTTGCCGAACTGAAACTGGATCCGGAAGAAGAAGCGGAAGAAATTCTGCAGGGAATCGGCAAACGCAAATATGTCATCAGTGTCAAAGCTCATGATGCAGCTTTACTCGTCCAAAAATAAATCTATGGAGAAATTCCCGCAATGACTAAAAAATATCATGGTATCATTGTACCCGCCATTACCCCGCTTGCCGACCCGGAAACGATAGACTTGCCGGCGGTAAAACCTCTGTTTGATTTCATGATTGCAGGCGGTATTCACGGAATTTTTATTCTGGGTTCCACAGGCGAGGGGCCCGCATTGAAACTGTCCGAACAGAAAAAATTGATTACTGAATCTGTAAAGGCCATTGCGGGACGCGTAAAACTTTTAGTGGGTATTTCCGGTGCATCCGGAGCCGAAACTCTTGAAATGGGTGATTTTGCCATTCAAGCCGGTGCAGATGCCGTCGTGGCTGCCCTGCCATGCTATATCCCGGCAACATCCGAGGAAGAAATCATAAACTATTATACCGTCCTCGGACAGCGTTTCCCGGATAAAGTTTTCATCTACAATATGCCGGCATTGACAAAAATCAACATTCAACCGGAACTGGCGGTAAAACTGCTCTCCCTGCCGGGTATTACCGGATATAAAGACAGTGCCGGCGATTTTGACAACCTGGTTACCGTCATCAAGTCCGCCAAGCATCTGGGAAGAGCTATTTTCGTCGGACCGGAACATCTCACAGGACCCGCTATGCTTGCCGGAGCGGATGGTGGAGTCAACGGGGGCGCCAACGTCAAACCGGAAATGTTTGCCGATATTGTAAAAGCCGTGGATGAACAGGATATGGAACTGTACGAACGTACCAAGAAAGCGATTGATGATTTTCAGCCCCTCTATGGTACTCCCTGTACCTGCCCCAGCGTAATCCGCAGCTTAAAACGTGAACTTTCCCGTATGGGAATGATTCGTAACATTACCGCTTTTCCCAATCTTCCCCTGAAATGAGGCAATATCATGCATTTTATCGCTGATGAATCCATCTTATTCCATTCCCCTGCTCCACAGGATTTATATTGTTATACACCATGGCTTGAAAAAGGCTTCAACGGAAGACTTTTCGCCTCATTCGATATTGCCGGAAAGGGATTGGTGAACGAAGATGGTCCGAAAACCGACCACGGCGATTATGGTTCCAATCAATTCCGTATTTATATCTCCGATGACCGCGGTTATACCTGGCAGCCGGCAGCACGACTTGCCATGCTCCATACCCGGATTTTTACCGCCGGACAAAATGTCTACGCATTGGGACACAGCGGACGTCTCGTAATTGCAAAAAGTACCGACAATGGCAATACCTGGAGCGAGCCGACAGTTCTCGACCCGGTCATTCACTGGCATCAGAGCGGTGGCTCCATCGAACGCGCCAACGGACGTATCTATCTGACTATGGAACATTCTCCGGACGGACCCGGTTGGGCTGGCGGTGATCCGATTCTTATGAGCGCGTATGAAAATGACGATTTGACAAAAATTGAAAACTGGACCTTCTCTAATAAATTAGAGTTCAAAAAAATCGTCGGCGCAACATCTGCTCCCGGTGAAAAAACCCCTCATTGCTGGCTGGAGTCAAGTGTCGCTTTTCAACGGGATAAATCCAGTTTCTTCTATGACCCGGACTTCCGTTCCATGCTGCTTTTTTTGCGAGTCAACGCCGCTATGTTTCCTAACATCGCCATGGTTGTCAAAGGAACCGAGAAAACCGATGGTTCATTAGAACTTTCCACTCTCAAGACACCTGACGGAAAAACCGTTTTGTACTGTCCGTTCCCGGGCGGATATATGAAGTTTCAAATCGTCTGGGATGAACCTTCCAAACTGTACTGGCTGATTGCTTCTCAAAGCCGTTATACCACTTTTACCGATCCGGAAAAAATGGACCCGTGCATGCGTTGGGCAAATGAACGCAGACATTTGGAACTGTTCTATTCCAGAAATCTCTTTGATTGGTGTTCTGCCGGAGTAATTGCCTGCGGCAATACGGAACTGGAGTCCAGACATTATGCTTCATTGCTGATCATAGATAATGATTTACTGGTCTTGTCCCGTTCCGGTGATACCCTCGCAAAAGATACGCACGATACCGATATGATTACCCTGCACAGAGTAAAAAATTTCCGTGATTTAGCGTAAGACGACACCAGTCTCTCAGCAGAAAACGATTTCAATACTGTCAAATGCCTGTTGAATAGCCTCTTGAAAACCGGGAATACGGGATTCTTCCCATTCTGCTGTATGCAGTTTTGCACGCAGAACGGGAGAATCCGGGGCAAAAACCGTACAGCTGTCAATCATAGGCTCTATAGACACATTAAAGGTACCGATGTCTTCGGCACGGCGAATGGTTTCATTCTTGTCCATACCGGCTATCGGACGCAGAATCAGCATATCTGTAGAACGATTGATAACACTCATGTTTTCAATGGTCTGGCTTGCGACCTGACCGGCAGCCTCACCAGTGACAATTGCGTTCAAATTGTATTTTTTGCAAATCATCTCAGCGATCCGCATCATAACACGCCGATAAAGTACAGTACGGAATTTCATGTTGCAGTTATCGCGAATCAGCTTCTGAATTTCAGAAATGTTACAGGCATACAAAGTGCCTTTCTTCTGCCACTGATTGAGAATTGCGGCAATTTTTGCCACTTTCTGCACAGATTCCATCGGCGTGTACGGAAAAGAATGAAATGTAAGATAATCAATATGACATCCGCGCCGCATCATCATATTGCAGGCAACCGGAGAATCAATTCCACCGGAAAGAAGAGCCAGCAACGGGGAATTGCTGCCGACCGGCAAACCTCCCGCCGCTTTAATGGTCTCGTAGAAAACAATGGAAGTTTCTTCCCGGATTTCCACGCCAATCGATATTTCGGGATCCGTCAGGTCAATTACTACTCTATCCCCGTATATCCCCTCCAGCATAGTCGCGATTTCAATTTCCACATCTTTGGAATGAAGCGGAAATGATTTATCACTGCGCCGGGCGCGGGTACGGAAACGGACACGGGAACTCTTCTGCAGCAGGGAATCGAAATAGGATTTTGCACTTGTCCGTACCATATCCAGAATACCGTTCAAATCCGTTTTGGAACCGGATTCCAGGCAAAAAGAAAAAGAATCCAGACCGAAACATCTTTTCAGTTTATCCGTGAGCTGCAATGTTTCATCAGCAGTAAAAGGTGTTTTGTCGTCTTTGTGCAGAAAAATTCTGCCGCGGACACGCTGTGTACGTATTTTGCAGACATCGGAAGAAAAATATTTGATGTTTTCCGCAAGTTTCTGCTCAAACATACCACGGTTATTCCCTTTTGTAGCGATTTCATTGTAGCGACAGATAATGGTATTGAAACAATCCATAAGATATTCCTTTCACACAGCTTTTCCATTGGATAGAGTGATAATTTGTGAACGTGCGAACAACGGGTTCTGTTCAATGTCCGTAAAAGCGAAAAACAACTGACCGGCATTTCGGATTTTATCGAAAAAAGCACTTTTCGTCCTGAAATCCAGATCACCCGTGGCATCATCAACGATAACAATGGTGTTTTTGTTTGCTTCTTCTCCTGCACTGACAATATCGAATTCAGCCATTTTCAAAGCAAAAGAAGTAATGCGTTTCTGTCCGTTTGAACCGAAAATTCTTAAATTTTTACCATTGGCAATAAAATCAAAATCGTCTAAATGAGGGCCGAAAGTAGTATAACCACGCTCTTTATCACTTTCTATCCGTTCATTCAGACGATTCAGAAACGTTTCCGGAGTTTCTGTTTCACCGCTGGTTCTCATACGAATGGAAAAAGAAGAAAACTCAGGGCGGATTTCTTCAAAAATCATTTTCATGGAATCGGAAAGAATTTTCATATATTCCAGTCGGCGTTTTACTATAAAACTTCCGTTTTCCGACAGAATTGGATGAAACGCTTTCAGAACAGCAAGTTCGCAGGAATTGGATTTCAACAGAAAATTACGTTCTTTCAATGCTGCACAATATTGCTGCAAGGCAATAAAATAATTTCTGTCCATCATGGAAATGAACATATCGAAGAAACGTCGCCGAAGCATGGAAGTTCCGCCGATAATATCAATATCATCCGGAAGAAAAGCAACTGTACGGAATTTGCCGGTAAAATCGCTGGCTTTCGATACGGAAATTCCATCAATACTGAAACGGCGGATATCTGTGTTCTCAATACGCAGCACAGAATCCCATTTTCCACCGGTTACGGTACAGTTCAAACGAAAAAAATCAGTCCCGATCTTCCGCATTTCACGATTTTTAGCCGTGCGAAACGAACGCAGGTTTGCCAAATAGTAAACAGCTTCCAGAACAGAAGTTTTTCCCTGACCATTTGCTCCGGTAAGAATAACGGAAGGAGCCTGGAACAAAAGATCCAGCCTTTCAAAATTTCTGAAATTTTCGAGGCCGAGTTTGGAAATCATAGTAAAAAATCCGCGTAAAATCAATTTACGCGGACTGAAACAAACTGCTTACTTGGAATTGGAACGCATCGGCATGATTACATAAATAAAGCCGTCAGACGATTCAATGGCAATCTGACTGACTGCATCATTGATTTTCCAGAACACTTTTTCAACTGGAAGATGTTTGAAAGGATCCAGAAGATAATTCGGATTGAAATTGGCAGACAATTCATCGCCGTTATATTCCACATCAATGGATTCCTTACCTTCACCGATTGTGCTGGATGCTTCAAACTGCAGTTTGTTATTCGCAAATGTCAATTTGATATTAGGCGTATTTCCCTCGGATATCGCTACATTCAAAATATCAATGGCATAAATGAACGGTTCACAGGAAACTTCAATGGAGTTCTTGAACTGCGTGGGAATAACCTGCTGATAATTCGGATAGGTGCCCTCAATCAGTTTTGCAATAATCCTGGTGTCATTTGTTTCAAAAATAAACTGCTTTTCACCAACTTTAATCTTGGCTTCCCCTTCCTGCTCAAGAATACGCTTGATTTCATTAACAGCTTTCAGCGTAACAATAATACTGCAATCATCTCCTTCAATGGGAGTAGTTAAAGGACGGGAAATTTTAGCAAGCCGTTTTCCATCCGTGGCAACCCCTACCAGAGTATCGTCCTTCGCGGATAAATAAATACCCTGAAGAACTTTACGGGAATCATCGGAACTGACCGCATACGAAATCCGGTCGATAATACCTGCCAATTCGTTCTGTTTTACGGTAATCGTGCTGTGTGTTGGAATTTCCGCAGCTTCCGGGAATCCCTGCGGGTCAAGACCGGCAAGCATAACAACAACGGTTCCGCATTTGATTTCCGCATGATGCTTTTCATTGCTTTCAATGGAAATTTCGCCGTTACGCAGTTTGGAAACTAATCCCAACAGCTTTTTCATCGGTAAAGTTGTAGCACCTTCTTCTATGATTTCCGCAATTAAAGAGGTAGTAATACGGACTTCCAAATCGGTTGTCGTTAAAATTATTTTTCCTTCTTTTGCTTCAATCAGGATATTAGCAAGAATAGGCAAAGTATTGCGGCTTCCGATGATGTTGCTGACTTTCTGAAGAGACTTCAGAAAACATTCTTTCTGTACTTTAACTTTCATTTTTTCTCCTGTTGTTTACATTTTTGGGTTTGATTGTTGTTTTTAAATTCAGGATCTCAGCTTTATTCTGAATGATTATGGATGTTAATAATGTTAATAACCATGAAAATCGAGCTGAAATACTTTTTTTGAATCTTGTTCACAGTTTGTTTTGACTTTGTGAAAAAGTGGTGTATTATTTACATAGACACAAACTATTTTCATTTATCAACGAGGTTATTAACAATGAACAAGAGCGAAAATGTCAATAAGCATGCGGAAAGACTCTTTACCCGCTTTCCGGAATTACGGACGGATTCAGAAAATTTCCTGCATATATACTCTATACTAAAAAATCTATTTTGCAAACGAAAAATATTATTTATTTGTGGAAATGGCGGGTCTTGTGCCGATGGTGAGCATATTACAGGCGAATTACTCAAAAGTTTCATTTTAAAACGAAAACCATCGGATCAGGTGAAAAAGGCATTTGAAGAAAAATTGGGGTCCGAAAATATATTGGATAAGCTGCAACCCGGTTTCCGAGCAATCGCATTGAGCAATCATCCGGCTTTATCTACTGCTTATATCAATGATGTGGATCCTTTAATGGTTTATGCGCAGCAGTTGTTTGTGTTGGGTTCGGAAGGCGATGTTCTGCTCGGAATCAGCACATCCGGAAATGCAAAAAATATCTATAATGCATTCAAAACCGCCCGTGCCTGCGGTATTACAACCATTTTGATGACCGGTCAGAATCATGGTATCTGTGAAAAGTATGCAGACGCGATTTTGCGTGCTCCGGCAACGGAAACTTATCTTGTCCAGGAATACCATTTGCCTATGTATCATACTCTCTGCATGATGATAGAGGAGGAGTTCTATGGAGAATAAACTATCTCATCTGGCTGTTATCCTGGATGGAAACGGCAGATGGGCGGAAAGTCGCGGTCTTCCCCGTGTAGAAGGTCATAAGGCCGGTGCAGAACGCGTGAAGGAACTTCTTCGGAATTTAAAAGACACTACCGTCAAATACGTTACACTTTACGCTTTCAGTACTGAAAATTGGAAACGTTCCGAAGAGGAAGTTTCCGCTATTATGCATTTGCTTTCTTACTTTCTGGATGAAATAATCGAAAATCTGGAAAAATATAATATACGGCTTTTGTTTTCCGGCAGTCGGGACAAACTTTCTGCGGAAATTTTGGAAAAAATCAATTTTATTTCCGAAAAAACAAAAAATAATGACCAGTTAACTGTTATTTTGGCTTTAGATTACGGCGGCAGAAGGGAAATTCTTGATTCTGTTCGCCAGATCGCGGAAAAAGTTCAGGCTGGGACGGTTCAGCCTTCTGATATTACCGAAGAGATGATATCTGCTCATCTTTATCATCCGGAAGTACCGGATCCGGATTTGCTTATCCGTACCAGCGGTGAATTACGTATCAGTAACTTTTTATTGTGGGAACTGTCGTATTCAGAATTTTATTTTACAGATACCTATTGGCCCGATTTTGATAAAAATGAACTCAATAAGGCAATTTCAGCCTTTGAAAACAGAAAACGAAGATTCGGAGGACGAAAATGAAAACTTTCTTCAAACGCCTTACCAGTACAGTTATTCTTCTCGCTTTATTCGCTTTTATGCTTACCGGACCCGCACCGTATTCAAACTGGGTATTTGGCGCATTGGCAATTTTCTTTTCTTATTTTGCTGTTTATGAGTTCGGTAAAATTCTTACGGATTCCAATCACTTGTTTCCAATAAAAACAACGGCCATATTTACAGCGGTCACCGTTTTGGCTTCTCTTGTTTTTCCTTTCTCTATCGGTATTATCATTTTGATTTTTCTTGTGTATGTCATTCACGGTTGGACTCGTTTTCTTGTTTCTAAAAACGAAGAATTTCGTATGCAGGCTATTTTTTCTTCGGTCAGTGCCTATTTTTTATTTACGATTCCTTTCTGTTCGGCAGTAGTGGCATATCAGTTAGGCGGGAAGCTTCATATTATATTTCTGTATTTAGTGATTGTGACAAAAATCGGGGATATCGCAGCTTATGTTGTAGGTTCCCTCTCCAACTATTTTCTGCGTAATTCCGGCGGAAATCACAAAATGATACCGTCCATCAGTCCCGGTAAATCATACGAAGG
>CALCCZ010000204.1 GCA_937900075.1 uncultured Lentisphaeria bacterium
AGGAAAATCAATCCGGACCGCAGAATTGTTATCGGCAGTGTATTGGGAAATTCTCCAACCAGACTCAAGGATTTGCAGATTTTTGATGATCCGAATATCATCTATACTTTCCACTTCTATCTGCCACACAGTTTCACGCACCAGCGCGCAGTTCTCTGGGATGCCCAGTTGTTCTACAACCGTACCATGCCCTACCCCGGAGATATTGAACATTACCGCGACTTTGAAAAAGTCATCTGGAACAATCACAACGCCTATCCCGGATTCGAACGGATGGATATCCGTTACTTAACCTCGGAAATGCAGGGCGCGTTCGATTTTCAGAAAGCTCATCCGGATAAAATTCTGTGGTTAGGCGAGTTCGGAACAATCCGTCATTGTCCGCTTGAATACCGCGAAAACTGGATGCGCGATGTTATTTTTCTCGCAAAATCGCATGGTATTCCCTACTGTGCATGGAACTACCTGAGCACTCCAAACGACGGCAACAAATTCAGTTTAGTCGATGATGACCACAGAAAAATCGTTTCAGAAACAATGGCTCGGATTATCGCGGGGGATATCGGTCCCCTTCCGGAAATTACGACTCCTATCCGATAATCTCTCCGTAAAGAGTCATCGGAGTGGATCGGACAATACGGATTTGTTTCAAATCTCCCGGCTTGATGTCCGGAGTCGTATCAAAAACTGCCAGCTTGAATGTGTCCGTTCTTCCTGACCAGCGATTTTTGTTGCGTTTGCTTGGACCATCTACCATGACTTCCTGTACTGTTCCGACCATCTCCGCATTTTTTACGCATTGATACCGTTCCAAATCGGCAAGAAGTATCTGGTTGCGTTCTTCTTTGATTTCCTGAGGAACATCGTCCGGCATTCTCGCGGAAACGGTTCCCTTCCGGGGCGAATACTTGAATATGTAAGCATTGTCGAAACCGACTTCATTCATCAAGTCGCGGGTCGCATTGAAATCTTCTTCGGTTTCTGTCGGATATCCGACTATCACGTCTGTGGAAAACGAAATATCCGGGACCAAATTGCGTAAATCACGGATGATTGACAAATATTTTTCGGGCGTGTATGGACGGTTCATACTTTTCAGGATTCGCGCGGAACCGGATTGAACCGGCAAATGAATGCATTTGCAAATCTTTGGCTCCGCGGCAATCGTCTCAATCAGTTTCCTGTTGAAATAAGCGGGATGCGGTGAGGTAAAGCGAATCCTTTTCAAATCCTGTATGCCGGCTAATTTTGACAGCAAGTCGGCAAAGGGGGAAAGATCATCGGGCAAATTGGGCGAATGACCATCCAGTCCATACGCGGAAACATTCTGTCCCAGCAGCATAATTTCCTTTACCCCGTTACGCACAAGCATTTCCGCTTCTGAAATCACACTTTCCGGATCGCGGCTGCGTTCGCGTCCGCGGGTGTAAGGCACGATG
>CALCCZ010000205.1 GCA_937900075.1 uncultured Lentisphaeria bacterium
CTTATGCGGTCGCACGAGCCATTCCCGTTTGTCCGTAACGATTCCGTCTTCGAGGACGGCACACCCAACAGCGCAGATGCTTCCCCGGTTGTAATTGGCGGTTTCAAAATCAAGTCCGGTCAGTTTCATTACATTCCCCCATAGAATCCGTTGATAAAGAAAAAATCGTGATTACAACTGCAATCAACATGGTGACCGCAAGAATGATCCAGTCCTCGGTCGGTTGATGATGAAGCCGGAACAAACGGAATGATTCCATTGCGGCGAGACCATAAAATGCCGCAGTAATTCCGGTGAAAAACAAATTCAATTTGTGTACTGTAAACGGACAGAACGAAAATTTCTCCACCACGATCCGGATCAGCCAAAGGATAATCAGGAAGAACAGAAATAGCAGCTTGAACCCGGTTGGGACAGTTCCCGGAAAACGGAGATTTGTCCATGACAGGATAACGCCCAGCACGGTCAGGACTGCCGGTACGGCGGTTGAAAGGTATTGTTGTCTCACGGCTGTTTCTCACTTTCAAATAATTGCGGCTGGCATTTTTTGATACGCCGGATTTGCCATTCTTCCAAGTGTTCAAGATCGCAGTGACAGGCGAACTGCGGCTGTCTCCGCAAAAGATGTTCCCAATAAGGTGATGGCTTATTTTCGATCCGGTTCCAGTCAAAATATTTTTCAAATTGCGGCTGATACGACAACAGCATCAGCCAGTTACCGTTATCCCATTCTTCATCAAGTTCGTCCCAATCCACCGTATGTTCCCATTGGGGCAAATCACTTAAAAGGAGCTGTTTTTCCATTGGTGTCAGCAATTTATAAAGATGCGACGGAAGTCCTTTCGGAAAGTGTTTTGCAAAGATTGCGGGTGCCATATAAGTCAGTTTGACCAATTCCAGGCGGCTGACACTCTCCCAATGGCAGCGGGATTCGAACTGCGGTTGTTTTGCGAGCAGTTCTGCCCAGGGGAGGTCACAACGTTTCCACAATTCAAACCACCATTTGTCCGGCGGGGAGAACTGTGGTTGTTCCATCAAAAGCAGAAACCAGCAGGCAGCGTCTGCGGACTCCCGCAACTTATCTGTTTCATAGCCGGGTGTGTTTGCCAGATCCGGATTTTTCTTCAATTCATCAATTTTTTTCCATGCTTCATTCGTATCCATTCGTATTCCTTTCAGTTATTAGATGATGCCAGTCTCAAAAGTCCCGTTATGAATTTTGAGACTGGCGTCTTAGAATCTGTCATTCTAAATAGCAAATGCCGTGCCAATATGATTCTCTGCACAATTTTGTCGGGAGTTAAGAGAAATCTGTCACATTTTGAATAGTTGTGTTCAAATTTTAATCGTGGCATTTCCTTCCAAGCGGTTTTTTCTTGCTGAAAAAAGGATTGGTACGGAGTTTGCTTTACTGACAAGTGCAGTCAAAAAATTAAATCATGGAAGGCGATAAATGCAACTGGACGCAACACACACAAATAAACGAATGGAAAGGAAAGAAACATGTACGAACAGAAAATTCAGCAAGAACAAAGGTTTGAACAAGAGCAGAATCCGCAATCTCATTGGAAGAAGATTCTTTGGATTGTCAATTTTCTCACTGTGACAGAGGATACTGATTATGGCGGAATGCGATAAAAAAGGAGAACAATAAAATGGGCGATGAATTGATCGACATGCACAACCGAATCACCACCGATGAACTGGATCGACTGGTGCGGCATCAGTTGAAACAGATTTTTGACCATCCGGAACAGGCGGAAATGCTGCCGCCATTGATGATCTGGGGAGCTCCTGGGGTTGGCAAATCTTCCATTATCCGTCAGATTGCAAAAGACCTCGGCATCGGATTCATTGATATACGCTTAGCACAACGGGAACCGGTGGACATTCGCGGTTTGCCTGTTCCTGATGAGGATTCCGTCAAGTGGCTGGTTTCGGCGGACTGGCCGCGGGACCCGAAAAGTCGGGGTATCATTCTCTTCGACGAACTGACTGCCGCGGACCGCAGTCTGCAAGTTGCCGCTTATGAGTTCATCCTGGATCGTCGGCTTGGCGGACTCTATCAGGTTCCGAAAGGGTGGTATATCTGTGCCGCCGGGAACCGGGTGGATGATGCCGCCGTTGCCATGACCATGAGTTCGGCGCTGGCAAACCGGTTTCTGCACGTGGAACTCCGGGAAGATGCGGACTTTGACGCCGTGGAAAAGGCAATAAAGGAGGATTCGTACTTTGCTTCCGATCCCACCACGGTGACCAGGGTAGACAGTGTGGAAGCCATAGATACCCATATGCACGGCGTACTCATAGAAAGGGATGGGGCATCAGGGGCTACCGATGGCCAGAAGATGTCCTTTTCCATGAGAATAAACAATCCGGCCCTTACAG
>CALCCZ010000206.1 GCA_937900075.1 uncultured Lentisphaeria bacterium
ATGGAAGACCGGTCTTCTTTTCGGTGGAGTTTTATACTCGAAAAGGTGAGGTCGTTCATTATTCCAGGGCGTATTCGTGCGGTCTTCGTGCCAATATGAAGCAGGCTCGTGTCAGAGGTTTGCAGCAATGCGACTCGGCTGGAAACAAGATAGGTCATCCTGTGACAGTTTCTATTGACAACATTCGAATGTTTAATAATTGTAAAGTCGTTATATAGTTATGGCAAAGATTGATTACCTTGCACCGTTTATCTTGTCTTTCGAGGGGGGATTTGTAAACAACCCAAACGACAAGGGTGGCGCAACCAACAAGGGTGTGACAATAGCCACGTGGAAAAAAGTAGGATACGACAAGGATGGCGATGGTGAGGTTGATCAGTGGGGATGTGCTAATGCTCTTCAGTGGGCACTTGATGCATTCATCTACACAAACGGTGGTCACTTCCTTAACGATGATTACACAGAAGTTGTTATCGATGGACAGAAGGAATTCGTTGATGCTCTTCAGTTCTTTGCAGATCTTACAGTAAAATACGGTGTAACACGGGATTATGTGCTTGGTTTGCAAGTCGTTCTGCCAAATGGAATCATTGTGGAACTCGGCGGCAAGGTCCGGAAAAACAGTTCCGGATACAGTCTGAAAGATCTGATTGTCGGTTCCGAAGGTACATTGGGAGTTGTCACACGGGCAACCCTGCGCCTGCTGCATACGCCAAAATGCAAAACCAGTCTGCTGGTACCCTTCCCCGATTTGCCGTCCGCTATCCGGACTGTGCCCGCCGTGGCACAAGCCCGTTCGGTTCCGACGGCGATTGAGTTCATGGAAAAAGAAGTCATTCTTGCCTCGGAAAAGTTTCTGGCGCGGAAATTTCCGGACCATTCCTCCGATGCTTATCTGCTGCTGACCTTTGACGGCGGCAGCAAAGAAGAAGTGGAACTTGCCTGTACGGATGCTGCGGAAATCTGTCTGAATAACGGAGCGATAGACGTTTTCATATCCGATACTCCCGAACGGGAGGAATCCATCTGGAAATCGCGCGGTTCCTTCTTAGAGGCAATCAAAGCAAGCACCAGTGAGATGGATGAATGTGATGTTGTGGTACCCCGTGACAGAATCGCGGATTTTGTACTGTTCTCCTGCTCGCTGCAGGAAAAATACGGTATCCGCATCCGTTCTTTCGGGCATGCGGGAGACGGGAATCTGCACATTTATATTCTGCGTGACGAATTGACCGATGAACAATGGCAGGATATTCTTCCGAAAACGTTCGGTGAATTGTATGACAAAGCCCGCGAAATGGGCGGAAAAGTCAGCGGAGAACATGGTATCGGCTTTGCGAAGAAACCCTTCCTGGCGCGTTCTCTTTCCGCAGATGAGATCCGCATAATGCAGGGAATCAAACGGGTATTCGATCCGTTGGAAATCCTGAATCCGGGCAAGATATTTGCGATGAATTGAGGAATCGGGTATTTTTTACGGGAGTGGCAATTGCATTTTGTCGCTCCCCGAATTATATTATCCAGCTTTAATTGCTTTAACGGATTTTGATTGAAGGACGTTGTCATGGAAAAGAAAAATACTGCAAGCGTTCCCGCACGCTCGGAAATGAACCCTGAGTTCTGTTGGGATTTGTCCGGACTTTATGCTTCACCGGAAGATTGGGAAAAAGATTTCAAGCGACTTGATGGTTTACTGCGGAAAGTCATGGCCTTCCGCGGACATTTGGGCGATTCCCCGGAAACTCTTCTGGCAGCCTTGAAGGCGGATGATGAACTCGATTTTGTTCTGGAAAAACTCGCGACCTACGCGGGACACCGGCATGATGAAGATACTACAGACTCAAAAAACACCGCACGGGAGGCACGCATTTCAACGAAAGATACCCGGATATCCGGCGAAACATCCTGGTTCGAGCCGGAATTGATGGCAATACCCGTAAAAAAATTTGAAAAATTCCGCAATTCTCCGGTTCTGGCGTTCTACAAACGCACTTTAGACGATACAGAACGCGAACGCGCCCACACGCTTTCCGAACCGGAAGAACGTATTTTAAGTCTGGCGGGTGATGCGCTGTCTGTGTCTTATAAGGCATTTGAAATGCTGCATGATGCGGATATGCGTTTCCCGAAAATCAAAAACGAAGACGGGAAAAAGGTGGAAGTAACCAATGGGAACTATATCGGTTTTCTGCAGAGTGCGGACAGACGCGTACGGAAAGACGCATTCGGCGCCTGTTACGATACTTACAAATCTCTCGCACACACTTATGCCGCTACCCTGGAAGGTCTGGTCAAATCCACCGTCTTCGAATGTAAACTGCGACACTATCCCTCCGCACGGGAAGCGGCTCTGTTCAGCGACAATATCCCGTTAAGCGTTTATGATAATCTCATCGACTCCGTTCACAAGGGACTGCCCGCGCTGTATCGGTATTTCGCTCTTCGTGCAAAAATACTGGGCCTGAAAAAACTGGATATGTACGATATCATGAACCCGCTTGTCCCATCAGCCGATATGAAAATTCCGTTCGATGAGGCAAAAAAAATCATCAAACGCGCACTGAAGCCCATGGGGAAGGCGTATGGTGAAATTTTGGACAAGGCATTCAATGAACGCTGGATCGATGTGTATGAAAACCGCGGAAAACGTTCCGGCGCCTATTCCGGCGGATTCTTCCGTACGCCCGCCAATATCCTCATGAGTTACCGCGATGATCTGGACTCCGTGTTCACTCTTGTTCACGAACTGGGTCACTCCATGCATTCCTGGTTCTCCCAGCATGCTCAGGAATATCATTACGCCGATTATCGGCTCTTTGTTGCGGAAGTGGCTTCCACGACCAATGAAATGCTGCTCTACCATGACTTGATGAAACATGTAAAAAGCGACGAAATGCGCGCTTATCTCCTGAATTTCCTGCTGGATACCATCCGCGGCACCTGTTTCCGTCAAACGATGTTTGCCGAATTCGAACGCGATATCTATGCGATGTGCGAAGCCGATGACCCCATAACAGAACAGTCTCTGTCCGACCATTATTTTGAGCTGAACAAACTGTATCACGGGCCGGCAGTGGAACCGGACAGCCGTATCCGCTATGAATGGGCACGTATTCCCCATTTCTACTACAATTTCTACGTCTATAAGTATGCGACCGGCATTTCCGCCGCAGCAGCACTTTCCCGCGACATTCTGGCAGGCAAGACGGACCGTTACATGAACTTCCTGAAAGCCGGTGACTCCAAAGATGTCATTGATATCATGAAAGATGCCGGAGTCGATTTCACATCACCGGAACCCGTAGATGCCTGTATGCAGCTTTTCTCAGAAACTGTCGATGAACTGGAAAAACTGCTGAACAAAAAACCGGAGAAAACCCGAAAAAGCAAAAAATAACACTTTCCACGATTGTTATTCCTGTAATTCAAATCAAAAATGTCCCCGAATCTCTATACAACGAAGGAATGAAGATGAAACAAAAACTTCAACTCGCCATCATGGCTGTTCTGACCGCGGCAGCCACTACTTTCACTTTTGCGGATGATGCAAAAACAACTCCCCCGCCTTCCGTATGGCAATCCTATCAGGATTGGCAGTTCCAGCCGGTTACTATCAATGACCCGAACTCCGGTGAGAATGTCCGGAACCAGATGGACTTCACCGTTCCTATTCACGGACCATGGCTTACCTGCCCTGCTCCGGATGGCATGACGGTCACATGGATTACCCGGATCAAGTGCGCCGGCGGCATAGAATACCGTGAAAAAGGCAAGGAAGAATGGACGGCTCTGTGGCCGGTCAAATACGGTCAGATTGATTACAGCCGGGATCTGCACAGTTTCCATCTGAAAGGACTGAAACCCGGAACCGAATACGAGTATCGTCTTCTTTCCAATCTGGACTCCTACAATACTGCCTATCACATGGTAATCTGCACCGCACGGGAAATCTACACGTTCAAAACAATTGACCCGAAAAAATCCAATTACCGCGTGTTCGTAACTGCCGATTTTCATGGCGGCTCCCGCCTGTGTCTGGATCCCATGATCGACCGCACGGATGCCCTGAAATCCGATATGTTCTTCTTCCTGGGTGACACTGTGGAAGACGGAATGTACACCAATATCCGTTACTTTACCACATTCGGTTTTTTAGATGACATCACACGCAAGTGGGGCAAGGAAAAACCGACCGTATTCCTGCGCGGAAACCACGATATCAATGGTTACGACACTTACCAGTACGGTGATTATTTCCCGCAGCCGAACGAACGCACCTATCAGGCGATTGCCCAGGGGCCGGTCCTCTTCCTCTGTCTGGATACTATGTGGCCCAGCAAGATGAAACTGCAGAACGAACAGCATATCAAATATTTACAGGAACAAGTCGCCTGGATCAAAGAACTGAAAAAAACGCCCGTTTGGAAAAAAGCAAAATTCAGAATCGTCATGGGACATGTCGCCCCCTTTGCCAGCGAAGGCACAAAATTTGTGGGCGACGTATTCAATGAAGTTTTCTCCGATAATTCCAAAGACGGAAAAATCCATGCTTTCCTCGCCGGACACGAACACGCTTACTGGCGTATCAATGCAGGCACAAAAGAACTGCGCTTCTCCAATCTTCACAACGATGTGAATCTGAAGAATTATCCTTCCGCATACATCCGCAAAACCGTTATACCGGACAATGTTCCTTACACCCTGGTTGTCTGTCACCTGACGGAAGCTATGACCATTGATGTTTCCAATGAAAAACTGATCTTCCAAAGCCATCGCTACAGCAAACCGGACGGCGGATTCTATGACGCATTCGAAATGTACCCCGACGGCTCCGTCAAAGACCTCGTGGAAACAGTATCCATTCCCATCACTGGGCCGGCTGTAAAGAAATGAGAAAAATCCAATGAAAAAAACATTTTTGAAACTTTCCGTTCTGACGATTGCCGTTGGATTCAGCCTGGCGACGTCCGCCAGTGAATTCGACCACTATCTTGACTGGCAGAACAAACCCGTTACGGTTCAGACACCCCAAGCGGATACCGAAGTCCGCCACCAGATGGATTTCACTGTACCGATTCATGGACCGTGGCTGCTGAATCCGTCGTACACCACCATGAGCGTGAACTGGATTACCCGTGTGCCATGCGGCGCAGCCATAGAATACCGGGTAAAAGGAACGGAGGAATGGACCCGTATTTGGGATGTCATCTGCGGACAAATCAATTTGTCCAAGGATATTCATACTTTCCACCTGAAAAATCTGAAGCCGGCAACCGAATATGAATACCGACTCCTTTCCGCTCAGAACAGCTATTTCAGTCCGTATCACGAAGTGCATATCGGCAGGGAAATCCGCACGTTCAAAACGCTGGATCCCAAACGCGATAACTACAAAGTATTCATCACGTCTGATTTCCACGGCGGTTCCCGGTTAATCCTCGACCCAATGATTGACCGTTCCAAGGCCATAGACTCCGATATGTTCTTCTTTCTCGGCGATAATGTGGAAGATTCCATGCAGAACGCCCGCTTCTATGTCACATTCGGATTCCTTGATGATGTCGTCAGAAGATGGGGCAGTTCTAAACCAACCGTCTTCGTGCGCGGAAATCATGACTCATGGGGCTTGGAATCTTACCGGTATCATGACTATTTTGCTCAGCCCGACGGAAAGACCTACGGCTATGTGCTGCAGGGACCAGTCCTGTTTGTCTATTTCGATTACTTCGAGGGCATCAATCCGCGCACCCTCATCGGACAGCAGATCGTAGAATATCTGAAAGAACAGACTGCCTGGTACCGGGAACTCAAAAAGACCGATGTCTGGAAAAAAGCAAAATTCAGAATTGCCATGGCTCATGTGGGCACCCATGCCTGCGAGGGCAGCAGGAACCCGCAGGAAGCCGTCGTTGATTGGGCGCGCGAAATCAATGACCCGACCCCGGACGGAAAAATCCATATCTTTCTTTGCGGACATGAGCATAAATACCGCCGTATTGATGCTTACGGGAAAGAGACGAAAGTCAGTACTGCACAGACCCGGTACATCCGCCCGTTCAAATCCGAGTACAACTATTCTCTCGTGGTTTGCAACCTGGCGGAAACCATGACTCTTGAAGTAACCCCGGAAAAGCTGACCTTTAAGAGTCATGAATGGAGAGACGATTCCGGAAAACTGCACGATGCTTTCGAAATCTATCCCGACGGCAAAACAAAAGACTTGATAGACGTAAAAAAGTTCCCGATACAACCGTTTTCCGAACCTCCAAAAAAGAAAAAATAACAGTCTAACTCAGGAGTTTTCAATATGTGGAATGAATTTTCTTTCCCGATTTCCGGCACTACCGGAAAAGTAATGGTCGCACCTGCATCCCGTACCGGACTTGACGGTGTCGTCCTGTGCTCAGCACATGATGATGTTTCCCGGTTCCTGCTGCTCAGCGGAAACGAGGAAAGTCCCGTTTTCAAGGCATTTGACGGACAATGTACCGGAAATGTGAAAAAAGCCCCTTACACGCACGATAATGCGGAAGCACTCCGGAAATATTTCCCCTGGACAAAACCAGTTCCCGTCCTCCGCAATTACTGCTCTTTCGGCTGCGGCGACCGCATCGGATTCGCGACCAGCGCCCATGCTGCCCTCTTCCGCGAATACAACGTTTCACCCGTCTTCGCACAGCAATCTGTCCGCGAACTGACTTTAACGCACCGTACATTTGAAAGCGTCATCGATGATGCGTCTTTTGAAGTCTTCCAGACGGATTATGAAAACGGATTCGGTGCAGATGGTGACCACCTGAAAAGTTTTGAACATATCGGGGAAGCCCTGAAAGCCGGCGTAACCATGCTTACCTTGGATTTGTCTGAACAGCTCCAGCCACAATACGCCGAGGCGGATGAAGCCACCGTCACAGTCGCATACGCTGACCTCCCCGCCAGTTTACGCGAACGAATCGAACGCGATTACAACGATGTCCCGGCATTAGGTCTTCATTTTTCACCCTTGGAAAGAATGCGCTGCGCTTTGATTTATACAAAAGCTATGGACTTCACTGCGGAAGTCCGCAAGTTCCTTGTCGAACATAACGGCGCGGAAACAGACCTGGAAATCTCCATCGATGAAACCACCGCCCCGACAATTCCCGAACATCATTTCTTTGTCGCTTCCGAACTCAAATACCGCAACGTCCCGTTCGTCTCCCTCGCACCGCGTTTTATCGGTGAATTTCAGAAGGGTATCGATTATATCGGAAATATCACTTTGTTCGAACGCCAGTTCGCTGTCCATGCAAGAATTGCAGATTACTTCAAAACCTATAAGCTCTCCATCCATTCCGGAAGCGACAAGTTTTCCGCATTTCCCGCTATCGGACGTCTGACAAAAGGACATTTCCATTTAAAAACCGCCGGTACCAGCTGGCTGGAAGCCGCAAAAGCTATCGCCGTTCTGGAACCCGCTCTGTTCCGGAAAATGATTAAATATGCTTTCGCAACCCTCGCAGACGCACGGAAACTGTATCATGTAACCGCCGATTTCGATTCCCTGCCGGATCCCGATACCATCGCCGACTCCAAACTCGTTGACTGGCTGGCTCCCGACTGCGTTCCCGGACGGCAGCTCATTCATATCACTTACGGCTCCATGCTGGGCGGCAATGATCCGGAACTGACTCTCGCTATCCGTTCAGCTCTGCTGAAAAACGCCGACGGATATGCCGAGTGTATTCGCGCTCATTTTACAAAACATCTGACATTGCTCGGAATCACTAAAAAAGCATAATCACCCTCAATGAATCAATATTGCAAACCCTACAGAAAGTGAGCATAATATGATTTTCGTTCTTGCATTCTCCACTCTGAAATCCGGCTGCCGCGATGAGTTCATCCGACTTGCTAAAGCAAACATTCCAACAGTACACCAGGAAGCCGGCTGCATTTCCTACGAACTGGCAGAAGATTTCCCATCCGGACTTGCTCCGCAGAAAAATATGGGCAAAGATACGTTAGTCTTTGTGGAATGCTGGGAAAGCGGTGAACACCTGAAGGCGCATCTGGCATCCCCGCACATGAAAAAATTTGCCGCAGCTGTCGCGGATTTGCGCGAATCGGCAACACTGCATGTTGTCAAACCTGTCTAATTTCCTTCCTTTTTCCTCCAATTCGGACCGTTGACTCCCCGTGTTTCCTGCGGGGAATCAACGGAGATCAGTTCATCACTTCAGAAGTTTTTCCAGAAAATCAAATCCGTACTCCAATAAAACGGAGTTCTTTTTCAGACGGAAGTCCAATTTCCGGACATTTTTGAAACCGGGATCACATACAATGGAATGGCAATCCATTCCCAAGGCACGCAAGTCATCCAGCGTATAGTCCTTTCCCTTCTGGTTGTTGTGGGCAAAGACACTTTGCTTGCCGGATACATCAAAGAAAATGTTGTTGTCAGCGAAGACACGCTTTTTCTCGAACATATCAAAATTTCCGGATACATAAGTCGGTGTACCATCCGTAACAACAACGTTGTTATACACGCACACTGCCCTGTCATGAGGATCGCCGGGCCATGCGTACCCAGTCCAAGCGTCTGCCGAAAAAGCCATTCCGTGCGCCTTGTTAAAGGCAAAAACGTTGTAACGGACGACATTTTCGCGGCCATAGTGCTGATGGAATCCCTCACAGGCACAATTATATACAACATTGCGCTCCAGTACGATATGCGAGGACCCTTCATCGGTATACAGGCCCCAGCCGCCATAATAACGGTTGACAATGTCATGAATCACATTTTCATAAACGTGCGTGCCAGCTTGAACTCCAAGCAGATAAATGCCGCCCATATCACTCAGAATCCCCTTGCCGAGATCATGAATGTGATTCCGGCAAATACGGTTTTCACGGGTCACGGAATCCGCATAGCCCCAGGTCCAGCCACAGGAAATTCCCGAATAGAACAAATCATGGATGTGGTTGTTTTCAACCAGGCATCCGCAGGCGTGGGTAATCAGAATACCGATTGCGGAATAGAAAAAGAGCCCGCAATCGTGAATATGATTGTCCCGGATAACAATCCGGCTGGTCAGCAGAGACGGATTTTCCGCCACGCTCACAGCATTGCCCCCACCAACATAAATGCCGCCGCCGCCAAGTCCGTAAATATCATTCCCGATAAAATGCAGATTACTGCACGATTCCGCCGCGTGAATCCCGTACCACGCACTCGCCGAAACGGTACAGTTCTGTATGGTACAGTCGGAAGCGGATGTGAACAGAAGAACGCCCGGCACATGGCTCGCCCCCTGCGGGCCGGAATAAGTCGGCATTTTCGCCTTCTTGCCGTTCCCCTGTTTCCATACGGAAATACTCCATGCCCGGTTCACTAACGGTTTAAATCCCGCATCCCTTAAATCAAAATCGGCATCAAACAGGGGCAAATGCGTCCCGCCATACCGGAAATGCAATCCATTCAGCGTAACCCACTTGACATTGGAATCAAAACGCACCAGCGTACCGCAGCGCGGAACAATCACTCCGGTGGGAACGTCATCGGAAACAAAAAGAATTTCGCGTTTCAAACGGTCAAAATAAAATTCTCCCGGATCACTCAATGCCTCTTTTACATTGTAAAGAGCATATTCCGAGTTCTCCTGCCGGACAACATACCGAAGGGACGAGGCTGTAAACAGACGTCCGGTTTTCGCATCAAAGGACTTCACTTTCATAGACTCCTCAATCCAGAGATGCGTCATTTTTATGCTGATGTTTTCCGGGTCATACCATTGGGGATCGAAATCCCCTTTGTTCACTAAGAAGTTGTCACAATTATCATCGTTCGTCTGAAATCCCGATTGTTTGTCCGCCGCGCGGAAAAAACCTTTTTTCGGCAGCCGGACCGGTGTCTCAAAACTGCCGTTGACATACAGAAAAGGGACATCCTCCAGCCATTCGGGAACAGATGCCTTCCAGGCAATTCGCCCATTGACTTTCGTCTTTTTCCACCCGGTCAGGGGTTCGCCACCGGAAATGGTAACTTTGTCCTGTTCAAAAGGACGGATTTCAACAGGAACATCGCCATAGAAATGCAATGGTTTCTGAAGAACATAATCCCCCTCATGAACATAGATTTGCGAGGAACCGTCAATTTCTCCCAGCTTGCGGGAAAGAATCAATCTGTCATAAGCATCCTGAATGGAGGAAAAAGCACGTTCCACATTCTTATTTTTCTCTATCCATTTACCGGTAATATCTACATGAAATATCATTTTTTTTCTCCTTAACTTGTCATTATTGGGGAATACTGAAATGCAGTACCCCGGTTTGTAAAAATTATACGAACTGCTGAATTAAATTCCAAGAAGCCGCTTGAAGTTCCCGGCAAGAACAAGCCGGAACTCGTCATCGGTCAGATTTTCACTGAGTGTACCATAGAGGTACATGCCCGCACTGCAGGTCGGCATGTCGGACCCGAAGACAATCTTTTCCACACCGCAGGTATCAATTGCCCAGCGGAGCATGCCCCAGCGGAACAACGCATAGCCGGAAATGTCAATGTACAGGTTTTTGTGCTGGGCAACCATTTGCAGACGGTCTTTTCCATTGTAATCAACCGTACCCCAAGGTTCACCGGGATGCGCCAGCATGATTTTCAAATCCGGACAGGCTGCAACCAGGTCCAGGACCTCCTGTCTCATGCCATGATGCAAGCTCGCCAGCATATCCAGTTTCGCAATTTCCTTGAAGATGGTAATCATACCCGGTGAATTGTAATCTCCGGTATTCATTGAGTAGGGAACCAGTTCTCCAACTAAACGCACCCCCTCGGCAAACATTCTGTGCAGTTCTTCACAGGATTCCTGCGGATGCTTGCCGTCCACATGAATACCCGGAATGTAGCCGGGAAAACGGTCACGAATTCGCAACGCATCACGATTGACACGCTGGATTTCCGAAAAGTCCGTGCAGTGGTTGCTGATAATGGACCCCGCATAGCGCGTGATTCCGACTTTCCGCATCTCAAAGTCGAACTCATCCATGGTCTTCGGATAACCGAAGGCACCGATGCAGTCGGCAGGATCCAAAAACGGATGCGTATGGGCGTCAATAATTTCAAAATCTTCCGGTGAATGTATCATTTCTTTTCCTTGATTTCGGGAAAGCATCGTTCGGGCAGCTGCGGGTCACACTGACATCGGAGACCGGCGGGGATAAAGTCGTCCTGCATCTGGGAGAAAGGCTGAAGGACGGATGCGTGGACAGGAAACCTTTCGGTACATGCCGCTACCGCCGGATAGAACTGACCCTCATCCAGGGCACGCATACATACGAGCCTGCGATCTTGCCCGATCACCGTAACACTCACGGTGATGCCGTGCTGATGCCGGAATACATCGGCGAGGTGCTGCCGTTCAGATATCTTGAAATCGAAGGATACAAAGGTGGTCTTGAAGTGCAGGATGTGGTCAGGATGACAGTACATCATCCTTTCAATGATCTGGCCTCTGATTTCAAGTGCCCGGATGATGTCCTCAACCGTATTTGGGACCTTTG
>CALCCZ010000207.1 GCA_937900075.1 uncultured Lentisphaeria bacterium
ATTTTTGATATGAGCAAAGTATCCGTAATTCTCACAGCAGAAGCCAGCGGAATTCCTTTGGCAACCATAGTTGCAAACAAATTTAAAATACCTATGCTTTTTGCAAAAAAGGCAAAAAGCGACAATATCGAAAGCGGGCTTTTCAAGAGTGAAGTCTTTTCATACACATACAAAAAGATGTGGACACGCAGTTGGTGAAGATGAAGGCGTTTATTACTTCGCCATGGAAGATATCGATGGCCAGACCATGAAACAGGTACTGGCGGAACAGAAAATCATTCCTTACGACCAGGCTCTGTTGATTGTCCAGCAGATCGCCGAAGCCTTGAACTACGCTTGGAAAGAACAAAAATTGATCCACCGTGACATCAAACCGGATAATATCATGCTTACCCGCAGCGGAAGAGCTAAATTGTCCGATTTGGGTCTGGCAAGTATTGCCGATGAAATTTCTGACGATGAGGATTCTGACGAAATCCTCGGAACACCTCAATACATCAGTCCGGAACAACTGACCGGGGCACCTTTGGATCAACGTACCGATATCTATTGTCTCGGCGGTACTTTCTATCATTTTGTTACCGGCCGATTCCCTTACCTGGGAGACTCCGCAACTGAAATCGCCCAACAGCATTTGAGCGGGACTTTGATTCCTCCTCATAAGATCAATCCTGCCGTTCCGAAATCCGTCTCCCGTATTATCATGAAAATGATGGAGAAATCTCCTGCGAAAAGATATCAAAGTGCTGCCGAACTGATTGAAGATATCCGCGATATCCGCCACGCCGCAGATGGGGTTACCTCCTCTATTCATCTGCCGCCGCCGGGACAACAACCGCCCCCGATTACGCTGACGGACCCGCCTCAGGAAGAGGAAGAAGAAGAAAAAACATCCAAAACTTCCACTCATGGCGCTGTCAAGTTCAATGTCGGAAATAAAGGCGGCAAAAAAATCCGTATGCATACCACTGGAGAACATACGGCTTCCATGCATTCTTCTCAAACCAATATTGCCACACAGTCCCGCACAAAAATTGCAAAGAAACCCCGTTCCAATTCCAATAAAATTCAGACGTTCGTTCTGATTGGTCTTGGCGCACTGTTGCTTTTAGTCATCGTAACGATTGGTGTTGTCTTTTTCTCGATGAAAAATCGTCAGCAGAGCACTCAAGATGAAAAGATTGCCCAGGAAACATCCGCTCCCAGCCAACTTCTTATCGCCATTGAACCCGTTTTAGCAGAAGCAAAATATCATCGCGGCAATAAGAAGGAAATTCTGGGAAATTACGCAAATATTGAAAAATTCATTCTGGAAAATAATCCTCAACCCGTTACCGATGAAGAAAAGAAAGTTTTCGCAAATTTAATGAGCTACTTCAACGAACCGGATGAATTGACTTTGGATGCTGCCCGCGCAGAAGCTGCGGAAAAACATAAAAATGCAGTAAAAAAACGCGAGGAAGAAGTTCTGGAAAAAGAACGCGCTATACAGGCGGAAAAAGACCGGAAAGAAGCAGAAGCCCGTGCCAGAGCTGCTGAACAGGCAAGAAAGAAAGCAGAACAGGAACGCCTCAAAAAAGAACATGACCAGGCTATCAGCAATGTCGTTCGCATGAAGCTCGATTGTGCCAAGGCGATTGAACCGGCAATCGGTGAAGGAAAATCTGTCAAAGAGGCTCAGGCGGATGTCTTAAAAGTCTTCGATCCGTGTCTGAACAATGACTATTTGTCTTCTGCCGATGCTGCTGTCGTGGCAAAAGCAAAAGAAAATAAAGAATGGGCTGAAAAATTAAAAGCCATGCTCTCCGCTGATGTATCTTCCATTGACCCGGCATTTGAGTCCGATGATCAGCTTATCGGCTTGAAAGTGGAAATTAACGGCAAGGTTAAAACAATCAAAAAACCGAAAAAGAAAATCGTTTTCGGAAATGCTCCGTTTGACCGTTCAAAGTTGTCCGATGAAGAGAAAAATGCCATCTTCGCAGCTCTTGTCGAAAAACTCGGAAAAACCGATGTCCTTTGGCTCTATTACTGGCTGAAAGGTATGAAAGACAAGGCTAAAGAGGCAAATCCGGAAAAAATGGAAGAACTCCAGAAAGAAATCAACCCCCAGTAAGGAAATGAAACCCTTGCAGGTATCCATGCAATCCCCGGCAGCTCAAAACAACAAATGTTTCTTTATGACGCTGGGGATTTGCTTGGCTCTCTTCCTCATTTACCCGAACCGATTGGTTTGTTTCGCGCCCGATTGGATATTCTTCGGTTTCACAACCGCAACGATTTCCATGCTTGCAGCGGGATTTCTTCTGTTCCGCAAAGATGACATTGTCTGTTTTTTTCAATCTGCCCCGAAATATTGGAAGACCGCCTTTCTGTTTCTTGCTGCCATTCTTTTCGTATCCGGTATCGTTCATACCCCTTTATATTCGGTTTTCGACTGGTGGAAATCTCTTTCCTATCTGGTACTCCCCCTGTTCGCCTGCATCTTTCATCGCGAACTCAAGAACATTCTGACTCCGGCTTTGGCTTGCCTCTGGTTACTCAATATTCTTCAATCGCTCACGGAATCTTTGGTCTTCCATTCCCCATACCTGGGCGGACTCGCGATGAACATTAACTGGAACGCAACTCTGACTGCCGTTACCCTCCCCTTCGCCTGGCAATGGCTTTCTCTTCGCTATTCCTCTTCCAAAAACACCCGGTATGCAGCTTACCTCTTCGTTATTCTGACATCTCTGTATGTCTTTCTGCAATGTCATCCCCTGGCATCAACTATCTCCGTTTTGACAGCGGTTCTAATCACGGTGTTGCTGAACATGGAAAATAAAAGGCTTCGCACGAAGATTTTTTCCGTTCTCTGCATTTCCTGTATTATCGCCATTATTGCCACAGTTTCACTCTGCCATAATCAAATTTCTGCTTTCATCAATCAAACTGACAGAGCGTTCTTTGCAAAACAAACCATGAAACTGATTGCCGATGCGCCTTGGACCGGACATGGAATACCATCCTTCGAGCAGGCCTTCATCCCCTACCGCACAGAAGAATACTATGGAATGACATACGCGGCCGCAAGAGTAAATCATCCGCATAATCATGAACTTTTTATGACAGCGGGAACCGGTATCCTCGGCTTGATTGCATGGCTGACTTTGCTGCTGCTCCCAAGTATCCTCTTCGCTGTAAAAAAATATAAAACCGCTGACAACTTCTCCAAATTATGTTTCTACGGACTCATTGTGCTGTTTATTCATGGACAATTCGATCTGACTCTCTATAACGAACCGTTGAACATTATCGCCTGGCTCTTCCTTGGAATTCTGTGGAAAGAATGTTACCCTTGTACCGAATACAACTCGGCTCAAACGGGAATCGGATGGCAAATCGGCGGTGCCGTCATCGCATTGTCCGCCTTGGGATTAACTCTTTGTACGTGCTGTGCATCAGCGCTGTTCCGCTATGGAGAACGACAACGGCGCAATGGAAATCACGAATCGGCACAGACGGCTTTCCTGAATGTCCTGAAAATCCCGGTATACGACTGCGAACACACTCTGAAACTGCCCATTGCTCTTTATTTCTCAAGATCACCCGAAAGAGAAAACAGAGTTCTTGCCCTGACCATTCTTGAAAGTTTTGACAGAACTGCCATACAGGATTTCGCGCATACCCATCTCATTCGTGGAAAATTGCTTTTCATGGAGGGAAAACCGGAAGCGGCAACAAAAGAATTGCTGCGGGAAGCGGAAATTTATCCGCTTGATCCCTATCCGTTCCTGGCCTTGTGGTACTACTACGTGGAAACCGGAAACAAAAACGGTGCTTTTGCCGTTGCAAATGAACTGAATGAAAGATTCCGGAAACTCCACTTGGATGCAGAAATCAAAAACAAAACTCCGGTCAGTTGGAACTTCGCCGAAATCGAGGGAAAAGACGGTCCCGGACTCCTGAATGGAAAAATCAAAAATATCTACGGCAGAAAGCCACAGGGAACAAAAAATTAAAACAAACGTCCCCCGCAAGCCTGTAGAATTCAAACGTTGAACGGCTCATATCTCCGGCGCGGGAAAAGACATCCGGCGCCGGTTCTTTTCTTTACAATGGCTTTTCTGCCGTTATTTCCCGGCTGAAAGACGCTGGACAAGCAGAGGCATTACCTGTTCAAAACATACACCATACCAGTGATCGGAAGTGGTCGCCTGAATGGCGGCTACCACAATATCCGCAGCCAGCGAAGCAGCCGACAGCATATCCCAGCCGCGCATGATGGCACCGCAAAATACCGACGCGTATAAATCGCCAGTTCCATGGGAGGATTGCGTCTGACGTTCGTTGAAATAATACTGCATCTCTTTGCCGTCGAACGTAGCTATGCCCAATTCATTTTTTGAAAAAGACACACCGGTCAGAATAACATTTCTGGAACCGATTGCATACAGACCTTCCGCAATTTCGCGGATAAAGGCTTTATCATATCCTTCCAGAACAGGTTTCCGGCCTAACAGAAACGCGGCTTCCGTTAAATTCGGGATAACATAATCCGCACCGACACACAGTTTCTTCATCAACATGGGGAAATCATTGCCGAATCCCTTGTACAAGAGACCATTGTCTGCCATGGCGGGATCTACAATACGAATCGCACCGGGCAGAGCACACGTTTTCATAATACTCAAAATAGGATCGATTTGTCCCGCGCAAACATAGCCCGTGTAAAAAGCATCAAATTGGATACCCTCTTTCTGCCATCCGGCCTCAATAACCGGAAGTTCATCTGTCAAATCACGAAATGTAAAATGCTTGAAACCGCCCGTATGGGTAGAAAGTACTGCCGAAGGCAGAATCGCAGTCTCAATACCGCACGCAGAAATTACAGGCAGGGCGACAGTGAGGGAGCATTGTCCGACACAGGAGACGTCCTGAATTGTCAGAAGACGTTTGTTCATTTTTGAATCCTTTCTGTAAAGGCACAGTCGGAAAACAGAGTCATTCGTTAAGCTCCTTCCATGTCGTTTTTTTAGGGGAAAAACTCATTTAATATAGCACACATCATAAAGTTTTTCAATCTCAAGGACTGTACGGACATCAATTTCCTTGTCTCCGTCCTCGATGAACTTCCACTCGCTCTTTCTAATCTTGAATGCGAATGACATTTTGTCGATTGTTCCTGATGCGATATCGTTGTATAACTCCTGGTGTCCGAGATCGTCTGCTCTTAATACTGCCTTCATGTACAAACCATCTTTTTTCACTTCAAGTGAAAGTGTGTTGTTACGTGTACGAGCATACACACGGCCCGAATGATTGTAATTGAATATAACGTCTGTCATATCGCAGTTTTCAAAAGCTTTGCTGTCAATGATTTCATGCGCTTCATAGTCACCATATGACCAGAGCACTGTTTCGTCATCAAATGAGCAGGCTTTTCCTTCCACTACCAGCTCCTCTTTACCGTCTGAAGCTGCTCTTTTCTCTACAGCTGTCAATCGGAAGTCTCTGAACTGACATTCTTTCTCTGAAATCAACTTTTCAATATTGTCTCTAGGATCCATTCTTATTCCTCCTCGTTTTTTGTTGTTTCATTTGTTGTTACCACTTCTGCTGTATCAAGTCTTCTGATAGGCACGTCCCCACCTTCAACCGGTGCAAGATTAAATATTGATCTCCACTCATTCGGTGTCATTGCTCCACGGTCTACCATCTGAACCAGGCTCAATTTTGTTTTTGTTGATGCATACTGAATTCTGTTTGACTCATATACAATCTGGTTGTCATATCCTCTTTCCCTTTCAGTGAATATCTTTCTTGTAAGTTCAAGAGATAGCGCAACCAGGAACGGTTCTATTCTCGCATCATAGAATGCTTCCATTTGCTCTTCTGTATAGTCAGAATGAATAATTGCATCAGATACTCCGTAATAGCGCTGCACGTCCTTTCTGAATGCTTCCAGTGTTTCCCATCCTGTCACTGTTGGCTTCATTTCGATTGGAGTGAACTCCTGTGAAGCATCCAGTGAAGCTATTCCTCCGGCATTGCCTAAATTCAAATAATCTCTTACGAAAATATCCTTCTGTTTTTTGATATCCTCCGGATTCAGCATACCTTTTGTATTTTTCAAAATACCTCTAAGGTTTGCTGTTGCCTTTACTGCGTTCTCAATTCCCTGATCTGTTACGTGGATAAGTTCCAGCTTATGCAGTATTGCGTTGTTAGAATCTCCGGCAATGTCTGAATTCAAATAGTCTTTTCTAAGTACTGCCAAATCTTCCCAGGCAAATGTAAGAGTTCTTGCAGCTGTTCCCAGGAAGTGAAACTCAATGTAAATATTGTTGTTATACTCCACTGCTACAAAGTCTGAATACGGTACCGGATAAAGTCCTATGCACTTTCCTGTATCATCCCTGGTTATCAAGATAAAAGCAGTGTTCAACACTTCCAGTCTTGTTCTAACCTTTGACAAAAAGTCTTTTCCGTTCATGTAAACATTCGGATTTTCGTTTATTAGCTTTTCGAGTTCTTTTTTCTTTTGAGGATCCCTGCTGCTAACAACTGCGTTTGCCTTGCTGGAATGCTCTGCAAGAGGTCTTATACATGATCTGATAACATCACTTTCATAAATGTTGTTTCCAAATCCTGTAAATCTTGCCTGGTATGTTCCCAGTTCCTGATAAGTAGTCTTTTTTATCAAGGTCTTTGGTTTTAACCAACTAAAAATTCCCATTTTTTCACCTCACATATGGAATGTACTCTTCATAGTGTTTTACATATCCAACATACGCATTCAGGAGTGATACCATTCCGTCTATACGTCTTGTCTGCTGTATCTTTACCGGTTGAATCGTTTCTATTCCGTCCTTGTTCAAGGATTTCTTTCCGGTATTTGCAAGGCACCATCTCAATATTGGATTGTTATTGTAAACAATATTGTGATCGTGGAATGCTGCGCCCATTTCCTTCATAGGCTGAGACCATGTAAAAGGTCCCTGAGCAGTCTTTTCCATGTCAAAACCATATCCTTCCATCTCTGGTACCCAATATCCGGATAAGGCCCTGTCATAACAAATCCATAAAGGACGTATGTCATACTTCTGCACCATCTCAACAAACCATGCTGTCACTTTTGAATAGTCAACAGCTGCGCCTTCGTTGATCTCCAACCAGCCTTGCTCTGCCCACAATTTGTATGGTGCTTCTTTGCTCTTGGTAAGTTCCAAGGCATCTATCTTTGCTTGAGGTATAAAATACTTCTGCAAAACAAAAATCCTGTTATCATCCTTTTTACGAAGGAGAAGGGTGGCACACGTCAAGTCCGTTGTTGCGGACAAGTCGCAGCCACCAATTGCATATGAATGACTCACGTCCTCCATTGTGAAGGTTTCCTCATTAACCAGATCTTCATAAGGCAACCAAGCAGATACAGGATTCTGCTTCAAATTAAAATCTTTGACCAGTACGGTCGGTTTAAAAGATGGATCACTTTTTGCTTTTGATACCATCTGTCTCAAATATGACCTTGACTTTATAGTATCCAGTCCCGGATTTGCTTTTATCCACATATCTTCCTTGTCCCACTCTTCCGGGGAATCAAGTTCATATATCAGTGCCAGGAAGTGTTCATCAATGATACTTCCATCCAATACACCGGATGCATATGCATACTGCGCATCAAATATACTTTCTCTTACAAATCCGTTTGTTGTTATACAAAAAAGCAACGGTTGCAGTCTTGCTCCCATTGCCTGTTTTACCAAATCGTATATATCTCTGTTTTTTATCGCTGCCAATTCGTCAATAACTGCTCCATGTATGTCTAAACCATCCATGCTGTTTGTATTGGATGCCAGTGCTTTAATGAATCCCATGTTGATATCACAATACAAATCAGCTGACCTTTTTCTTATCCACTTTGTCAGTGCTGGATTCAGCTTTATCATTTTATATGCTGCATTGAATCCAAGCTTTGCCTGGTCAAGCATTGTGGCCACATTGTAAATCTGTGGTGCTCCTTCTTTGTCATTAACCAGGAGATCTGTCTCAACTGCTGCCGTCTCTGTAGTCTTGCCGTTCTTACGTCCTTCTACTATCAGGCACTCGTTATATTGTCTCAAATTGTTATCATCAACGAATCCATATAGTGCCTGAAGCCTTGCCACCTGGAACAGTTCCAGCTTCAAAGGTTTTCCAAGCTGTCCTGAAGGCTGTCTGCAGAACTTCTCGATAAAATCAATGTGCCTGCTTGCGATATCATGGTCATAGTGATATTTATCGGGTGCTAAGAAGTGCTCGATTATCTTCTCACTCACGCGCTTCATTTTCTCACAAGCTGTTATCTTTCCATCAAGAATTCCGCCAAAATACTGTTCAAGTTCTATCATCGGCTCTTAATAAAATCGAGCAATTCATCGTCTTTTTGACTTGATTTTTCCGGAAGCAACTCTGACAGCTGCTTAATTGTTGCTGCATAGCTCTTCTGAACTTTTACATACATGTCAGCCTCAACGGAAGTCTTTTTTCCTTTTTGGTTTGCTCCGTTCTGGTACTCTTCAGACCATCCATTCTCTGCCACGTAATCCCTTAATCCTTCAAGTTCCTCGGCCATGAAGGATGCATCTGCGATAAGACCTTCGACAAGCTTCAATTTGTCTTCCGGAATGTCTTTCATGATCTTTTTCAACTTCTTCTTTT
>CALCCZ010000208.1 GCA_937900075.1 uncultured Lentisphaeria bacterium
AGAAGTCGCTCTCCATGTCGCGGTAATAATAGATCGCGGTCTCCACCAGATGAACGGCGAACAGCGCGCGGTCCGTCATGAAGCAGTTGTGCAGAAGGGTATTCTGATCGTCCGACGCCTTCGTCTCGCAGAAGCACTGACGGAGCTTGTCGATGACGGTAACGACGTGTTCGTTGTTCAGATCAAGGGCGAGATTGCCGTCCGCGTCCGTGCCGGACATTTCCACGCCCGCGCCGACCAGAAATTCCTCCGCGGTCAGAGAGATGCAGCAGTTGACAACGCCGTAGGTGTCAATATCGGGGGAGAAAACGCCGTCGCCGTTGACGTCGTTGTGCATCCCCGCAGTGCGCTTCATCACCTCGTCGATCGTCCATGCGCCGTCGTAGACGAGCTGATAGACCTGCTGCGCATCGATATCGTAATTCTCGGCGACCGCGAAATCGAGAAATGCCCGCTTGCAGCCGAGACGATACGGGATTTTCTGCAGAAAGAGTTTTCGTTTGATAAAAGTGCCGGGAATGACTGATCCCGTTGCGCCATCTTCGATGACCGCATATAGCGAATTGAAACAGCGTCTGGCAAAATCGCCATTCCGCAGCCGGTTCCGGCTGAAGACGGAGGATTGTGCCTATATCGCGGAAAAAGGCTGGAAAGTGCTGGAAGGGCAGGCGCGCAAAATCATTTCAGAACGGCTTGCTCCTGCCCTTCCGGAGCATGACGGCAAACAGACGCCGATGCGGGGACATGTGGTGTTTCTGGCGCAGCATGCCACCGGCTGCTGCTGCCGCGGCTGTCTGGAAAAATGGCATGGAATCGCCCGTGGTCGCGAATTGAGCAACGCAGAAGTCAATTCCATTGTCGGAATCATTCTGTCATGGCTTGCGGATCAAGCGGGCGATTTATCCCGTTTTCCGCAGACGCCGGATCTGTTTTGAGCTGAGATATCACACTTTTCAGTGTTTCATCCCAGCCCGGAATGGTGGTCAGAAGCCCAAATCGGGTTGAATTCCCCAATCCTCCTCATCTCCTGACGGTTGTTGTTTTACCGCAGCCGGATTAGCCTCTGCCGGATTAGCCGCCGGGGTGGAGTCGTCCGTTTTTCCCGATTGGCTGCTACTGTTTTTTCGCGGGAGAGCCGACTTTTTCGGCGTTTTAGTTTTTACGGGCGCTGCTGTATCTGTGATTTGGGAAGGAATACCGGATTGGTCAGGGGGAGTATTTTCCGCCGTCGGGACGGTATTTTGTTCAGACGTCGCAGGATTTTCCGGTTCTTCTTCCTCGGGGAGAAGCTGCATATTTTTACTGTTGGCTTCATCGGTTTCATCAATGTAGCGGAGGAAAGTGATTTTCAGCAGTTTTCTTTGAGAAATGGGGGTGCCGCCGGCGCGCGGGGAACGGAGCGGGGCATTAGCAAGATTGATTTCCTGAGTCTGGCAAGCGCGGACCGGGGTATCGATTTTCAGTTCATAGATGGCATTGGGGCGTGGCGTAATCATTTCTATGCGGCAGCCGTCGGGGATGATCCGGTATTCATGGTCGGTAATGAATCGGTCGATAACGGATCGTTTCATATAGACTTTACCGGATTTTTTTTCGGAATAAACGATACCGAAAACGGTATTTTTGTCATATTTCCGGAACTCGAAGAGCCGATCAATGTAGATTTTTTCCGGTATGTTGATGATTTTGTATTCGCCGGACCGCTCAATGCAGAGGAGATGATCCACCTCGCTGCAGACAATGATATCGTCGCTTTTGACATTGGTACCGATGTAGCAGTTCTTTTTATCCCAACCGACACGGATGTTGTTGAGGGCGATTTTGTGCATGTCGATTTTTTCAAATCCGTCCATGCAGACTAAAGTACGCCGCGGGTACATGGCTCCGTACCGGTCAATCAGGGATTGCAGGAATTTGATGGCATACTGTTTGATTCTGCCGAGATTCTTTTCCGCCGTATTGAGTTGTTTCTGGAGATCTTCAATCTGTTTCCGGTTGACATCGATTTCGAAAGCTGCGATTCTGCGGATGGGAATCGAGACCAGCGCTTCGACTTCGCTGTCCGGGATATTACCTTCGGAAAGTTGTTTCAGACGGAGTGCTTCGGCTTTATCTATCGGTGCGATACGGGGCTGTTTCTGCAGATTTTCATGTAATTTCTGTACAACGGGGAGCCATTCGTCTTTAAATTTCTCCAATCCGGTCCGGACTTCCAAATACATGGCTTCTTTGTTTTTGCATTTTTCGATTTTCTGGTAGATATGTTCTCCGATGAAAATCTGCGCCAGCGTTCTGACAAGGATTTTTTCAATACATCTGCCTGCCTCGATAATCAGTTCCCAGGTCAGGAACTGGACAAGTTTATCCGTATTCCGTGCGAGGATTTGAGAAATTCCCAGACAGCGCGGATGATTATCCTGAATGACCATGGGATTGCATGAGACAGAGATCTGGCAATCGGTATAGACATAGAGTGCTTCCAATGCTTTGGCGGGGTCATATCCGCGGATGGGAACCAGGTGAATGTCCACATCCTTTGCCGTATAATCGTGGAAGGAGGCGATTTTGATTTTGTTTTTGTTGACCGCGGCTTCAATGGTATCCATCAGTTTTGTGGTAGTGGTAGTAGCCGGGATTTCTTTCACTACGATATCGCGGCCCTCAATTTCCAATTTTGCCCGGATTGTCAGTTTCCCCTTGCCGTCCTCGTATTTGGAGACATCCATGATGCCGCCCTGGGGAAAATCGGGATAGAGGGTGAATGGTTCCCCTTTCAGATATGAAATCTGAGCTTGCAGGACTTCATTGAAATTGTGCGGCATGATTTTCGTATTGGTACCGACAGCAATTCCATCGGTTCCCATAATCAGCAGGGCAGGGATTTTGACCGGAAGGACAACCGGTTCCACGTTTCTTCCATCGTAGGAATCCACGACTTGTGTGATATCGGGATTGAAGAGGACGTCTTTGGCAAGTTTGGAAAGACGGCATTCAATGTATCGGGCGGCAGCTGCTGCTTTACCGGTGATAATGCTGCCGTAATTGCCCTGTTTTTCTATAAAAAGTTCTTTATTGGCAAGATATACCAATGCTCCGTAAATCGAGGCGTCACCATGCGGATGAAACTGCATGGTATTTCCCACTACATTGGCGACTTTCTGGAATCTGCCGTCTTCTTCCCGGTTCATGGACCACAGAATACGCCGCTGAACGGGTTTCAAACCGTCATCCACATCCGGAATGGCACGGTCCTTAATCACGTATGAGGCGTATTCAATGAAGTTTTGCGCCATCATTTCCCGCAGACGGGCATTTGCGGTTTCCACCGTTTGGGAAACATCGGCATAAACGGCGGATTCATCGGATTCATCATCCGTATCCGGCGTTACAACCGGGGCGGATGCGGAGATTTCTTCTTCAACGGAATAAACTTCGCCGGATGGTGCGGGGGTAATTCCCGCAGATTCATTCTGTTTCTTTTTCGCCATGATTACACCAGATTTTCAACAATATGTTCCCAGCGTTCCGGAGTATTGTCGCCCATGTAGAATTTCAGCATTTCCGGAATACCTTTTCCGTTTTCGATTGTGACCTGTTCCAAGCGGATATCCTCTCCGATCAGGTCGGCAAATTCATCGGGATTGATTTCTCCAAGACCTTTAAAACGCGTGATTTCAGCGTCTTTTCCAATTTTTTTTGCGGTATTGTCGCGCTCTTTCTCCGAGTAACAGTAGAACGTCTTTTTACTGTCCAATTTATGCCGTACACGGAATAACGGAGTCTCCAGAATATAAAGATGCCCGCTGCGGACCAGTTCTTCAAAATAACTGAGGAAAAAGGTAATCAGCAGGTTGCGGATATGCAGTCCGTCCACATCCGCATCGGAGGCGATGACTACTTTCGCATAACGGAGTCCTTCAATGCCTTCTTCATCAATATTCAGTGTTTTTGTGATGTAGAACAGCTCTTCATTGGTATAAACCTGATCCAGCGATTTGCCGTAACAGTTGAGCGGTTTCCCGCGGAGGGAATACACCGCCTGATAGGTCGCATTGCGGCTTTGCGTCAGACTGCCACCGGCAGAATCGCCCTCTGTGAGGAAAATCATGGTGTTGTCGGCAAATTTCGAACGGTCTCCAAAATGACATTTGCAGTCATTGAGTTTGCTGTTTCTCAAACTCAGCTTCTTGGTCATTTCCTTCGTACCGTTCTTGATCTTGTTGAACGCACGCCGCAAATCCTGATTTTTTTTGACCTTTTCCAGCAGTTTTTCCGCTTCCGGAGGATTTTTCAGCAAATAATCGATTACAGCATCCTTCACGGTATTTTCAATCCAGGCTTTTACATCCTGATTGCCGAGTTTATTTTTTGTCTGCGATTCAAAAACGGGATTTTTGATTTTGATTGCCAGCGCTCCAATAATACCGTCACGCAGATCCCGGGCATCAAATTCACTGCCGAAATGCTCGTTTACCGCACGCAGCAGTCCACCCTTAAAGGCTGACAGGTGTGTGCCGCCATCTGTCGTATTCTGACCGTTTACAAACGAAAAATAGCGTTCTCCGGAATCCGGTGCATGGCAGAAGGCAAATTCCAGTTTCGCATCTTTCCAGTGAACCGTGTTGTAAAGTTCTTCCCCGGTTGTGATTTCGCTGTTGAGCAAATCCAGCAACCCGTTTTTGGAATAATAACGCTGCCCGTTGAAATACAGCGAGAGTCCGGTATTCAGATAGGCATACATCCAGAGCCGGCGTTCCACAAATTCGGTTCTGATTTTGTAATTTTCAAACAGTTCCGGGTCCGGCGTGAAAGTGATTTTTGTGCCATTCCGTTCTTCTGTGGTAAAATCTTCCGTTTTTTCCAATTTTCCGAAATGGAAAATGGCGCGTTTTCCTTGCCCGTTCCGCATGGTTTCCGCTATGAACAGAGTGGAAAGGGCATTGACAGCTTTTGTACCGACGCCGTTCATGCCAACGGAAAACTGATATTTGTCGGTGTCAAATTTGCCGCCGGTATTCAGTTGTGAAACGCAATCAACAAGTTTTTCAGGCGGGATGCCGCGTCCGTAATCGCGTATGGTAAAGGTGCTTTCGGTAATGGCAATATCCACTCTACGTCCGAATCCCATGACAAATTCGTCAATGGAATTATCTACTACTTCCTTGAAAAGGACGTAAATCCCGTCATCCGGATGTGTCCCGTCTCCCAATCTTCCGATATACATTCCCGGTCTTGTCCGGATATGTTCCAATCCTTGCAGGGTTTTGATATCTGCGGCTGAATATCCCGCTGAAAGCAGGTCAATGTCTTTGTTGGTTTCCTGATATTCTACTGAATCTGGCATTTCCTAATTCTTCTTTCTTTCCATACGGTCATACGCAGATATTCCATTGCGTTCTGCGCTGTCTACCCTCGTAAACCGCATTCTATTCTGTAATATATCCCTGCTTTCCCGATTGTCAAGTAAAAAACAGGAAATAAAAAAAGTAGGGGATAAGGAAATAGGACTTATAGGTCCTATAGGTCCTATAGGTCTTATTTTTCCATTCCGCCGCGCACAAACACGAAAACGCCCCGGCATGTTTTATTGACCTTATGCAAACGTTATGCATGGGGAAATGTAAATTTTGAAGAAAAACCGGGATATCTGTGATTTTTTTTCATATTCCGCTTGACAAATCGTCCGGAATGGAGTATGATAAATACTAGGAAGCAGGCAACATTCCCTCTGAACAAGAATTGCATCGGAGCCACCAGGCTTTATTGTACGTCGTTATTAGTTGGAGCGACTATGTTATTCCTGCTTCTGTTTTTATTTTAAAATTACGCTTTTTCCGTCTATACATTTGTCCCAATACGCAGAAATAAAGAATAAAGGAAAAAACAATCAAAGGAAAAAACAAAGATGGAGGCGTGAGTGGGAGTTGAACCCACCGGGACCGGTTTTGCAGACCGTTGCCTTAGCCGCTCGACCATCACGCCTTGTGGAAACTGCTCTATTAAAATAGCACTGATTTTTTTAATTTCAACCCCCATTTTCAAAAAAATGGAATTTTTTTCCCGGATTCCCTGCATAGAAGAAATCGGGCTTTGAAAACGGGTAGTCTGTATTATATTACTTTACGGGAATCGGCAGTTCCGTAACGCCATCGTCTATCAGGTATGGCATTTCCTCATGGATTGATGCGTCCTTGGAAATGATTTCTGTTGCCATCTTTATGTAATTGACAATTCCGCTGGCAAGAATATTTCCGGACATGTCCAGAATCCGGGCATCAACAGTGAAAAAGCGACTGGATTCATGAGTTACTGTGCCGATTGCGATAAGATCCGTTTCGTATGGAACCGGTTTCCGGAATTTGGATTCCAGAGAAATCGTGACGCCGAAACAGCTTTCATCGCCCTGATGGTATGCCCACAATGCCCGCAACCCCATTTCATCCAACATGGCGGTAATCATGCCGCCGTGAACTCGGCCCGGGTAACTCTGGTGATGCTGACGGAAGTGAAAAAGAGAGGCAACGCTGTTATCTTCCATGTTATAGAAAGGAGCCTGTACGCCGGCTTTATTGTCCAATCCGCAAATAATGCACATTTTGCTGTTTTTCTGACGGCTGATTACTTTCATGACAAAACCTCATTGTTTTTAATCGGTTAATACTGCTGTTCTTAATGTAGCGTTTATTCCTAGAAATGCAATCCGGTACAGGAAAAATGTTGATATTTGTACCCGGATTATCTGACTTTTGCACTGTATTGATTTTTTTTAACGGAACGTCTTGAAAAGACACTGAAAGTGGATTATAGTATCTTACGAGTAAAGCAAAATTCAAAAACAACTCATGAAGAAAGGTAACGCAATGCCTATTACGGAAATACTGGAACGGAACGCCCGGCAGTGGCCGGATGACGTGGCACTTGTAGAAATCAATCCCCAGCAAAACGAGCATATCAACTGGCGGGAATCTCCCCTGATGATGCCGAGTCCAACTGACGATTTCCGCTCCGAGATGACATGGAGCGAATTTGACAAAAAGGCAAACCGTCTTGCCAATTTCCTGCTGACGCGCAAAGTACGGAAAGGTACAAAAGTCGGCATTCTTATGATGAACTGTCTGGAATGGCTGCCCATCTATTTCGGTATTCTGAAAAGCGGCGCGATAGCGGTTCCCCTGAATTTCCGTTATACCGCAGAAGAAATCCTTTACTGCGTGGATTTGGCGGATGTTGAAATCCTGATATTCGATCCGGCTTTTACAGGCAGAATTGAGGCTATCTCTGATAAAATTTCCAAGGTGACCTTACTCTATGTCGGCAGCGATTGTCCGTCTTTTTCCGAGTCATACAATCGACTGGTTACTTATTGTTCCGATGTTGCACCTGCAGTTCGGATTACCGACGATGACGAGGGCGCGATTTATTTTTCATCCGGCACGACCGGTTTCCCAAAGGCAATTATTCACCGCCATCGTGCATTAGTTCATTCCTGCAAAGTAGAACAGAAGCATCATGGACAGACCCGGGATGATGTATTTCTTTGCATTCCGCCGCTGTATCATACGGGTGCGAAGATGCACTGGTTCGGCAGTTTTCTGGCTGGCGGGAAAGCGGTCCTGCTGCGTGGAGTCAAGCCGGAATACATTATGAGAGCTGTATCCCGTGAAAAATGCACCATTGTCTGGCTGCTTGTTCCGTGGGCACAGGATATTCTCGATGCGATCGAACGCGGTGAAATCAAGCTCGAAAACTATCAGTTGTCACAGTGGCGTTTGATGCATATCGGCGCCCAGCCGGTTCCGCCCAGCCTGATCAGACGCTGGAAAAGTTATTTCCCCAATCACGATTACGATACCAATTATGGTTTGAGCGAGTCGATTGGGCCCGGTGCGGTCCATTTGGGAATTGAAAACTGTGACCATGTCGGCGCGATTGGAAAGGCCGGTTACGGATGGCAGACCAAAATTGTGGATGAGAAACGTCAGACCGTGAAGCAGGGCGAAGTCGGGGAACTTGCCGTCAAGGGCGATGGCGTCATGAAATGCTATTACAAGAATCCCAAGGCTACCGATGAAGTTTTGGATGTACAAGGCTGGCTTTATACCGGTGATATGGCACGCGAGGACAAGGATGGTTTCATCTATTTAGTGGACCGCAAGAAAGACGTTATCATTACCGGCGGGGAAAACCTTTACCCTGTTCAGATCGAAGATTTTCTCCGTAAAAACGATGCGATTAAGGATGTCGCTGTCATCGGTCTGCCCGATTCCCGATTGGGGGAAATCGCCGCCGCTATCATTGAGGTCAAGCCTGATAAAACTTTGACGGAACAGCAAGTCAATGATTTTTGTTCCGGTTTGCCCCGTTATCAGAGACCCAGAAAAGTAATATTTGCGACCGTTCCCCGTAATCCTACCGGGAAAATCGAAAAGCCGAAGTTGCGTAAAATGTATGGCGCCGACCAGCTTGTCGCCCAGCAGAATGAACTGAAAGCGTAATTCAGGTGAAAAAATCCGTCTGTCTGTTTTTTGCGGGCAGACGGAATATATCCGGAAAGGATGATTTTTTCATGAATTTTTCGAAACAATTTTTCAATCATGCTTTTACCATAGTATCGTTTGTCGCAATCTGCTGTCTTCTGCCGATGTTTTTGTGTACAGGCTGCACTGACAGCGGAAAAAAGGAACTTGCAGAACTGACTGCCGAAGAGAAGGAAAAAATGATTCTGATTGACAACCGGACCGCGGAAGAATACGCCGCGGGACATCTTCAAGGTGCCGTTTTGATTCCCTATACTGAAATCCGGGAACGTATTGCCGAAGTGACCACGGACAAAGATGCACCGATTTATCTTTATTGCCGTTCCGGACGCCGTTCCGGTATTGCCAAGGAAACACTGGAGTCCATGGGATTCAAAAAAGTTACCAATCTGGGTTCCAAGGAAGACGCTGCGGAATTCCTGCATTTTCCCATTGTGACATCCGGCAAGTAACGGCAGTAATCGGATAGTGGATTAGGGGAAAATAGGTCCTATAGGTCCTATAGGTCCTATAGGTCTTATTTTTTTCTCTCCCTATCCCCAATTTCCAATTCCCTATCTCATAGCCCCAACGGGGCTGTTCCGGAAATAAAAAAACGGGCGGAAGTGTTTCCTTCCAGCCCGTTTTGTACACAAAACGTAAAACGATCGGGGATTATGCACCGATTCCGTTTTTGACCAATTCCGTGAAAGAATCCGCTTTGAGTGCGGCACCGCCGATAAGACCGCCATCGATATCTTCTTTTGCGATCAGGTCCGCTGCATTGCCGGGTTTCATGCTGCCACCGTACTGGACAACAACATCGTTTCCGGCTTCGCCGAACATTTCAACCAGCGTTTTGCGGATGAATGCATGGGTTTCCTGAGCGACATCGGGAGTTGCAGTTTTGCCGGTACCGATTGCCCATACGGGTTCGTATGCGATGGTAATGGAAGCCATATCGGCAGCTGTAATGTCGGCAAATCCGCCTTTCA
Source organism: uncultured Lentisphaeria bacterium (assembly GCA_937900075.1). GTDB lineage: Bacteria > Verrucomicrobiota > Lentisphaeria > Victivallales > UBA1829 > SIG77. Next base: position 9,512 of record CALCCZ010000208.1, read on the forward strand.
GCTGTTTGGCGAGAACGTCATTGGTGATGCCGGATTCGCGTTCATTCAGGGTTTCGCCGATGCAGACGATGGGTTTCAGGCCGTATTTCAGGGCAGCTTTGATGCGTTTGTTGACCGTTTCATCTGTTTCGCCGAAATACTGACGGCGTTCGCTGTGTCCGATGATGACGTATTCAACACCGATTTCCTTGAGCATTTCACCGGAAATTTCACCCGTGAAAGCACCGTTGTCCGCCCAGTGGATATTCTGGGCACCGACTTTGACGTTGGAGCCTTTGAGTACTTCAACGGCAGTGGCCAAAGACGTGAAAGTGGGACATACAGCGACTTCACATTTGCCCGCGAAAGGAGCGAGACTGACTTTGAGAGCTTCGCAGAGGGCTTTGGCTTCCGCTGCGGTTTTGTTCATTTTCCAGTTACCGGCGATAAAAATTTTTCTTGCCATTTTGATTTTTCCTTAAAATTTAGGTTATGTGAAAATTGTTTTCGTGTTCCATTCGGACAGGATAAGAACCAGCTGTAATAATAATATAGCGTCAGAAAATCTTTTTACAAGCCACTGAAAAGGAAAAGACAGTTAAATCCGGATTCGGCGGACAAAGAACCGTTTTTGCCGCCGGATATCGGGGATTATTGTGCGGATGCCTTGTCTAATTCCGCTCTGGCAGCTTTGTCAAGTGGATTCAGTTCCAGATACTTGCTCAAGGCTTCCTTGTAAGCGGTGTTGTTTTTTCCTTTCTGGAGATCGGCTTCTTTGCGCCATGCTTCGGAGAGTTTTGTATTCAATGTGCGGGCCTGGACAAAAGCCTCCAGTGCCTCGGCAGTTTTTCCGTATTTTTGAAGCAGGTTCCCTTTTTGGAGCCAATAGCGTTCGGATTTGAATTTTGCGAC
>CALCCZ010000209.1 GCA_937900075.1 uncultured Lentisphaeria bacterium
GGGGCAGGATGCGTCCTTCGAGACGCTGGCGAGCGATGCTGGCGTGCCGGGCAAGGCGGGGGCGCCGACATTCCCCGTCGTCGTCTCGACGTTCAAGGGCGACTGGTGGCAGGCGGCGGCGCGCTATCGCGCCTGGGCGACGCAGCAGGCGTGGACGCGGAAGGGTCCGATCGCCGCGCGCACCGATTATCCGCGCCGCCTGGTCGAGAACGGTTTCTGGCTCAATCTCAGTGGTACGCCCGAGGTGGTGGAGAAGTGGGCGAACGAGGCCCACGCGCGCGTCGCCGGACGGGTGCCGTTCGGCATCCACTGGTATTGCTGGCACGAGATTCCCTTTGACCATACGTACCCCGAGTACTTCCCCACCAAGAAGGGTTTTGCCGAGGCGGTGGCGCGTTTGAAGGCGAAGGGCATTCTGGTGATGCCCTACATCAACGGACGCCTCTGGGACATGGACATTCCGAGTTTCGCGGCGGCGCGTCCCTTTGCCACCAAGGACGAGAACGGGAAACCGCGGATCGAATTGTATGCTTCCCGGCGTCGGCTCGTGCCGATGTGCGTGGCCGAACCCTATTGGGGACGCAAGGTGAATGAAATCTGTTCGCGCCTGATGGATGAATGCGGCGTGAACGGCATCTACCTCGACCAGATCGGCGCGGCACGTCCGGCGCCGTGCTACGATGCGACGCACCACCATCCGCTTGGCGAATGATGCCACTCGCGGGCCATGCGCTTTGCCTTGTCAGGATTTTGTTTGTTGAGAGCATAATCCAAAATATCCTTAACCATGACTGCATTGTTTTGGAACAGTGAATTGTCACCGCTGTAGAGAAAATTTTCCCATGCTGCAATAATCCAAGTCAAACTGAACACGGGAATACTGAGACTGAATACGGAAGGAGCGCAAAGAGACATTAAATGATACTTTGAACCATATTGCCATGTATCCGCGAGGAGTTGATAGGAGGAACGGACAAAATTGTAATTTCCCCAGAGGTAGTAACCGTAGAGAGCCTGATTCCTGGAATCGTATGCGTACATGGATTGTTCTCTCCAGCAGCAATCCTCAAAATGTTCATGCATACACAGTTCCAAGGTTCTTTTTGCAACGCTTCTCAGAGCAGGGGTAATCTGGCAGTCATCTGTAGTTAAGGATGCGCTTGTTGGAAGAGGGTAATCCCATGGTTTGATACCCGTGGAAATGATTTCGGCACGTTTATCTTGTATATTTGAAATATTGATTTGAATATAACGCAATCCGCATCGGTGAAAAAACAATTCATGATGATTTCTTCCATCGGAGGCAAGATAACGGTCAGCAAAATTGCGTTCTCCTACGTAAGCGCGAACGATACCATCGTCCAAATGTTCGCCATGTGCGTAATCTATGACTGCTCCATCAGAAGTTTGAATATCAAAACAAAGGAATCCGCATGATTCCTTTCCTAAATCAAAAATGGCGAAAATACCATCATCACTGCCTGCGGAATGAGGCATGACTGGAGTGAAAAAATACTGATCATTGACTAAGGTACGGGCTGGTGTTTCCCACTCTTTGGAACGTCTGAAAGTTCCACATTTTACAAGTTTTGCGGGAATAAAATTTCCGAGAACGCAAGGTGGAATGGGGCGTTCCCGCCACCGATAGTTTTTCAAACCAGCAGGAACAGCATGTGTCCAATCGGAGTCATTGAAATCTTGATTTATCCAGCTATTTGACAAAGTATGAGAATCGAAAAATGTAGTGAAACCCAATTGTCCTGTACGCAGATAAGGGTAACCATTTTTCCAGCCAGTGTTTTCATTGGCTTTCCAGGCAGTCGATGTGGATGTTAAAACGGTTGTTCCGTCTATGATGGCTGAAGCCATAAAAGGTGTTTGATTGATACCGGTTGAAATATCCCGTCCCAGATGGTATGCCAGGATGGCTATTGAGTTGGAGCCTGATTTCAGTTTTTCACTCAGTTGTATACGGGAAAAATCTTTGACCTGCGGAAAGTCGGGAAATTGCCCACGCGCTATTTCATCGCCATTCAGCCAGACAATAAAGTCAGTATCTGCAGCAATCAGTAATTCCGGATATTGAGGTTGTGAATCAACGATGAAAGTATGTCGGAATGCAACGCATTGATTACAGATGGTTGAATCAACCCATATAGGTAATGCATCCGGTGGCATAGTTGGCTTTGTTGATTTACTTCTGTCCATAATAGGCGTCTTTTCCATGTTTGCGATTGTAATGTTTGTCGATAAGACTTTGTTTCAGACTGTTGCAGCCAGGGTGAATTTGTTCTGTCAGGAAAGCCATTTTGCAGAGTTCTTCCAAAACTTTTGAATTATAGACAGCAATTTCGGCGGTAGCACCCCATGTAAACGGGCCGTGACCGGCAACAAGAATCATCTGAATTTCATTGGGGTTCAGATGAGCGGAACGGAAATGTTCTGTAATTTGCAAACCTGTTTCCGTTTCGTAGTCATTTTGTATTCTTGCATCGGACATGAACTCCGTACATGGAATTTCTGTAGCCAAATGATCCGCATGAGTAGTTCCGTAAACAGGTACATTTCTTTTTGCCTGAGCCCATGCAACAGCAAAGGTCGAATGTGTATGCACAATACCCCCGATAGTTGGAAATTCCCGATAGAGTACCAGGTGTGTATTTGTGTCGCTGGAAGGACGGTAGGAACCGTCAATAACTTTTCCGGAAGCCAGATCAACGATAACGATTTTATCCGGTGTAAGTAAAGAATAGTCCACTCCGGATGGTTTAATAGCCATTACACCATGTTCTCTGTCAACGATACTGACATTTCCAAATGTGTAGATAACGAGATCCAGCTCAGGGAGTTTAAGATTTTCTTTACAGCAGCGTTCTTTCAGTGAATCGAACATGATTGTTGAGCCTCTATTTCAGCTGTTTTACAGGTTTGCAGATATGATTTGTAAAGTTTTTCATAAATCGGTACAAGATTTTTATTCGGGGCGTAAATCATGCTGTTACCGGCCCCCATTCGGGACATTGCAGTTTCAATATCCGGATAGATTCCAGCAGCAACTGCAGCGAACATGGCACTTCCGAGGGCGCAAGTTTGATCGCATGCCGAAATCTTGATTGGAACATTCAGAACATCCGCCATCATTTGCATGACAAAAGGTGATTTTTTGCTGATACCACCAACTGCTGTAATTCCGTTAACTGGAATACCTTCCTCGCGGAAACGTTCTACGATTGCTCTTGCGCCAAATACCGTACTTTCCACCAAAGAACGGTAAATCATCGGGGCTGTAGAACCGAGATTTAACCCTAAAATTGCCCCTGTCAAACTGTTATTTGCATCCGGTGTACGTCTTCCATTAAACCAATCAACTGCGCGGATTCCTGTTGTTCCCGGAGGAATTTCAGCAGCTTCCTGTTCGAGCTTTTGTAAAGATATTTCGCCTCCCCAGGAGAGAAGTTTCCGAAACCATGCATAGACATCTCCAAAAGCGGATTGACCAGCTTCGAGACCAAGTTGACCGGGAACGACAGAACCATCGACTTGTCCGCAAATCCCGTGGACACATTTTTTGAAACCGGGTACAACAAGGATGTCGCAGGTAGAAGTTCCGACGACTTTTACAACTTCATAAGGGGCTATTTGTGCTCCTACGGCACCAAAGTGAGCATCGAAACCAGAGCCGCCAATAACGACGGACTCATTCAATCCCAGCTTTTCAGCCCATTCCGGAGTGATTTTACCGACGGGGTGATCGGCTGTGAATGTATGAGTATAGAGCTTTTCTCTCCATCCGTCCAACAAGGGATCAATAGCGGAAAGAAATTCCTGTGGCGGTAATCCGTTCCAATCGGGATGCCATAAGGCTTTGTGACCGGCTGCACAACGACTGCGTACTAATTTATCCGGTTCGGTGTTCCCTGTCAATGCGCCACATATCCAGTCACAGTGTTCCACGAAACTTGCAGCCTTTGTCCGTATAGCGGGCGAGGAACGCAATACATGGAGCAGTTTGCTCCAAAACCATTCACTGGAATAGATGCCGCCTTCATATTTTCTATAGTCAATACCATCCCATGATTGGGCAACATCGTTGATTCTGTCGGCTTCCTTTTGAGAGGAATGATCTTTCCAAAGCAGGAACATGGCATCGGGATTATCAGAAAATTCGGGAGAAAGAGCTAATGGAACACCATTGCAGTCTACAGCACATGGTGTTGAACCTGTCGTGTCAATGGCTATGCCGACAACATTGGATGTGTCTTGCTCTTTCAAAACATCTTTTATGACATATTCCATGCTTTCCAAATAGTCAAGAGGATGTTGTCTGAAGATATTTTTGGAAGGAACACAATACAAACCTTTTGCCCAACGACTGTATAATGAAACGGATGTTGCAAGAATTCTGCCAGTTTCCTCGACAAGAAGGGCCCGAACGCTGTCAGTCCCGAAATCAAGACCAATAACTTTTTTCATTAAAATCACGTTCCTTAATTTTAGTTTGTTTTCAACTGAATCGCAAATATTTCGCCTTTGATAGTTTTCCAACTGCACTGATAAACATTTTGGATAATGCGGCCTTCATACGCTATACCATTTTTTATCGGCAATGCAATCGTATGAGTTGTACCAAGAGTTCCGTCGCCTGTAGTATTGTGCGATTCGGTTCCTTTTTCCCAAAACTCAATGCCGGCGGGAAATGCCTGTTTTGTGGTGAATGTAAAAATGTTGCCATTTTGTTCAACTTCAGGAGATATTACAGGCAGAGGATAGTTCCGGAGAATCTGCTCAAATTGTCGATATCGTTCAAAAGAAATTTCTTGTGTTGAAAATTCATCCGGCAATATACCGAAGTTTCCCGTACCATATTGTCCAAGAACGATTTCAATTTCGAGTTCATTTGAACCTTTCTTTACAGGGGCACGGAAGATCCAATCCGTTTTTTCAAATGTGGAAACATCATTGCTTCCGGAGGATTGAGTTCGACCAAAACCGATTGTTTTGTTGACTTTGACGGTCCACCACCAGTCAAACCCTGCACCTAATAAAACAAAACCATCTTGTTCAGCGATAAGTTCCCCCTTGAGGAGAACTGTGGATTCGATTGGTAAATCGGTACCGTCTTTTGCAAGACCTTTTTTGAAATTCGTCTGTTTGCCTGCAAAGAGAAAATCTTTTACATTTGAACCGTCAGGACGAAACAAACACCACTTATCCGCATTGATGGTTGCCTGAACAAAACGTACAGCAGGCATTGGTGTTGCTTTTGCCTTAGGAGCAACGCCTGAAATAGCCATTCCGGCAGGTTTTTCCACATAAAATTTTTGCTGGTCCGGCTCCAATGGGCAGGTACAATGCTGGGAATTCTGCATCCACATTGCCTTTTTTTCACAGTTTGCCGCATTGAAGTGAGCTGCTACGCCAGACGGAGGACAGCAATAATCACCTAAGCCGTATCGGGTGGCTATCATTTTGCATGTGAGTGGAATGCGACGGGAATGAAATACGGTATCAAAGTATCCCATTCCCTTTCTGTACTCTGGACACCAACCGGTGAGTCGTCCGGCTGCTGCACCATTCATATCGGAACACCATGTGATGTGGGGTTCACAGACAGAAAGTTCGGGTACCAAACTTGCTGCCCACATAGTTTGCAGACCTCCCTGACTGCCGCCTTCAGCAATCAAGTCCTTGCCGTTCCATTCCGGAAGTGTTTTTGCATAATCGAAAGCGCGCATGACGCGAAAAGCCATAAATCGGAAATAGGCAGTATCGGGATTATCATTTTCTTTCGGATCTAATCCATAGCCTGTCAAGCGTTTCGTTTCTTCAGAGTAGTAATCCTTTTCGCGTCCCAGTTCATAACCATGGGCATTGACATTGAATACAATTGATTTTTCCCCAGCCTTTACTGTTGCTTGATCGAAGTGTACATCGGAATAATCTTCAGAACAGTTGTATCCATGAAATTGTATTCGTACAGGCAGACTTCCCGGACGTGCGTTCTTTGGACGGAATAGATATCCGGTTACCGGTCTCGGTCCAAAACAGGTGATACTGACTGCAA
>CALCCZ010000210.1 GCA_937900075.1 uncultured Lentisphaeria bacterium
CAACTCCTTGAGAGCGGAAAACGCCAGCCCGACCAATGCAGCGGTTGCAGCGGATTCGATAATCGGCAATACGACACTTTTTACGGCATTCGCATCAAATGGGATTTCATCACTGTTACCCGATGTGTTTTTTGCATCATTGTTGTCCGGCATGTTTCGTTCTCCTTCCCGTAAATATCCGTAAAAAAAGGAACTGCTGTACCTTTTCGGTCATGTTATTTTTCTATACTTCAGAAATATAATCCGGTATTTACAATGTTTCAAGTCAAAATTCAATTTTTTTTGAAGAGACATGTGTAATCGGTCAGGTATAACAGACAAGAATATCTCCGGTCACCTTTGGGGCGGCGTTTGTTCTCAAGTCTGAATAAAAATTTTGAAAAAATGCGGGATGTTGTGATAAAAATAAGAAAAGCCAGTGACCGATTACGATAATTTATGTTTTTAATTTAGAAACCGGTCTGAAAGGATTCCACAGTTGAATTTTTCCTATTTGTTTTCCGGTTCTGCTTTCGGTTCTGCTTTGGGAATGATTTCTCCCTTTTCTCCGGGAAGGATGTTCTGAATATTCTCCTGTTTCTGGTTGACATTGTCTTCCGATTTCGTTTCTTTTGCAATATGACTGCCTAACAAATACAGGTTTGATTCGCCCTTGGCCGCCCTTATGGCGAAAAAAATAGAGATTGTAGTGTATGCAGCCATAACGTATGCATGAATGGCAATGCCGAACTGGTCGCGTCGGGAAATACCATGAGAATTTTCCTCATCCCACCATGAAGAATTAATTAAGGTGCCGATGTCATAAATGGCGAACAGAATATTTTCAACCAGCAAAATCACCTGTTGAGCGATATCTATGCCTTTGAATTGACAGGAAGCTTTGGACGCATTGATTATACCGAATATGGAACTCAGTATAACAGGCGCATTGGAAAAGGCTGCATGGGGAATGCCGCCTGCTTTATCATCGATTCCCATGTTGATATACTGGGAAGCCGCTTGACCAAGGGTTCCCGCAACCGTAATAGCTGTCGGTATTTTCTGCAGGGATTGCAGTGAGATTTGAGCAGCACCGACAGAGATTGCACTGCTTTCGAGTGTGACACCTGCGCCCGATCCTTCGGAGACAGAACATTCGGTTGTGCCATGGAAATGGCATCTGATGCCGGACCCCAGGATTCCCCGCAATCCGTTGAGGGAAAGTTCAGCTTTCAGGGGGCCGGAGTTATCGGTAACGATACTGGATGACAAACGGATTCCGCTTTTATCCATCGTGATAGAGTGTTTTTGGACCTTCATAGTCAGGGATTTTTCAAAATCAAAAGTAATTTTGTCGGCATCGTAAATGTGTATCATTCCGTTGTGTTGTGTGATTTTGTCCTTCTCGGATGCTGTGCCGATATGTACTTTTGAGGAAAAAATGGATTGTACTTTTTTGGCCTGCAGGTGTAATTCGCCACCGGAACGCAGTAATGTCCGGTCATTTTCCTTTTTTACATTCTGGCTGGAGAAGAAATCCAGTTCTGAATTATTATTATTTGCGGAAATATGACGGAAAACGGTCATTTCATTTTTGTTGTAGGAATCGGTTGTGCCGTCATGCTCTACAATGGGCATTTCGTCTTTATCCGGCAACCAGGACAACAGAAAATGTTCCGTTCCGACGGAATAGAGGAGAACTCTGTCGCCGACCCTGGGAATACGGAACAAGCCCTGTTTATTCCCACCAAGGGATTGGAGTAAATGGACCTCAATTCTGTCTTTTAGGGTTGGTTTTTTATTGCCTGCTTCGATTTTAGCCAGTTCGGGAATCGAGAAAGCATAGAAGGTGTATTTATCGGTCAGCGCAATTGGTTGATTGATATCATTACCTTTATAGATGGGGTTGTTTTGGTTGTCTACGCCACAGACTACCGCCTGCAAAATTTTTCCGTTCGGATAGTCTTTTGTTTTTTTCGGTGTGTAAACGGGATTGGCGAAAAGGTTATCAGCGTTTTCCTCGACGGCGGAGAAATCAATCTGTAAAGAGTTTTTCGATTCGACTTCGGAGATAGTCGTTGCGGATGTTGCAACTAAGCAGGAAGCATAGACACGGGCTTTTTTTTCATCGGCATTGAATGGTTTCAAAATGATTTTGTTGCCGGGCATGGCGGAAAATGCTTTTGTTTGAGCATGGTGGGTAGTATATTTTGTCCAGGCTGCATGGAGACAGTTTGCTGTGAGCCTGTTTAATTCTTCCTTTTTCAGATTTGTAAACATGCCGGTATTGACAATTCCCGTTTTGTCCATTTTTCCCTGCTGCGAGAAGATCGTTTTCAGCCCGGTCTGAGACGCGCAGCGAAGTCCATTGCTGCCGATTCGCTTCCGGAAATGCCAGTTTTGCATAAGATTGACATTTAATAAGTTCCCGGTGCAGGTAAAAACATTGATTACGGGATCGCCTTGGGGTGACTGGATACTCGAGACGGATTTGAGGTTTCCGGTGGAACAGATATGGAGCACTGATTTGAGTTTTTCATTGTTGTTACCTTCAACCGGGAATGGGGAAAACGAGATCCAGTTCAAACCGTAGAACATGAGAACTCTGGAAAAGAATGCAAAATCGGATTCGTTGTTCTGGTAGAAATTCCGTTGCGAAATAAAAAAAGCATTATCACTTGCAGGAAACGTTATGCTATCATAACCGCACTGGGCAAGACCAAGAACTCTAATCAGTTCCTTCAGACTCATCTTCTGAAAAAATCGGGATCGTGTGGAATATTTCAGTTTAACGATAGGGGCAGCAATGATGAGCTCATACGCATAGACGTTATTTGCAACGAGTCCCAATTGTTTTGCGGAAGTGACGATTCCTGTATAGCATCTCCGGAAAGTGGAATTGCCCTCAATTACGAGTGCGGCTTTCGCATCCAGGATATATTTCAGTTTGTCGTCATCGATGTCGCATGGGGAATATACCAGCAATTCGCCCGTACTGATCTGTGATATCTCTTCACGGAGAACCAATTTCACCGGCTGAAAACCATAAATCTTATCATTGTTGCTCAAATGCAAGTGCAGATTATAACTCATTTGTGTTCTCCGTTTCGACTTTTACTTTATATTCCAAGACTGTGCTTCACCGTTTTTTATATCTTGTTGAGACTTTAAGTCTTTAAGACTTATAGGTTCAATCCCATCATCTAAGTCTCCGTTATCTAATTGCTTTTCTTCATCTTCAACCTTAATTTTCTCACCGGCAGCTGCACTTTGGTTTTCTTTTCTCTCCCTGGACACTGACTCGAAACTCTCTGCTTCGATTTCCACATTACTGCCGTTCATTTTTACAATAGCAGCTCTTGTGGCACCAATCCGGGTTATCTGTATGATATCAATAAGGCCCCAGGCAAGCATGATTGTTGCATGGCAGGCAAGACCGAACTCCTGACCATGTGTCATTGTTCCCTTGGAGTTTTCCAGGGAGATCCATTTTCCAAAAAGAGTTTCTGTCAAGTCGTAAAGAGTGATAACAATACTCCGAAGAAATTTGATTACTTCCATCGCTACTGTCTTTCCGTTGTGCAGATAATCATTGTGGGAATAACTCCACCTCCGATATTCATACAGATTCGTTAATCCGGATATTATTTTATCTAATTTCGAGAACTCAAGGTGGTGGTTGCTTTGGGTATTGCCCGTATACTCACCTTTATGGACTGCGGTAGAGATGTACTGCTGAAGAGCAAAAAATAAGGTGAAACCGAGACCTAAGATGACATCGGCGGTTCCGGATGTGGCAAAATGGATCGCCGATCCGGATAAAGTTGTAGAACCGCTGCCGACTTCAATACTGGCACCGCCGCCTTCTGTCAGACGGACTCCGGTCATACCATAGAATCGGGTATCTATGGATGTCATATAAGCTCCAAACACACCATGGAGTGAGAGGGAAGCTGCGAGCGGACCGGATGAATCGGAAAATCTTTGAGCCGCCAAAGTAATACCATGGCGGTCCATGATGATAACACTGCGTCCGGCGCGCAGTGTGATTTTATTTTTTGCTTCCACGAGGATATGTTTGGCGTTATCGAGGAGAATTTTTTGTTCCGGGCTCCAGTTTGCAAGTTCTTTGCTGTCGGTATTGGAACGTCGTGTTGAATTTCCTACGGTGAAAACGTGTATGTTTTCGCCATGGAACCAAGCATTGTTCTTGACAGCAACCAAATCCATATCCCCGGAGGAGGTTAATACTGCCGCATCATATTTCCCTGTTTCATTCTCTGTTTTATCATTGATTTGGACTTGCACTACCACATTCGTATAAAACCCCAGTTCGGAAATCGCATGGTTCAACTTGGGCGGGTCGGTCTGGGAAGTATCCGTCCGGGATATCCGATGATTGAATACCAGTGGAAGATAATCTTCCGAGTTGTTTACCATCCGTGCGGAAAGATGTCTCAAAGTGGTCATCTGATTCAGATTGTAATTGTCACTTCCGGGAAGTTTCGGTTCTATATATTTCGTATTTTTATGTTGCGGATTTTTGTATCGCATTCTACCGGGCAGTGCCTGCATGTTTTCCAGTGCTTTCATTTTTTCTTTATCGGGAAGGAAACCTATAAGAAGGGCGGCATTGTTGCAAATGCTGACTAAAATGTGGTCTCCGAGACGCGGTACATGAAAAAGTCCCTGTTTCATGCCACCATCGGCCATCGTGAACTGGACTTCGATAAGGTCGTTTTTCTGATAGACGCCTGCGTTTTCCAATGCCAAAGCGTAGAAAGTATATTTGTCAGACAGTGTTGACGGGGTGTTTTTCGGGGATGTATTCCCGTCCTCTTTGCATACCACTGCCTTCAGGTATGTCGGCGGTTTTTCCTGCGTCAGAACATTGTAAACATTTTGTGATTCGTCATATTGTTCTTCTGTCGGGAACAACACCTGTGCAATATCGGAAATCGCGAAAAAGGCAATCTCCACACTGCCGTTTGTTTTGTTCAATTCCGGGATACTGACGGGCGAAGAGACATCCATAGTGGTTTGAAAGACTCTGAAATCCAGTAATTTTTCTTCCCATAATGAAACTTTAATTTGTCTGCCGGGCATTGCGGTAAAAGCATGCGTTCGGGCCGTAAAACAGTTTCTTGTGGATTTCAATACGTTCAGATAGTTTTTCGTTGCCGACTTCAAATCGGTTTCCGTCAAATCGGAGAACAGATTTCTGTGAATGGAGCGCTCTTTTTCTGTCTCGGCTTTATTGGAAGCGGAGGAGGAAAGCGTCTGGATGCCGTTTTGTTCCGTCACATGAATTTTATTTGTACCAATCTGATTTTTCTTGGAAAAATCCCAAAGAAAATGGGAATCCTGCGTGTTTTGCAACGCGTTGAATTGGGAAGGATAGCTAGTTGCCTTTTCGAATTTTTCCGTATAAATACCGGAGGTTCCCTTGAATTTTGCGGCATCGCTGTAAATGCAAAGAGTGTTTTTGCCCGTAGGATTATTGGTATCCGGTTTCACCGTATAGTCCAGAAAACTGAGTCCGGCTTCCGTTATCAGACGACAGAAAAAATCATAATCTGTTTCCTCTTCCTGGTAAAAATTACGAGGTGCAGTCAGCAAGGGCGGCAAATTTTCGACAGGTTGAAATTCAACATTTCCCTTTGCATAACCGCATGATTCGCAAAGGATTTCAATAAGTTCTTTCAGAGAAATCCCCGTATAGCGTATATGAGAAATGGAATGTGTCAGGTGGAGAAGCGGAGATTGAATGACAAGCCTGCAGCAGTAAATGCCCCTGGATACGAGTCCGCAATGTTCGAACTCCGTAACGATGCCGCTGAAATAGCGGTGGACAACCGTACCGTTAAATTTCTGTTTGATGATGACACAGACGTTTTGTTCAAGCAATCCCGAGAGGGTATTGTAGTCGTTTGCGGCTTCTTCTTTGGAGTAGATCGTCAGTTCCGCCTTGCTGATTTTTGAAATCCCTTCTTCCAAGTGCAGTTCACCCGGTTCAAACGCGAACTTGCCTGTCGGGACATTGTTAATCTTTTGCGGCAATTCCAGCTGCAGATTGGAAAAAACA
>CALCCZ010000211.1 GCA_937900075.1 uncultured Lentisphaeria bacterium
TAGATATTTTACACCAAATTTGTCATCAACAAAATCTTCAATTTCATATAAAGTCATTGATTCATTGTTTCCCATTATAAATGCCAACAAGGCACCCTTTGCTTTTTCTTCGCCACAATAAAATAAATATTCTCCACTATCAAAACTGATTTTTTTAACAATGTCTATTGGCTCAACGAATTGTTTTAGTTGGTCATCATCCAACATGCAGAATAAGACCACTGGGTCTTTTAAAAAGTCGTGTTTTATTTCGTCAATTGAAAAGAAAATCGTTTTCTTGCCAAGCTCTCTTACTTTATTTTGAAATCTGCGTATTACAGTCTCAGTAATTCCGTTTTTTTCTATTGCTTCATAATGGATTTTTGTGCCGTATCCTTTATGTTTTGCAAAACCATACTCTGGATATTCATGGTCATATGCTACCATCATATGGTCCCTTGTAACCTTGGCTATGATACTTCCTGCAGCGATAGAGGCACTCTTTGCATCACCCTTGATAATAGACACCTGCGGTATATCAACCTCTGGTATGTTTACTGCATCATTTAACAGTAAATCTGGCTTTACTGACAACTTGGATATCGCTTCCCTCATAGCTTCATAGTCTGCCTGTAGAATATTTATCTCATCTATTCTTTCTGGCGAAGCCTGACCTATTCCAGTAGCTATAGCCTTCTCCATAATCTCCACAAAAAGCTCTTCTCTCTTTTTTTCGGATAATTGCTTTGAATCATTTAGATATAATAAACCACAATCTTTCGGAAGAATAACAGCGCCTGTAACAACCGGGCCCGCCAGAGGGCCTCTTCCGACCTCATCAATCCCGCATATATACTCATAATCAGAATATTTACGTTCATATTCTTTCATTTTATCAAATGCAGATACAGCAAAAGAAACCTTTGAAGAACGTGTTGTGAACTATTTGGAAACACACTATCAAAAAAAATTGACCATGCAGATGATTGCTTCTGATCTGGGAGTCAGCATATCCTCTTTGGCTCATCGCTACAAAATGGAAAAGGGGGAAAACGTCATGGATACACTTCTCCGGATCCGAATAGAACAGTCTCTGCCCTTGTTATCTTCCGGATTGCCGCTGAAATTCATAGCGGAAAATGTGGGTTTCTGCAATGAATTTTACTTTTCCAGACAATTCAGAAGGCTGCAAAAACAGTCTCCCGGAAGTTGGCGTAACAAGATATCTTCTTCTGGGAATACCCGCAAAAACTGAATCTGCGTTCTGCCGTCTGATAACTTTTTTGACAATATCCTGCCGGAGTTCCCTTATTTTTGTCATGTTTTTCTTGAATTAGTAAATATGTATGTTATTGTATAGTATAATTTGAAGCCGGAATGACCGGTTTCTGAACTCTTTTGTCAGACAGGAGACATGAAATCATGATTTTAGACAGCCATATTCATCTTTACCCCAAAGAGTATGAAACACCGGAACAATTCCGGGCAAAAGCCAAGGAAGCCGGAATCGGCGGCGGCATTATTTTCAGTCATCCGCCTACAGGCAGTTTGTTATGGAAAGGCGAAGAAGCTCCCTGCTGGCAGGACCGTATTCAAATTGTACTGGATTTCTGCTCTAAGCTGGACAACTATTATCCGTTTCTGTGGATTAATCCCACGGAATCCAATGCTGTAGAGCAGGTGGAATATGCGAAGAATGCCGGTATTTGGGGACTTAAGGTACTTTGCAGTGAATATTATCCGGCGCAAGGGCTTGCCGTATACCGCAAGGCTGCGGAATTGGGTATGCCTGTTATTTTCCATTCCGGTATCCTCTGGGATGGCGAAAACTCCTCCGATTTCAATCGTCCCGGCAACTTTGAATGTATGCTGGATGTGCCAAATGTCCGCTTTGCGCTGGCGCACGTATCCTGGCCCTGGACCGATGAATCCATTGCCGTGTTCGGAAAAATCCGGAATGCTGCCGGACTTCGGAAAGATGCTCCGGATATGTATGTGGATTCCTCCTGGGGAGCTGCGGACATTTTCCGGGATGAAATTTTCCGTAAATTTGTACTGCTCCGCTGCGGTATTGAAGACAAACTCATGTTTGCCGTAGATTCCTTTGCCAATGGTTATAATGTGGCATGGGCGAAATATGTTATTCAGTTCGATGGCGATATGTTCAAGCGGCTGCAGGAAAAATATGGTTCTTACCGCGGATTCATGACGCCGGAAATGGAAAATATGTCGGAATATGACCGGAATCCGTTTCTGAAAACCTGGGAAAACGCCACCTCGAAAAATATGATGAAATTTCTTGGGAAGGCTTGAAAAAACTGCGGAATCCGCAAAGAGAATACGATTAAAATGTCTGTTCAATAAAATCAATGAAAGGAAATTGCGAAATGAAAGTTCTGGTTACCGGTGGCGCCGGTTACATTGGAAGTGTCTGTACAGAATATCTGCTGGACAAAGGGTATGATGTTACCGTTTTTGACGGATTGATTACCGGGCACCGCAAAGCGGTTGACCCGCGGGCAAAATTTATTTACGGCACGTTGGACAACCGGGATTTGCTTTTCAAGGTACTGTGTGAAGGACAATACGATGCGGTTATGCATTTTGCCGCATTTTCTTTAGTCGGCGAATCCATGACGAATCCCGGCAAGTATTTCCATAACAATCTGGGAAATGCCATCAATCTGGCGGATGCGGCGGTCAAGGGCGGCGTAAAACACTTTGTTTTTTCCAGCACGGCAGCCACATTCGGAATGCCGGATGAAATACCTATCAGCGAAACGACCACGCAGCTTCCTATCAATCCGTACGGGGAATCCAAGCTCTGTTTTGAAAAATGCCTGCGCTGGTACAGCGATATCCACGGATTAAAATATGCGGCTCTGCGCTATTTCAATGCGGCAGGCGCCAGTGAAAAGTACGGTGAGGATCACAATCCGGAAACGCACCTGATTCCGATTTTACTGCAGGTGGCGGAAGGGAAACGCCAGAAAGCCATGCTTTTCGGAAACGACTACGATACTCCGGATGGAACATGCATACGCGACTATATCCATGTCCTGGATTTGGCTCAAGCTCATGAAAAAGCCCTCTATGCGCCGGAAAGCGGTCACTATAACCTGGGAACCGGAAACGGTTACAGCGTAAAACAAATCCTTGACGCCGTACGAAAAGTTACCGGTCATCCCATCCCCGTAGATATCGTTTCCCGTCGCCCCGGTGATCCTCCGCGTCTGGTTGCCTGTTCCGACCGTGCGAAATCCGTGCTGGGCTGGGAACCGCACTTTGAAGATCCGGAAAAGATTATCGCCTCCGCCTGGCAATGGCGTCAGAATCATCCGAACGGATACGAAGACTGAATATGGCTTTGTGGCACAAACTTGGTCCCTTTACGGTATTCGATCTGGAAACAACCGGTCTGAGACCTGCTCATGACCGCATTATCGAAATCGGAGCCGTACGCGTAGAAGTAGATGGAACACTCAGTCGCTTCTCCTCACTGATTAATCCCGGAGTACCGATTCCGCCTATGGTGACCGGTATTACGGGAATCCGTGCGGATATGGTGAAAGATGCCCCGAAATTTTCCGATGTGGCGTATTCGTTCCTGGAATTTGTACGCGGTTCCAAACTGGTGGCGCATCATGCACGGTTCGATTTGGGATTCATGCAGGAAAGCCTTGCACGATCCGGACTGGAACTCCTGAAGGGCGGAGCGTATGACAGTGTGGTCATCATACGCTCCGCATATCCCAATCTGCCAAGCTACCGTTTGAGTTCCCTTTGTGCCTCGCTTTCTCTGCCGACGGATGAATTCGAAGGACAGCCACACCGGGCAGCTTTCGATGCGGAAATGACAATGTGCGCATTTTCCATGGCTATGAAACGCCTTTATGAAATTTATCCTGAGCCGGATGCGCATTTGTGAGGCCGGTTCATTTCTGTGTTCTGATCTCTTTACCGGTTAATCCTCTGGGAAAACCTTATTTATGATTACAAAACACACTTCTTTCTGGCTTACTCCATTGTATTTTGCAGAAGGTTTGCCCGCCGCTGTCATTACCGAAGTTTCTCTGCTCCTGTTTGCTTTTTTCGGTATGAACAATACCTCTGCCGCTTTCTGGGTAAATCTGCTCGGCTTGGTGCCACTGCTGTTTGTAAAACTCGTGTGCGCTCCGGCGGTGGACTCCATTTCCACACGGCGTAACTGGATTACGGTTTCACAAATATTAATTGCCCTTTTTTTTCTTGTAACCGCATTCCTCTGCAAAGTACCAACACCCATTCCATTTCTGCTCGCAGCTTTTTTCCTTGCTGCTTTGACTTCCGGTATTCACGATATTGCCGCAGATGGTTTCTATATCCTTGCCTTGACGGAACATGAACAAGCTATTTATTCCGGTTTACGCGGCGTATTTTATCGTGTTGCCCTGGTTGTTGGAAGCGGCGGTTTTGTGGTATTGGCGGGAATACTTTCTAATCGGATGACCACCGAAAGTGCCTGGCTGATATCCCTGGCAACTGCCGGTATCGTAATGATACTGACGAGTGTGTTCTGCATGTGTTTCCTGCCCAAACCCGCACAGGATATCCGGAAACCTTTCGATATGGGTACTTTTTTCCGCGGCTTTGCGCATTCGTTTGTTACGTTTTTTCAAAAAAAACATATCGGAACCGCTTTGCTGTTTTTACTGCTCTACCGACTGGGTGAGGCACAGCTGGGGGCCATGTCTAAGTTGTTTCTGATCGGGAAAGACGGTCTTGCTCTTTCGACTTACCAATATGGAGTACTTGTCGGTACAATTGGTGTCTGTATGATGCTTGCAGGCGGTGTGTTCGGCGGATTTCTGTGCGCCGGCTTCGGTATGCGGAAAATGCTCCTGCCTATGGTCCTGGCAATCAATCTGCCGGATGCCCTGTATTTGCTCCTGGCATCGTTGTCCAATCCTCCGTTGTGGCTGACTGCCTCCTGTATGTCCCTGGAACAATTCGGATACGGTCTCGGATTCGCCGGATATACACTGTTCATGGTATGGTACGCTTCCAACAGTCCGGACGACTGTAAAACCAGCCATTTCGCATTAATGACCGTTTTCATGATTGCCGGTATCCGCCTGCCCGGATTGCCCTCCGGATGGATTGCAGATCATATCGCCGCATGGATTCCCTGCGGTTTGACCAGATTCCAATTGTTCTTCATTTGGGTTCTGATTTGTACTCTGCCCGGGTATTGGGTAACCTGGCTGATTGCGCGCATTGTTGACCCGCAATACGGTCTCAAACAAAAATCATGAGACTGCGGAATTTCCCCCGAAAGTCGTGGTCTTGTTGCGTTTTTTTCAATATTTTTGCGATTT
This sequence comes from uncultured Lentisphaeria bacterium, assembly GCA_937900075.1. Taxonomy (GTDB): domain Bacteria; phylum Verrucomicrobiota; class Lentisphaeria; order Victivallales; family UBA1829; genus SIG77. Next base: position 5,337 of record CALCCZ010000211.1, read on the forward strand.
TATGCTTGTATTTTCGCAAAAAGCGTATAAATTATAAAACAAACCAACCTTGCTCGGGTGGCGGAATGGCAGACGCGCTAGCTTGAGGTGCTAGTGGGGCAACCCATGGGAGTTCGAGTCTCCCCTCGAGCACCATCCTTTTTTCAATTTCCCTCTTCTCAAGAGATTTCTGTTTTTTCAATTGGTTTTATTCGCTTGCCGTATTATACAGAGTCCGGCAATTCATTTCAAATTGCCGGACTCCGTATTGTCGATAATCAATTCTGTTCCAGGGTCAATTCACCGAAATTATCCATTTGGTGAACCCAGCCACCAGTCCAGCTTGCCATTTCTCTCGGACGTTCTTTTTTGATTTTTCCGTCTTTTGTTTGGACTTCGACATCGTAGTATTTTCCGCGAATCGCCTGAAACAGCAGACGATTGTTCTGTGTGACGTTGATGCCGATTTCAGACAGAGGTATCTTGACAATGGCAACCCACCGGTCGGGATAACGCTTTACACTGCGTTCCCATTTGCAGGTCCAGGAAGGATCATTGCCTTTGGCATCGTAAACAACATCTTTGGAATGATCTTCATCATTACCCGGATCAAACATAAACTGGTAATAAAGACCGGTATCGGCATGCCCTAAGAAAAATTCCATGATATCGCCTCGCGGTACCTGCTCCACGCCATCGTTTCCCGTACGGACATTCGCTTTCAGAACTGCCATGTCATTTGCGAAACAATCGTACCGGATATACAAGTCGTTCCGGTCATGAAACAGCTTTGCAGTACTGCGGAATTTCGCTTCTTTCATGGTATTGCATATTACAAAATCTCCGGTAGCTCCCGCCTTTTCCCAAATAGCGGAATCGTGACTTTTCAACGGGTCCTTTACATCCGTAAAACAAGGTACATTCAGACGCATGGTTTTGTCGTTACCCGCTTTTTCGATCCAGCTTGTAATATGTTTCAGCTGACGGTCAATCAATTCCTGTGATTTCGGATTGGATGCTTTTTTCCGTGCTGCAGTCAAATAACCGGTCAGTTTGTCTCCAAGTCCCGGCTTGGTGATATAGCTTTTTACTAAAGGCATGAGGGAATCGCTGTAGCAGGTCGGCAGATTACTGCTGTAAAAAGAATCCCGCAAAGTATCATAGTAGAGACGCATTTCAGGAGCGGCTTCGCGGTAAACACGTTTCAGATAGTAGTCACGGAGTTGTTCTATATCCTGTGTGGCATCCCACCAGAGACGGCATACAACCCAGGCGGTCATACCGGAGACATCCCAGGACATTTTTGCGTCTGGGGCGACTTTACTGACGGCATCCACATGATGTTCGCAGGAATATTCCAGTACATTATGCTTCAGATAGTACTGACCGTTGTCACGGATACGGTATTCTTGAGAACGCGGGAAGATATCCGCCCAGCCAAAATATTCGCGGACCTGTGTAAAACTGCCGACAGCACCCCATTTGTCCAAATATTCATGCCAGTTGGCATTGACAACATCATCGTAAATCGGTTTTTTCTCGTTCATGACAAATGGGCAGTATTCAATACGTATGCCGCGTTCCAATTTGAACGGAGGAGGTGGCGCGGCAAAAATATAGGCATAAACTCCTACGGTAACATTGGGATAAGTCTTGTGCAGTTCGCGGACTACCTTGTTGATGAAAGTATAATACTGCGCAGAACGGAATGCTTTGTCTTCCGGCATGATCGTTTTTCCGTCTTCCGTCTTAAAGGGCGCTAGACAGCGGTCACATTCACAGACTAACCAGTTATCACCGACTGACAGATTCAGATAGTCGATTTTCAGCTGGCGCGGTTGTATGCCGGGATATTTGGCAGCCAGTTCAGCAGAAATATTTTTAACATATTCGGGTATCATGCTGTACTCGGTATAGCACAGCTGGTCACTCCAGATTTTGCGGGATTTGTTCCGCATTGGAAAATATTCCGGATGATCCTTGAAATATACGGATTTCGGCATATAGTGCTGAATCCCGTGTCCGACGCCCGCACGTTCAAACATCCTCGCGTATTTCTTCGGAGAATCTCCCAGCCGGTTCATGCGGTTGCGCGATTCCCAGTTCCAGCCTTCTGCGCCGGGTGAATGATAAACCCATTGCCAACCGCGCAGACGTGACTTGGGAATATCCATGCAGTCGGCATCCTTAACGGTCAGATTGTCGATTTCCGTGTAGATGGTACCAATTTCTTCCTCAGGACGGGCCCAGATAATATCCGTATTCCGCTCCAGAAACGAATATACGGCATGCAGCGTCCCGCGATCCACGCTCCCGAACAGATAAATATGTTTTTCCCCGTTTTCCAGAATCTTGTGGCGGATAGCAAATCCGTCAAACCGCAATTTCCCGACATCTTTCCAAAACTCCTGTGGCAATTCTCCTGTCCCAAGATGAATTTTTGTCTTGATGGATGCACTCCCGGGAACCGGGTTGATTGGCACATAAGCTCCCGTAATTATCCCAATCCAGCGCTGCAGTTCGTTCGCACCGTATGCCAGCGGTTCGGAAGCCCGTGATGGCAACAGAATTTCACAGACGGCACGACGGTTTTTAACCAGTTCAATGGCTGGAGTTGCGGAATCCGGAGATGGTTTGTTTTCGATTGCGTCAGGCGCGGCGAACAGACCGGCTGACAAAAATAAAGTTACGGCAGCAAGAAAAGACCATTTTCGTAAAAACATGGAAGATTCCTTTCTGAAGTGTTGTATGGGGACACATCGGATCATTTTTCATATAGTAGCACGGCAAAGTTTCAAAATCAAATGCAAATCAGAACGGAACAAACGATTTTTCACAGAAATGGAAAAGTGGATAGTGGATAGAAGTAAGAAGTTGCTCAAAAAACGTTTGAGCAAACTCAATAGACATTGCTATTTCAACAAAACCAGCCTCAAATGGGTTGGAGATGTTTTTGTCTGTTCCCCCCTGAGAGATTACAAATTCACTGACCGATTACAATTTTTTTTATCTTTCCGGTAAGAATTTTCCGATTGAAATTGAAAGTACGTATTTCGGTGTTATGTTATTTGGAAACAAGAGTTATTTTAACCGCTTTTTCAGGAAAATAAGGCATGAAAAATAAGATTTTGAATATGTCGGATGCAGAAAATTTAGATTCGCTGTTCGCTCAAATGGCATCTCGGTCTGTTAATCCTGAGTCTTCCGGAGAAACTCCAGAAGAAATCTGTCAACTCGGGCTGGAATATAAATTTGATGATGAATTTCAGAGGGCTTTTGTGTGTTTCCGGAAAGCGGCGGAAATTGGATATGCAGAGGCACAGTTCTGGCTTGGTATGTGCTATGCAAATGGTGAAGGCGTAGCCCAAAATCATGAAAAAGCGTTTGAGTGGTTTCAGAAGGCCGCGGATCAGGGTGATGCCGAAGCGCAATGTGAAGTTGGTGTGTACTATGCAAATGGTGAAGGCGTAGCCCAAGATTCGAAAAAGGCGTTTGATTGGTTTCAGAAGTCCGCGAATCAGGGGAATGCCGAAGGACAATTTAACGTTGGTATGTGCTATGCAAATGGTGATGGCGTAGCCCAAGATTTGAAAAAAGCGTTTGAGTGGTATCAGAAGTCCGCGAATCAGGGAAATGCCGAAGCGCAATGTGAAGTTGGCTTGTGCTATCAAGAAGGTATCGGCGTAGTTCGAAATCCGAAAAAGGCGTTCGCGTGGCTTCAGAAGTCCGCGGATCAGGGGAATGACGAGGCACAATGGTTAGTTGGTATGTGCTATGCAAATGGTGATGGCGTAGCCCAAGATTTGAAAAAAGCGT
>CALCCZ010000212.1 GCA_937900075.1 uncultured Lentisphaeria bacterium
ATGGCCACCTGCACAACCGCCAGCGAGAGAATGAACTCGCATACGGATGCAATCAATCCGTCCGGACATTCAAAGGGGATATAGGCAAATCCGACATCATCGTATATCCGGATATTCTCAATAGCCGCTCCGTATGCCCGCAGGTCCGTCAGCTCAAGTACACTGTTATCAAGGAACTGGATGAACTCGGAGTTCCGTATGCGCTTGCGGATGTTGAGAGCGGCGGTCCGTGGATCACACCCGAGATGTCCATCAAGACCTGCACATGGAGCAACCTTTTCGTCCACGGCGGCAAGCTGTCATTGACGGGCTCCGGCGGGGTTTGTATCGGCGGCGGTAAAGGCGGTTCCGACTTCAATCCGAAAGGACGTAGCGACAATGAGGTTATGAGATTCTGCCAGGCATTTATGCGTGAACTGTATCGTTTCATCGGTGCAAGCGTAGACGTTCCTGCCGGTGATATCGGTGTTGGTGCCCGTGAAATCGGTTATTTGTTTGGACAGTACAAAAAAATCCGTAACAGTTACGACAGTGTTCTTACCGGCAAGGGATTGAACTGGGGCGGCAGCTTGGTTCGTCCGGAAGCGACGGGCTACGGCAATGTTTATTTTGCCACGGAAATGCTGGCGACACGCAGTGAATCGTTCGAGGGAAAACGGGTACTGGTTTCCGGTTCCGGAAATGTTGCACAGTATGCTGTGAAAAAAGCGGTCAGTCTCGGGGCAAAAGTTCTGTCTATGTCTGATTCCAACGGAACCATTATCGATGAAGACGGCATTGACGAAGAAAAATTTGCTTTCATTCAGGACTTGAAGAACGTCAAACGCGGCCGTATCCATGAATATGCAGCCAAATATCCGACAGCTAAGTATTATGAGGGAAAACGCCCCTGGACACTTACCCGCTGCGATATCGCTTTGCCGTGCGCAACGCAGAATGAACTGAACGGTGATGACGCTCAAGCCCTGATTGACGGCGGTTGTATTTGTGTCGGTGAAGGGGCAAATATGCCTTCCACTCCGGATGCCGTTGCCAAAATTCAGGCTGCCGGACTGCTTTTCTCACCGGGCAAGGCTTCCAATGCCGGCGGCGTTGCTACCAGCGGTTTGGAAATGAGTCAGAATGCCATGCGTTTGAACTGGACAGCGGATGAAGTGGATGCCAGACTCCACGGCATTATGAAGAATATCCATGCTGCAGCGTATAACGCCGCAAAGGAATATGGTCCTAAAGGTGATTATGTGGATTATGTTTTGGGTGCCAATATCGCCGGCTTCCGCAAGGTTGCGAATGCCATGATCGATCTCGGTATCTGATCAAGTTTCTTTTTGATTCCGGTCAAGTGTTACGGGACAGGGCTTACGGGCTCTGTCCCTTTTTTCATGCTTTTTTTTGTAATAAGCGTATTGCCCCTATCATGCGGTCATAATGCTTTACTTTCCCTCTATTTCCTTTTTCGCATAAGATTATTTTTCTGTCATCTTTAAAGACAAATATCAGGATAATACTTGCATTTATTTTGATTTGTGCTACGATAACAATTGATTATTTTTTATTACACACTTCCGAATAAAATCCAACAAGGAAGGTGTTTGTTTCGATACAGTCTTCCCCTTGCTAACTTGAACAGGAGGAAAAATGAGTAATCAAGATGAAATGACCGTGACGCATGATTCCGGCCATTTACCGGACAGAAATTTGATTTCAGCAACCCTTGCAGACCGGGAAAGAGAGGTATGGCCGGATATTCTCCGTATTACTGCCATTTTCGCTGTTATTGTCCTTCATTCCGCTGCGGCTGGATTTTATGATACATTCCCGGCTGATACCTCCCAATTTCAGGCATGTAATTTTTATAATGCCATAGTTCGTTTTGCAGTCCCCGTATTTGTTATGATATCCGGGATGTTTCTTCTGGATGAACGGCGGGATTATTCCATTAAAAAGTTATTTGGAACCAAAATTCTACGGATAGGAACAGCCTATCTGCTATGGGCGGCTTTTTATTCAGTAGTTGATCAGTACCAGCGTTATAATGAGGTTCAGATGTGCAGGTTATTTGACGGTATTGTATATGGTCATTTTCATTTATGGTTTTGTTTCATGATTTCCGGATTATATATTGCGACTCCGATTCTGAGGTGGATTTCGAAGAATGAAAAAATCTGTATTTATTTTATGGCTGTCTCACTTGTGATTGTTTTTGTATGTAATTTGTTGTTATTGGTTCCCAAGATAGGCGAGATACTCGTATATACATCGAAACGGTTGAAACTGGAAATCGTAGCCGGCTTTTCAACTTATTTCCTGGCTGGACATTATCTTGCTACGCACAAAATTACCAGCAGAAAACTGCGGATATACATCTATACGGCAGGTATCATATCGGTTCTTGGGACAATCATTTTCAATGGTGCCTACTCCGCTTATCAAGACTTGGTAAAAGCGTGGGTATTCAATAATCTCGGGGTGAACGTATTTATAATAGCAGTTTCAGTTTTTGTGTTTTTTCAATCATTTTTTTCATCCGTCAAAGTATCTGAAAAAATGCGGAAACTGATTTCGCTCATTGCAAAGTTGACTTTCGGAATTTATCTTGTACATGTTTTCTTTCTGGAGCACTTGCATCTTATCGGGCTACCACCTTTCTTCATTCATCCCCTGTTTTCGGTTCCGATTACATCTATCATCAGTTTTATCTTCAGTTTTTGTGTTGCCTACATCCTCAGCAAGATTCCGATTCTTAAAAAATATGCCATATAGTTTTATTTCCCGGATGAACGATGAGCTTACAACTGTTTTTCCGTGAAATCGCGTGTCGACCGCTTGATTTTTATGTTGTCGGCGGTATATTGTTTTTCATGGTAATCATGTTCTTGTTAACATGATCCGGATTTAAAACGTGTTCAAAAACTTTTAATTGTCAGATATGTCTTTTTTAAACAAATTCAAAACGGTTATTTCCGAGTATTTGAGTGAATCTTTTCCACGCTGGAGAATGTATAACATTTTGCGGCATAAGAGAATGGAGCTGAAGCGAGAAAAACGCCCCATACGTGTTTTGTTTTTGGTCAGTGATTCCAGCAAGTGGAAATGTCAAAGTGTTTACGATGCCATGAAAGAGGATCCGTTATTTGAGCCTCTTATTGTTCTTACAGCGTTGGATGAGGAGATATTTCATGATTCCGGCGTTCCGGAAAAACTCATGACTGAATTGAAAGAGTTTTTCACGAAACGCGATATGCCGTTTGAGAGTGCCTTTGATGTGAAAACCGGCGAATATTGCGATTTAAGAAAGTTTATGCCGGACATTATTTTTTATCAGCAACCTTGGGCGCTCAATTGGAAACATTCCATTTCGAAAAGGACCTCTTTTTATGCTCTGTCCTGTTATGTTTCATATTTTTCGCCCAACTATGGAAGCATAGAATTGGATTGTCAGAGAGGGTTTCATGACCGGTTGTGGCGATACTATCTTGCCAACCGGGAATGGATTGAGATTTACGAGAAGAATGCTTATTTTTGGGGATATCCGGCAAAGCGGGTTGCGACCGGGATGCCGTTTTTCGATGAGTTCCGGCAATACGCTGGCAGAAAAACAAAAACGGACCGTCCGATGGTTATATTTGCGCCGCATTATTCCATTGATTCGGCATTAACTCCCAATCCGGTAAACTACTCTACATTTCAGTGGACAGGGAAAGCGATTTTGGAGTATGCGAAACGGCACAGGGAATTCTGTTGGATTTTCAAACCTCATCCGCGTTTGCGTTTTCAAATGGTTGCTACGGGATTTATGACAGAGGAGGAAACAGAAAAATACTTTTCCGAATGGGAATCATTGGGAGAAGTTTGCAATGACGGAAATTATTTAGATCTGTTTTTCCGTTCTTTTGCCATGATTACAGATTCTGCCTCTTTCCTTACAGAATACGCGTGTACGGAACATCCTATTATCCACTTGATATCCCATACTGCAAAATTGCAACCGATGAGACCGAACCGGGCGTTATATGATACTTATTACAAGGTACATTCATTGGACGAGATGTTCGCGGTTTTCGAATGTGTACTGGAGAAACGTGAGGATCCCAACCGTGATAAACGTCTGGAGGAACTGAAAAAATGCGGATATATGGAGACCAATGCGGCAGAGAATATCATTCAGGATATTAAAGAGGCCCTGCTTTCCTGAAATCTGTCAGATTTTCTGCAATTCGATTTTTGTATCTTCTACCGCAACGTAACCACTGGAAAAACGATTCAAATCATCATGATTCCGGGGAATTACATCCAGTGTTGCGGATTGCGTTATATCATCTATGAAGTATTCCGCCTCTCCCTGTGCTCCGCGTACAGAGGTGGTCAAAAAGTATTTCCGCGGAATGCAGGTAACTTTCATTCGGAAAGTTGCCACATAACGTTCTCCTGTTTTTAATTCCGGCAGTGTCTGGTTGAGATACATCATTGTCAGAAGGAAAACCGTCATATTCTGATCGTTTTTACAGCAGAGTCCAACATAAAGACCAGCCGGGAAGTCTTCGTGAACTTGAAAAGAAACAGCAATTGTGATGGTGTCGAATACCTGACAGAAAGCACACTGCTTGTTGTCGTTGTCGTAAATATCCACAGATGTGATTTCCACTTTCGGATTTTTTACCCGGTCAAAATCGTATGCATCGATTTTGGGATTGACCCGGAAAGGAAATTTTCCGTTTTTGACAAGCTGCGTACAGTTATGGTCCATGGTCAGGAGTTCGGCGCGCATTGCCTGTTCCATTTCGACATTATCCTGAACGGCAGCGCGGAAATACCGTTCGGTTATGGTTGCCGTATCCCCCACACTGTCCACACGCCCATGAGTCATGTAAACAACCTTGTTGCAGATCGTTTGTATCATGACATGAGAATGGGAAACGAAAAGAATGGTGGTTCCGTTGTCCCGCAGTTTACGGATCCGCTGAAAACACTTCTGCTGGAACATGGCATCGCCGACAGCCAGAGCTTCATCAACAATCAGAATATCCGGTTGCAACATAACCTGGACCGAAAAAGCCAGACGAACCATCATACCGGAAGAATAGGTTTTTACAGGTTGGTCAATGAACTCTCCGATATCCGCAAATGCTTCGACCTGCGGCAACATTTTCTTCGTTTCCTCTTCCGTAAAACCGAGGATACTGGCATTCAGAAAGACATTTTCTCTACCGGTGAACTCCGGATTGAATCCGGATCCCAACTCTAACAACGCGGCTATACGTAAACCGGGTTTGATATAAACTTCACCGGATGTCGGCTGCAGTGTACCCGTAATAATTTGAAGAATGGTGGACTTACCGGCGCCATTTCTTCCGATTAAACCGACGCATTCCCCGCATTTTACTTCAAAGTTGATATCGTCCAGTGCCTTGAACTCTTTATAGTATGTTTTGAACTTGCCGAACAGCATCTGCTGAAGACGATGTCGCGGTTTGTCATACATTTCGAATGTTTTGGATACATGACGCAAACCGATGACTACATCATCGGCAAAAGAAGAAATTTCAGATGACATCGGCAAATCCTTTCTTCGTATTGGCGAAAAAGACCACGCCTAAATGAAACAGCAGGTAGGAGAAGACCGTCAGGCCCAGAAGCCAAAGGAAATCCGGTTGAGCGCCAATCAGGAAAATCTTCCGTGTGTTTTCAATCAGCGGGTAAAGAGGATTTGCCTGAAGAATGATTTTGCAAATGTTTGGAACTTTGTCCGATTCCAAAATCCGGTCCATGGAATAGAATACCGGACTCATGAAAAACAGTACCTGCAGCAGTACGCCAATCAGATATTGAAGGTCCTGAATGTATACGCTTACAGCGGCGGCAATAAATCCGCATCCCAAAGTCAGGAGAAACAGCGGTAAAAGAATCAGCGGAAGATAAATAACGGTCCAATAGATTTTATGTACTGCCACCAGCATCCCGCCAATCAGCAGAATGAACCAGACAAGATTGAGAATAAACGTGGAAAGCACCATGCTGGCTGGGAGTATCTCCAAAGGGAAAACTACTTTTTTTACAAAATTGGGACGTCTGGCAACGGATGTACAGCAACCATTTACCGCCTCGGAGAACAATCCGAAAATCGCCATTCCGCAAAGCAGAAACAGAGAAAAAGGAATGCTGTCATTCGCCACACCGCCAAATGTCGTTTTTGACTTGAAAATCGTGGAAAACACGAAAGTGTAGACTGCCAGCAACATCAGTGGTTGTGCAAAACTCCAGACAAGTCCGAAAACGGATCCGCGGTAACGTTCTTCTACTGCCCGCTTTGCGAACTGTTTCAAAAGATCCCACCGATAAAAAATCAACTGGATGGTTTTGACTGGATGGAAGAGGTATTTTTCGTCTTTCATGAAAGCATATTCCAAACTTGATTGTACGTGTTTAATTTATCTTAACATAGCACAAAATAAGTACAATTGCAAACAGCTATTCTGATGATGACAGCAATCCGATGGGCGTATCGCTCTTCTATGATGCCATAGACGTATTATCGAGCATTGATCTGAAGTATGATTCATACTCAAATGAATTCTCACTTGGTAAAAAGAGGATATTTGTTGCTCCTGAGTTCATCGAGGATAAGCATGGAAATGCTGTCTTTGATGAGAATGACACGGTGTTCTATATCCTCCCTGAGGACGGTTTGGCACCGAATGAGGCAATGCATGAGGTCAATATGGAACTGCGTATAGATGAGCATTCTAAGGGTATTACAGACGATCTGAACATCTTGTCAATGAAGTGCGGGTTCGGAATGAACCGGTACAGGTTTGAGAGCGGATCTATTCAGACAGCAACGCAGGTCGTTTCTGAGAACAGTGATATGTTCAGAACCGTCCAGAAGCATGAGCTCAAGCTGAGCAAAGCCATGGAAGAATCCATCTGTGCACAGGCAGCTTCCTGCGCAAAAGAAGCATACGGAAAAATGGAAAAAGGAAACCTTTACTT
>CALCCZ010000213.1 GCA_937900075.1 uncultured Lentisphaeria bacterium
GTTTCTTATACTTTCCGGTCAACTTTCTGCACAGATTCCGGATCCCGTTATTCAATGCAGACGAATTCATCAGATACAGACGCTGCGCCCCAGTAACGGCATTGTTCCGCTCCGATGCCTGACCGCTGTCACGCGGAGGTCGTCCAAATGTATCCAGCGTCCCGGTAGAAATACTGCCGTCTAACACCTGCACGGCGCGTGTATTTCCAGGCAGAATCGTAAATGGTTCGGGTATCACGCTCTTATAACGCTCACGTTTGCCAGTCAAATCACCAAGCAAGTCAATAATAACTTCCGCATCATGACGATGTACCGGATAAACGGCAAAACTCTTTACGGCTTCTTTCTGTTCTGCGGGAACCGTTCTCCAATTTGCCTGATAAGCATCTGTCAGACCAATCGTCTCCAGCAGAATACGCATCTTGCCGCCATTGGCATGAAATTCTTCCGCAAGAACCGACATCAGCTTTTCACGAAAACTTGGTTCCGTTGTCGACATTGATTTCTGCCAGCCCGCAGGCACCGGCATATCATCCGGCTGCTCTCCGACAAGCGGTACCCCGAACATCCAGAACCAGGCGCGGTTAACATACGCCCGCGAAAACTGCCGATCCCTGTCCGCAATAAGCCAGTCGGCAAACACACGCCGCGGATCCTGTTCAGGCGAGTGAATTGTGAACTCTGTTCCATCCGGTGCAGTTGCCTTCACTGTTTTTTTCACCGGATCCGTATAAACAATCTGTTCTTTCCATTCACCGGTACTTTTCATGGCAATACAGCTGAAAAACGGAGCCATATTCTTCGTAAACTCCTGTGGCATTTTCTCTAACCGGATCCCCAGCCAAGTCATCGCTGTGATTTTTGCTATACCTTCAGGCGTATGATCCGGAACCGCACGGAAATAATTCGCAGGCGCAACCCGGAAATTGCTCCCGGATGCCGTCAGCATTTCATACGCAAGTTCACGGAAGGGTTTGTCATTCTTCGCGGCTTCACGCAAATAACGGGAATATACCTGTACAGCGTTGGGCCAAAGATTGATCGGAAATTCAGACTTGACCCGAAAAAGGTCCGCATAGCGCATCGCCATCATGTCGGCATATTCCTCAGATTCAAGCAAACGCCGAATAAGTTCTGATTTCCTGCCCGGGGACTTGTCCTCACTGAATTTCCGAATCTCTTCTTGCGTGGGAGCCCGCCCGGTCAAACTCAAGTAAATGCGCCGCAAAAATACGGAATCATCCGCGGGCGGGATCGGTTTCAATTTGTCTTCCGCCCATTTCCGATGAAGAATCTGGTTCAGTTCAACCGCACATTTCTCAGTTTCCCTGCCCGTCTGACAACCGGTCAGCAACAATACAGACACCCCCACCGCGCAAGATATCAGTATCGCGCGCCGGATCATTTTCCCCAAAGTCCATTGTTTCAATTGTCATCTCCTCGTGTTACTGTCAAAACCGCTGTAAATGATATTACGGATTTACGATTTCATACTTTGACATTCATACTGTGATTTTTGAATATACATTACTGCAATAAAAATTGCAAGTCAAAATCAATCACGAAAAAAAATAAATTCTACAAGACCATCCTATAGAGATAAAACATACAACTCCGATATGTTTTACATTCCCCCTCTCCCCTTTTTACATCGGCTGGACATTGAAGAACATTATAAAAAAAGTAAAAAAAATAAATTTGTTTATAAAATAATTTGATTTTTTAATCGTTATAGTTATAGAACAAGCAAACAAAAGACAAAAATGAAAAACTTATATCGTCAAAAACGATAAAGAAAACAGGAAATTGAAGGGGAACGAGAGGGGAAAAAGAGAACGCCTGACTCAAGCAAAGAGTTGTACTTGAGTCAGGCTTTTTTTATCGAAAAAACATCAAAGGGCAAGCATAGCAAGAACTGGTTTAACAGCGGCTGCAATTAACTCAGGAGGCAATTCCACTTTATGAGTCATATTGACGAGTGAATTTTTCACATCTTCCAGGGTAATTTTCTTCATATCGGCACAAAGGATTTCCGGTTCCAGCGGATAGAATTTTTTGTCGGGATTTTCTTTGCGGAGGCGATGAAGAATACCGGATTCCGTACCAATGATAAATTCACGGGCTTCTGACGTTTTTACAAAATTCAGAATTCCGCCGGTACTGAGTGCCTTATCCGCAACCGCAAGAACAGAGGGCCTGCATTCCGGATGGACAAGTACCAACGCCTCGGGATGAGCGACACGAGCTTGTGCAATACTTTCGACTGAGACCCGGTTGTGAGCGGGACAAAAACCTTTCCAAAGATTCATGGGACGGTTCAGTTTCTGCGCCATGTTGCCGCCGAGATTGCAATCCGGCAAAAACATGACTTTTTTATCAGCGGGAATGGAGTTCAATACTTTTTCAACATTGCCGGATGTACAGCAAATATCCACCAATGCTTTGACAGCGGCCGTGCTGTTCACATAAGCGACAAGCACAGTATCGGGATTTTCAGCGCGAAACGCAGCCACCTCATGAGGATCCGCCATACATGCCATCTCGCAACCGGCATCAGGACAAGGCAGAAGTACATCGGCATTGGGAGAAAGCAATTTGGCAGTTTCC
>CALCCZ010000214.1 GCA_937900075.1 uncultured Lentisphaeria bacterium
TGCCGATTTTCCCCACAATTCCCATTGAACCGGAAGTACCTGAAATAATTACTCCGCTGTAGTACTGCGGATATTTGAGCATCACGGTTCTGGCAAGAAAACTGCCCATGCTGTGACCGAACAGGAAGATACGTTCCGTGTCCACATGGTATTTTTCGGGAATCTCATCCGCTTGAAAAACATGCGAACGCACAGAAATCTTCATCACCGTAACAAATTTATCCAACTGGTCTATAACCGGACTGAGTGCAGCCTCCGAACCGGGATGTTTCAATGCCTCATCTACGGAACGAAGCAGTTTTTCTGTACTCATATTTCCGGTAACAGCAGAACCGCCACGCCCAATTCCATTTAACGCCCCGGCAAGTTTCTGAAGCAGAAATGCCGCTTCCCGTTCCGTCGCTCGCTCTTCGCCTGCATCCGGATTGCGGGACAGATAATCCAGATACTTTTGAGTCTCCGTCAATTCTTCAAGCGTCTTTTCCAGGAACGGAACCGGATTGGACGACATGTTTTTCGCTCCGGTAAGCGACCGCGCAAGTCCGTCCAGTATGTCTGCCAGTTCCGCGCGCTGACGTTCTTCCGGAACACCTGCCCTGCGCAAACTGCGGATACTGTCATGCAGTTGCTTTGCGGCATTTGCCAACGCCTCGGAATTGCGGAGACTTCCCGCTTTCCCTTCAAAATCAGCTGTTTTTGCAAGTTCTGCCATTTCCCCGGCCATCATCTTGAGCGTACGTCCGGAACCCGTACGGTTGTTACGCAGATTCTCTGACGCCTCATGCAAATTGTGAATCGTTTTATCAATCTGTTTTTCGGTATTGGCATCGGAACGTTTCTGCAGCTCGCGAGCAAGACGTTTCAATCCGGCAACGGCAAGTTCGCCTCGTTCTGCAGCCACATCCGGCTTGCCGTTTTTCAGCATAACTGCCGCCGATTTCATCTTTTCCGACACTTCTTCCAGCATTGGATTGCCTTGTCCTGTAACCTGATTCAGAATTTCCTCCGCCTTGTCAAGAGCTTCACGAAGTGCTTCCTGTTTGGCAGCGGTCTTTTCGGTCTCCTTACCGCTCCGGATTTCTTTATTCAATTCCTGTTGCTGTTTGATAATCGCATCAAGATGCAGCAAGGCATTGTTGCCGACCGTCACGGAAACGCCCTTGAATTCCGGCAATTCCAACTCCGCATCCCAATCGTCAGCGGGATCGTGTCCAATCGCTGCAGCACCAGTCTGTTTCTTCGGAGGAATCGTTTTCAACGCTTCACCAATGGCATTCAGTGCCTCTTCCTTTTCCTTTTTGAGTTGTTCTGACAGATTCTTGGCTTCTTCCTGGTTCGCGCCGGAATCTTTCACCAATGTCTCGCCCGGTTTCCCGGTCTTAGGATCGGTTTTCTTCATCGTATTGTTCTTTACATGCATCAGTTGCTGAAGTGATTTTTCCAATGCAGTCGCTGCAGCTGCATTTTCCTTTTTCGCTTCCGCTATGGTTTCAGCAACCTGCTCCAGTAACTTGTCATCCAGAGCTTTTCCGGCTTTGACCGCCAATACTGCTTCGTGTATCCCGCGAGCTGTCTTTGCCAACAGTTCTGCTCCGGATTGTGTGCCGGAAACATTTTCCTGCTCCGCAGAACGCGCCAGCTTATCCGCAATAAAGTCCAAAGCCTCCAGTGTCTTTTCAGGAGTTTGCTGTCCCGATTTCCGCTGCTGAATTGCGGACTGAACAGCACGGTCAGCCTCATCCAGATTCGCCTTCACTTTGCGATCCGACTCCTGCCGTATTTTGCTCAGCATACGATCCATCGGAGTCAAGGCAAGTTTCCCCTGAACCGCAGCGTCTTGGGGTTTTCCCGACCGAATCAGATTCAAACTGTCCGTCATCTTGCGAATGGTCTCTGAAAGATCGTTTTTGCGGTCTTGAGCCTGAAATACGGAAGACGTCTGCAATTTTTTCAGCATTTCTATAAGCTGTTCCTGCTGTCTGGCAACCGTATTCGAATCGATTTTTCCTTTCTCAAGCGAGTCATTTAACAGCATCTGCGCCCGCTGCAGTTTCAATAATGCACGATACGCATTGCTCCCCGTGGCAAGTTCTGCATCCCGGAAATCACGGGTCTTGACATGCGGAACATTCATGCCCGGTTTCAGCTCGGTAATCGTTTTATCCAGCTTGCGGAGAACTTCTTTTGCCGCAGTATCGGCATCCTTTGGAGGTTGTCCCGGACGCTGAACCTGACCTTTGACCGCAGCCTCATCGGCATCCTTGATTTCATTCAGAGTCTGTTCAACAGACTGTCTTGTTGTATTATCGCGCGATTCGGTGTTCTTCAGAATATCGGAGGCCTCGTTCATCAGCGCTTTCATCTTTCCGCGGGCAATATCGGCTTTCCCCTGCTGCTTCTTCTCTTCCAACGTACGTTCCAAATCTGCCAGTGTCTTCTCAAGATATCGGACCCGGGCGGCATTTTCATTGCGGGCAGCTGCCACTTTTTCCAAATTTTCCGCTATGGCCTTTGTCAGCTGTTCCGCTTCTTCCTTGCCGGACGGTATGGCACGGACATCATTCTTCAGCTTTGCGGCGAGGTCTGCAAGCATTTCCGCATTTTCCTGAGTGCCGGCACGGTGTTCCTTAGCTGCTGAACGCTCCATCTTTTCCGCCGATTCATTTATTTTTTTCCGGACCTGTTCCGGCGTCTCACGTTTCTCCTTCAACGCCGTGGCTACCTCTTTCAGCGTACGGTCAAACTGATTCAACGCCTCCGAGGCCGACCGATTGGACTCCTGACGTATCTGCCACGCTACCTGACGAATGCCGTCTGCTGCCCGCTGTGCAAATGCAGCTGCCTCATTCATTCGATTTTCCCGCGCAAAGGTAAATCCTTGTTCCAGATTACGTTCGATTTCACGGAGTATATTCATCCGGTTCGGAATCTGATGTTCCGGTAAATCTTTAAGTTTATACAGCTCTATCAAATCTTTCCGAATGGCTTGCAGTTTTTCTTCCTGTGTTTTTGCGCCATCTCGTGCCAGGACAGAAAACTCGCGCAAGTTCTGTTCCAAACGCAGGAAACGGGTAAACGGATTGTTTTCACGTACTTTGATATTCGGTAATTCGAAAGGCTGTTCCGGCTTTTCTTCGGATTTGCTCTTGTTTTTATCGCCTTCCGATGCTTTCTGTTCCGACGGTTTGATTTCCGTAAGCAGTCCGTCAAGTTCTTTCAGAACTGCCGCTGTCTTTATGGCATTCTTCTGGTCTTCTAACGCAGTACGCACCGCCTGGTTTGCCTTGTTTAACCGATCACGGACCAATGCGGGCTGATTCCGGTCCGAGTTCAATTCCGCTATCGCGTCACCTGCAGCATGGAGTGCACGCAGCTTCTCGTCCGACTTTTTCTCTGCTAAACCGGAATTCAAAGTTTCAAATGCCTCTTTCAGGGCTTTTTCCGCTGCCGCATGGGGCTTGCGCGCCTGTTCCACATCTTTTTTCAGTGTCTCTAACGATTCTGAAAGATTTTTCGATTTTGCAGTCTGATGCAATTTTTCCGCTATATCCGCAAGCAACTCGGCATTCTGCTGCGTCCCCGTCTGATATTCACGACGGGCTTCTACTGCTGCCTGCTGCGCCAGCTCTTCCAGTTTCGCACGAGTCTCTTTTTGTGGCTCCTGACCTGATTTCGCACGTGTCTGCTCAACCTGCTGCGCAATACGATTCAACTTTTCAGCCGTAGTCCGGTTGGAGTTCTGCCGAATGCCCTCCGCCATATTCCGCAATTCATCCGCTACGCGATTTTGGAATCCACGGGCATTGTTGCGGTCATTACGGTTAATGGCCTCACGAACGGCACGCATTGTGTCAAGTATCCCACGAATACGCTGTTCCGTATTATTGATCCGCATAAGTTCAAGATTCCGGGTCCAATTCAGACGGTTACTCAACTCCTTCTGCGGTTTCTCAATCTCTTTCAGAGATATCTCCGGATTCGCTGTTTTTTCAGAAAGTTTGCGCTGCTCGCGTTCCAGTGCGGTAAGACGGCTGTAGGCATTGTCTTCCGGCGCAAATACGGGTTTATGGAACTCTGTATTTTTCGCTTTCGCATTCTCTGTCTCTTTTTTGACTCCGCCGGGCGCAAGCTCCGATGTCAGAGCATCAATCTTGCGCAACGCCGTTTCCACCGCTTTCGGAGAATCCGTATGAGTCATCGCGGTACGAATCGCTTTGCCCGCTTCGTCAATACGACGGCGTACATTCTGATCCCGGGTTTCGATCCGGTTGATGATATCACCAGTGCGCGCAAGTCTTCTCTGCTGTTCTTCCCGTGAAATATTGGCTGCTGTCAAATCTTGCATTTCCTGCTTGAGGGCTGCAGCGGAAGCCTCATGATTATGACGCGATACCGCCAATGTCTTACGGAGTTCCGCCACAGACGCTTTTTGTTCGCCCCGGTTCAGGAAGGCCCCCTGCTCATCCGGTCCGATAACCGCACGGATAGCCGCTGCTGTCTCGGTCAAAAACTCGGCATTTTCAAGAGTACCGGACTCAAATTCCTTCTTCGCCGCATTCTCAACATCTGCCGCCAGTTTCTCAAGATTCTTTTTCTGGTCGATTCCATTGTTCAGATTCCGTTCCACATTTTGCAGACGCTGTGAGATTTCAGCCGTAACCGCAGAGGTGGCACGATCGGAGTTCTGCCGGATTTTTTCCGCCATCGCATTCAGCCGATTAGCTGCCTGATATGCCGGAGATTGGGCACTGCCGCCCTGATTATTCTGCAAATGGGCAACGACAGTCGCCATATCCTTTTTGGAATCTTTCAATATATTTTCAAAATCCTTATTGCCGGCAAAATACGGCATTTCCGATACTTCCTGCAATTCTCTGTTCAGCGTATCCTGAACCTTTTTCAGTTCGCCCGCAGGACGGGTACGGACGGATTCCGCCACATCACGCTGACGCCGTTCCAAACTCGTCAGACGGCTGTAAGCATTGCCACCCGGATTCAAACGTTCAGAACCGGAATCCGTGTTCACCGATTCTTCTCTGGAGGACAAATGCTGAACATGTTCGGCCAGTTGGTCAAGACGTTGAACCGCTGTATCCAACTGTTTCAGGGATGCCGGATTTTCCCTCGCGTTGGATAATGCACGTTTTGCACTTTGCATTTCACGCGCTACATCCGGCGGCAGACCACTAAACTGATCCACTGCCATTTCAGCATGACGTAGCAGCGTTTCCGTCCCGACAACCGCCATCTGTTTCTCCGGATTTCCTCCATGCTGATTTTCAAGCCGCTGAAGGTCCGCCTGTTTTTCTTTCAACTCCGATACATACCCTGCCAGTGCACGGGATGGTGCAGAATTTCCACCCCCGGCACGAACTCCGGAAAGCATGGCGTGTGTCTCTTCTGCAGCGGTCATCAAATCATTATCCTTAGCTTTTTGATGAATATCCTGCGCCATTCCGGACAACATCGCCGCATTCTCCGATGTTCCTTTTTTCTGTTCTGTTTCCGCTGCCGCAGAAAGACTTTCCGCAACTTTACCCAGCGTCTCTTTATCATATCCGCCATTGAAAATGTTCTCAGCGGACGTAATCGCTTCCATGGTACGGACATTGGACTCGTTCCGTATCCGGTCCGCCGCTTCCCGTAACTGTTTCTCCGCCTGAATGCCCTGCTGACGGGCCGCTTCCGGCTGATTGCGATGATATTGGTCGCCCGCATTTTTCATCAGTTGCTCTGTAGTAGGCGGCATAGCCGGAGTATAATTGGTCTGATTCATCAGTTCCGACTGAAGAACCGCTGCCGTGTGATTGTTTACTCGTTTTTCTTCCACTTCCGCATTCAGTTGTGCCTGACGGTCCGCAAGCGTTGTCAGCTGCAAATGCGGATTATCCGTCTCCGCAGATGGGGGAACGTAAGGTTTCCAATCTGACCCGCCCATTTTCATTTCCTGCGGTATCGGTTCACGCTCTTCCTGCGTATAGGCGGGAACTTCTTCTTCGAAATCTTCCACCAGATCTTCCATCCGGTTGACTGCGGCATCCAGCTGTTTGGCAGCATCCGGATTTTCGGCAGCATTGCGCAGAGAACGAACTGTATCCTGTGCAGCTTTACTTTCCACTGGAGCAAGCGTATCTTCCGCAACTTTCAGTACATTCTGCATCTCCTTGACTGCCGGCGCTTTCACGTTCTGATCTCTGGAAAGCAATGACTCTCGCTTCTCCTTGATTTCTTTCAATGATTCAGTAAGCGTACGGCGAATGGATTCTTCAGGACGCTGTGCATCCTTCAACCCCTGCTCCAACTTTTCCAAGGCATCTCCGGAATCCGGATTCTCAAGCGGTTCTTTGAACATATCCGCTGCACTGGAAAGAAGTTCCGCATTGGAACGGGTACCGGAAATATTCTCCTGCTCGGCTGCCTTGTAAAGATCTTCCGCAATACTTTGCAGTGATTTTTCACTGTCGGCATTCCCTTTCAGTTCGCTGACTTGCTTTTCCGCCGTCTGCAATGCCTTGGCAGTTCTGTCATCAGACCGCTCGTGAATTTCATCCAGCTGCTTTTGCAAAGCGGTATCTATTTTTTCCGCATTCTCCATCACAGGCATCATCTTTCCGGATGCAAGCGCTGCGGAATTTCCCTTCATAGCATCGGATATTTCCTTCTTTCCTCCGGCAGCATCCAATTTCAAACGGATCTTTTCCTGTTCTTTGACCGCATCATTCAGCTGTATCTGTCTGTTTTCCAGCTTTTCTGCCAATTCACGCTGTTCCTTCTTTACCTCGGACAACTGAAGTGACTGGTTATCTTCTTCCCGCATGACCGGTGGCTGTGGTGCAACCGGCGTTTCCGACTTCATTCCGGGTTCCGTTTCAGCGAGTTTATCTGCAAATTCGGAAATCCGCAAACGCGCCTGGTCTGTCTGTTTCGACGATTTCTGATCCTCAAGAGAATTGTTGACGGCACGCAGAACAGCATTTTTTTCAGGATTTTCCCCGGAAAGGTTTTCCAGCGTATCTTTTGCCTGAAGCAGTGTCTCTTTCTTTTCTTGTGCAATTTCCTGTGCTTTACGCCAGTCACCACGCCGCTCTTTCTCCCAGATATCTTCCAAGGCAGTTCCTATCTTTTCAAGACGGATCCGGGCGGATGCCTGCGGCTGCGCAGCTTCATCAACGATGCGTTTCAGCTGTTCCGCGGTCTTGCTTCCATCCTCGTTATTGTCACGCAATGAATGTTGGACACTCTCCTCAAAAATCGCTGAGGCCGTTTCCGCCAACAATTCCGCATTCTGCCGGATTCCTTCGCGCTGCTCTTTTTCCGCAGCACGGGCAAGTCCGGATGCAATCGCAATCATTTCGTCTTCCGCCTGTTTCGGCGTGAAATCCGGCTTCTGCATATTCTCCGTCAGGGTAGAAATGGATTCCTGCGCCTGTTTCAGTGCTGCCGCAGTATTTTTGTCCGATTGAATCCGGACCTGTTGCTTTTCCTGATTCTTTTTCCCCTCACGAACAGCTTTATCGTAGGCATTTTCAGTGTCGGATATCACGGCTGGCCGGAACTCACTTTTTTCTTCCGGCATGGTCCCGTCAGCAGATTCCGGACGCAGTTCGGTCAGCAGATTATCAACCTCTGAAATAAGATCATCCACATCCAGATTCTGGGATGAAAGTGCCTTATCCAGCGCATCCTGCGCACTGCTCAGACTGTCTGTTTCAGGCGCAACACGCTTCAGGGACGAGCTCAAATGGTCCAACACACGGACTTGTGCGGTCAATGCCGTCTGCCGATCGCTTTCCTTTGCCGCTTCCTGCATTTCAATGTGCGCTCGTTTCATTTCGTTCAGCGCACCGGCAGGAATCTTTGCCGCATTGGCGGACGTAATCAGCGATTCTGTTTCGGCAGCTATTTTTTCCTGTCTGGTACTCAACTCTTTGTCCGTCTCGGTATTCGGTTTCTGAAATGCCGACGCAATAGCATCCCGATTCAAATTCATCTGCGCAGCGGCAATCTTGCCCAATGCCTCTTTCACTGTCTTCTGCTCGGATGTCAGAACCTGCGGATTCCTGCGTTTCGGCTCAAAAGGCTGGATCCGGATAAATCGCGCATCACTGTAAGCCTCATGCAATACCTTTCCGCCTGTTTCAACCGGGAAAATCCCATGCAGACGGAGCGTCACAATGTCGTATGTTTTAACCGACAGCATATCCAATGACACCTTGCCGCTGAACCGGTTCTTACCCGCCTTGGGTTCGTCCCCTTCCGGCACATTTTCCCGGACAAGTTCGCCATTTACATATACATTCATACGGACTTGGGTAAATCCGGCTGCGGATTCACCGGCACCATCCCAGTGAATCACATCAATAGAGCGTGCATCGGCATCTTTTTCCGGCTGAAGCAGAACCAGCCGCACATCATCGGCAGAAACATCATCAGAAACAATGACAGGAGAAACAGATTCCCGAATCTCTTCTTCCGCCTTTTTTGTCCCAGCCGGACACAACATAAATCCATTGACCGCAACAAAAATCAACGGCAGAATCAAGCTCAAATAGAAAGAAAATGGCAGACGCCGCCCTTTATAAAAATCCTGTGTTTCATGATACTGCCGTTCCTTAAGAATATGTCCGCTGCCCACAAGTTCCAGCAGCGTTTCAAAACGGTTCCCTGCATGAAACCGTTCATCAAAAGCCCGTGCCGTTTCAGATCTTTTTTCCCATTTCCGGAAGACAAGCAGCAGAAACACCAGCCAGGAAAGAATCTGAGAGTTTGTACCGATGGAATTGGCAAGTTCCTCCGGGACCATTCCGGTCCAACGCGAAAAAAGGAGTATCGCAGGTCCGCAAAGAGCAAAAAATATGCCCCAGAGAAGCGGTCCGGTAAAAATCCGCGCAAAGCGGTAAATAAAAAAAAGCTGTTTCATTCACAGTGCCGTTCTGTTGGAGATCCCGAGTTCCGCCAGCAGAAAAACCAAAGCACAGGCAAACAGGATCAGCGGGTTAGTCTTATCAAAAGGAAATTCTTTTTTCTTTACAGTTACATCCTCTCCGGATTTCTTCACACTCTCCGGAACCGTAAAACCATTCGGCAGCAGTTCCGTCTCTGATTCCATACGATCCGCATTAATGCAAATGGTCTCTTCTCCCAAATGTCGAATCCCCGGCTTCCGTAAATCCAGTTCGCCTTCAGCCATACGCACAGTTTTATCCGCTGCCGTAAACATAACTTTTTTCCTGGCTGCCAAGGCACTGTACTCCAAAAGCTCTCGAACAAACGGCAGAAAATGTCCCGAGGTCTGAAAATTCGTCCTCTTTGAATCCGGCGAAAAGGCAAAGAAAAATACCTTGCCACCATTATACGGAAACTCGGCTATCGCGGGAAGTCCGCCTTCAAAGGTCGCCAGAACCTGGGTCCCTTCCGGATAGCGGATTGTCGGCACATCGAAAAATAACAGGTCAAACCACGATGCCGATCCCAGATTCCGGTATTCCTGAAATACCGGATGTTCTAAATTCAGCGATTCCAATGTCAGTGAGGCCGCACGTTTGTCTCCTTCCATAAAGGCTGCTCCGAAATGTTCAAATAAAGACTGCATAAACGGAGTGTTTTCATATAGCAGAACCACTGCACTCCCCGCATGCAGCGCGTCATCCAGCTTTCCGCAAACCATTCGGGGCTCGGAAAGTGGCGAATCGCCCACCATGAACATATCAGGAAGCACATCCGGCCATTCCTCCGATTCCGTAAAACGGATCTCCGCAGAATCCAATGCCGCATTCAATGCGGGATACCGGACCGATGAAAACAGCTGAACTGCTCGTTTGACTTTCGGGACCGGCGGAAAATACCATTCATTATCTGCCGGATAGGCATCATTTTTACAATGCAGCCGCAACATCCCGGCTTCATCATTGCCGATTTTGCCGGAAAGCGGAATCACTACATGGATACTGCTGCCGCATGTCAAGGCTGCCGGCTGTTTCCAGAGTGATTGTCCTTTTTCGGACAACAGTTCCAACTCACAGCCGATTCCCTGCTCCTTCCCACCCGTACAAAGCAATGATACCTGCAGTCCACCACCCGTTCGCTCGGCAGAAATAATCCGGGCATTCACAGGCTCGCTGACTGCTTCCGGTACAATCGTTACTTCATCCGCGGTCGTTAAAAAAGGTTCTTCAGGCAAATGTCTCCACGGCACGCGCTGACGATCGGTCAGGACTACAATACGGCGCTTTTCCGCCTTGATTCCGGCAAGAATACGGTCTGCACGGTACAGTGCCAGGGAAAAATCACAGGATACCGGCACTTCACCCTTGTAATGACGGAAAAAACTCTTGAGCGAACCGCTGTCACTGGTAAAATCTCCGGAAACCGTCATCCGGTCCGATGCAATCAGTCCAACAGCCGGTCGGTCTGTCGAAATGTTTTTCAACTGCGTTTCCAGTATCCCGTCAAGACTGCTTTGAAATTCAGGATTGCGCGTACTGTACGATCCGTCAAGTATAAATACGGTCGCCTCTTCCGGCTCCTTGTCCGGCTGATCAAAACATGGCCATGCAAAAGCAAGGGCAAGACACGCCAGAACCAGAATACGCAGCAGCAAGACCAGCCAGCTGCGAAAATCATTGCGCGAACGTTTACGCGCTATCATCTGCTTCAGAAAATAAAAAGACGGAAATTCCTGCGTCTTGCGCATACGCTTCCGTAAAAAATGTAGCAGCAATGGCACCGTAACCAGCGCCACTCCCGCAAGAAACATGGGAAATGCAAAATAAAACATCGTTACCTCCCTGCCCGTTTCCCCTGGGTCGCCAGAAACATCCCCAGCGCCTCTACTGGTAGTGTATCCGTGAGAAATACATGATGACACCCCCGACAACTGATCGCAAGATGATCAAACTCTTCTATGTGTCGATTCAACGCCTCATGATATTCCCTGCGTATGCTGTCCGGCGAAAATGCCAGTCGTTCCTCCGTCTCCATATCCTGAAAACGTACCGCATCACTGTAGGGGAAATCATATTCCGAACGGGTCATCACACGAAACAGCAATGGCGTACAATGTTTGGCTGCCAGCATGGTCAGCAGATTTTCCAGATCCGATGCGGGAAAATAGAAATCGGAAAGTAAAATTACCGGAGCTCCGTTTTGAAGCGTATCTACCGCATCCATTAACGCATTCTTCAACGGAAATTCTTTCAAATCCGGCTTTCTGCCAAGTTTCTTCAGTAAATAGGAAAGATGCGCCTGCGTATTCGACGGCTTCTCAAACATTTCATCATGTCCCGGAACCATCAGGGAAAAACGATCCTTCTGTTCACTGAGAATCAGCATACAGGCGGCCGCAATGGTTGCCGCGTAATCCCACTTGGAAAGCGTCTTTTCACTGTCACGGAACGCCATCGACGCCGACGCATCCATAAATATGGCTGCCCCTAAATCTGTGCTGTCTTCACGCAAACGTACAACCAAATGATTCGTACGCGCATAAACTTTCCAGTCAATGTCATTTACCGGATCACCGCGAAAATACTCCCGGAATTCCTTGAACTCCGCATTGGTTCCGCGAAACGGACTCTTATGCATACCTGTATAAACACCGTGCGCAAGCGCCCGCGCACGAAGTTCCAGCGAGGGAAGAAGTGCAAGCTGCTCCGCATCTATCAGGTCAAATATATGTTCCGGAAAACCCGCCATTTCACACTCTGCATGCTTTCGCGGCGTCTGAAACTATCTTCTCTAAAAGCTCCTCAAGACGCACTTTCTCCGCTTCCGCACGGTAATTCAGAATCACACGGTGACGCAATACCGGTAATACCGCCTTGCGGATATCTTCCATCGAAGCATTACTGCGCCCGCCAAATGCCGCATAAACCTTGGCAGCAAGTACCAGACACTGCCCCGCTCGCGGTCCCGCGCCCCATTGCAGATACGGGGTCGCATCATTTTGGGCATCCGAACGAGTCCCGCGAACAATCCGCGCGGCAAATTCCACCACACTGCGGGGAACAGGAATAGAACGTACTGCATCCTGGCAGCCAATCAGTTCCTCACAGGATATCACTTTGTTCAAGGTAACGGTGGTCCCGTCTGTTGTTTCTAACATCACACGCATTTCATCCTCGAATGACGGATACGTCACGTTCAGAGAAAACATGAACCGGTCAAGTTGAGCCTCAGGAAGCGGATACGTCCCTTCCTGCTCAATCGGATTTTGGGTCGCCAACACAAAAAAGGGCGCTTCCAGCTCATAACGTTTCCCCGCAACCGTAACCACTCGCTCCTGCATCGCTTCCAGTAATGCTGCCTGCGTCTTCGGCGGCGTACGGTTGATTTCATCCGCCAGCACTAAATTGGCAAAAACAGGCCCCTGAACAAACTGAAACGAACGCTTGCCACTGACAGAATCAAAATCCAGAATCTCGCTCCCCGTAATATCGCCCGGCATCATGTCCGGTGTAAACTGTATCCGCTTGAATTTCAAATCTGCCGCCTCCGCAAAGGAACTGACCAACAATGTCTTGGCAAGCCCCGGAACACCGGTCAACAGACAATGTCCTCTCGCAATAATCGCAGCCAGCATGTTTTCTATCAGTTCTTCCTGACCGAAAACCTTTCGCGACAGTTCATTTTTCAGTGCCGTCATCTTTCCCGGCAGACTTTCCAGTAATTCAAGCGCATTCTGCATCATTTTTTTCCTTCTCTTAAAAATTAACTACTGTCCTATATACTATACACCCTCTGAACGCGTTTTTATACACCATTTTTCATAAAAGTACAAAAAATGCTCAAATATCCCCTATCCACATCTCGCCAGCACAATCACGAAAATTCCTATAAGTCCTATAGGTCCTATTTTTATTTGTGCCGGGAACCACCGGCGTTTTCCATGCCCATTATCCAATGTTCTATTAGTGCTCATTGGTGTTCATTCGTGGTTCAAAAAATTCCCCGCCCCGCACAATCACGAATAACATCCGGCATTTTTCATACAACCATTCCACAACTCCTCGCGCAATCACGAATACGCCACGGCATTTCTCATGCCACCATTCCACAGCGTTCCGCGCAATCACGAATACGCCACGGCACGTTCCACATGTAGCCCCAACGGGGCGGCACGATTATAGCCAGGGGTGGAGACGCCGAAGGCGGCGCAACCCCTGGTTTCGGCAACCAAAACCTCCCGAGCCCCAACGGGGCGGCACGAACCACTCACGGAGGAAGCC
>CALCCZ010000215.1 GCA_937900075.1 uncultured Lentisphaeria bacterium
ACATATATCATCATCGGCAAAAAATCAAGTTATCTGTCTGTTTTTACACAAAAAATGTTCAGCTGTCGCAATCGGTCAGTGACTTTCTCAGATATTTCGCTTTTTTTCAAAATCGCTTTTGCTCACGCTCGAAATATTTGCAAAACCACCGTTTTTTGAAAAAATTGAGGAAAATCTGTGATTTTCTTACGGCTCATTCTTTTACATTGACTTCCATGCCGACTGCTTTGGCGGATAACGCAGCAGCAAAAGGTTCTTTCACCTCACCACGCAGTAAAGCGGCTTCCACATAATAGCGGATCAGAGGATGTTTCTGCACCAGAGACCCCATGGACCATTGCGCTGCCATGACCGTAAGACCTTTCAACAGTTTTTTCTGGTCTTCGGCAGTCGGCTTGGCAAGTTTTTTGTAGTCGGCAATTGTAAGAGAATCTTTGGCAAGACTCATGGCATTGACAATCTTCATGACCGGAGCCTTGGTTCCCCGCACAAAAAATTCCGCCCAGCAAATATCCAACTGCCACGGAACAGCTACTTGCTCAATCTGAAACGGGTTGGCGGAGAACTGCTGACCGATAGCAACTTTCTGTTCCCCGGTCAATACTTTTGCCGAATCCGCGGAAACGAAATTCAGCACCACCGCTGCCATATATTTCTCCTCGTTATGCAGGGATTTGAAAAGTTCCGCAAATGCAGGAACACATTGCGGATTCTCTTTCAGCAGAAAATAGAAGAATGCCAGCTGCGGCAGCGGATTAAAGTTGTTCTTCTCCTTTTCTTTCTGTTTCGGAAGATTCGCAAGGAATTCTTTGAACGCAGGAACAATGTTTTCCGGACATGGGGCCAAATAATAATTCATGATTTTATCAAAATACTTTTCCCCGGGCTGCACGGCTACCTTATCCACATATTCCACGCTTGTGGATGCTTTTGCCGTTTTGCCGGAATTTGCATCAGTCAATTCTACATCAAAGATAAATTTTCCCTTGGGATCCTCCGGTTCATAAGTGACCATTAAATTCTGTGGAAAAATAAAAACCCCCGCAGTATCCGCCGATAAATTCCCGATATCGGCGTGCAAAGGGAACGCGTCTTTTTTCCCATTGGGATTAGTCATGACAAGTTTTCCGGTAAGTTTGAAAGCACTGTTCTGAACCTTCGCCCCGACAAAGACGATTTCAACCTTGAAAGGTTCTCCGCAGACAACACGTGAAACCTTCGAAAAAAACGGCGGACGATTCGGCATAATGTGCCGGAACTGGTCCTCAATATTGACCGCTTTGGTCGGAACGACCTGAATAGAAAAATCTGCAGCGGAAACGATTGCAAAAAAGGCGGTAAAAGCCAATATGGAAAGGATGATTTTTTTCATGACAGATTTCCTTTTTCCAAAAAACTAAACTTCTGAAATTAACACAAAAATTCCGAACGTAACACTACAGTAGCATTATTTTTTCAACTTTTCAAATTCATACCGTATACCATTTTGAAAAAATTAAAAAAAGTAATCGGTCAGCAGATAGGGGACAGGGAAATGGAAAATGCCGAGGGATATTCGGCAATCCGCCAGGTTGTCAGGCAGGAAAATAGCATCTGTAAGTCCTAAAAGTCCTATTTTTCTTTGTACCCGGAAACGCTGGAGTTTCCCATGCCCCTGCCCCCTATCCCAAACCGATTACTCATTTTTTTGATTTGCCAAAGTAAAAGCACCTTTTCCTGATGAAACGCTCATCTACAAAAATAGCCCACCCTAAGTAAAAGCCCACAATCTGCTTTTACCTTGGCAATTCACCCTTACACCAACATTCCTTTGTTTATATCTTCAAAAATCTTTTCGCTTGCGGCATTATCAAAGCATCCGGCTACGGTAAGCTCATCGTAAAGGGATGAACTGTCATCCCCAAATTTCAGCGTGATTTTGTCAGCAGAAACTCCGCTTACTGTGACACTGTTTCCCGCACCATCGCTGTAAGTCATGCTCCCGGCATTCCAGTTTCTGATATCTCCGTCTGTAAACCACAGTGTAACACTTCCGACATCCAGCTGTACCACGGTATCTTTGCCCCAGCCTTCGCAGAAGGTGAAAGTATCATTTCCGCCGCCGCCGTGCATTTTGTCATTGCCGGAACCGCCAACGATCACATCATCGTTTGCTCCGCCGACCAAGCGGTCATTTCCGGCATCTCCGAAGAGGAAGTTGCTGCCATTATTAGCCCAGATTGTATCGTTACCGATACCGCCATAAATTTTGACACCGTCACCGATATAAGCAAATCGCTGACTGGTCATATCAACAATGTCATCCCCCTGTCCGGCACGGATCTCATCAATTTGAGCAATACGCGCTTGCTGATCGGCAATAGTTCCAGGAAATGCTGAATAAATGTCATCCACAAACAGAGCATCGCCGTTGGCGTCATCGGTCAGAATCAGGATATTGGCATCCGTTGAACCTTCAAAGATGTCTGCAAGCTTATTTTTGCCTGTCAGTGTCACTTGCTCATTAGTTCCGCTCCAGCCATTCAGGATACCCGTGTGTTTTGCAACATAGCCAAATGTCCACTTTCCCTTGGCATTGGCAAAGAATAGATCTGTGTTGCCGTCAGCATTTGAAATATACTCTTGAGGTTCTGTGACAGTCTGTAGGGAAATAATATTTTCACCGTAGCCGACTACTTTTTTATCAAGGGTTTTGCCCCGCCATTGATAGGTACCAACAGGTAACGCTATAGAGTCAACTTTGTTACTGGTTGTTTCAAAAGAAATAACATTGGTAAAATTGTCGGTAGAGTATTCGACAATGTAACCATCCACATCGGGGATGGGATCCCAGCTCAAGCCATTGCTGTCTCCCCGCAAATTCTGCGGATTGTCAGAGATTGCTGCAATGCTCAGAGTAAGATCGCCATCCTTTTCTTCGAGGATATAATAGTTTTCTCCGTAAACAACTTCTTCTCCATTGACCGTGATCTCGCCATAATCTACAGTACCGTCACCGATGGAAATAGTTCCTGCAAAGTTTTCTGCGCCTTGAGCAAGTTTATAAGTTCCTAACTTCTGGTCCTCAGATACCCTGATTGCACAGGCGTAAGAACCTGTCAGCAGATCAAGCCCATTAATCAAACAGTTTTCAGAAGTGCTTTGCTGTGTAAGATCAATGATAATCTCTGCATCTGAAGCATCCGTTTCGCTGTTTACGTTCATCGTTCCGGCAAGGGTAAGAGAGCCTGAAAGCAGAGCGTCATCAAGTATGATCTCTGCGCCGTAGTCAATAGAGGTGGTTCCGGAAACAGAACCGCCGTCAACTTCGAGTGTTCCGTCAAAGGTGATGGAAGCGTCCTGTGTATAAAAACCTTCGCCGACGTATGTCCATCCGGAAGAGTCGACTTCGACGAGCTTGGCTTTGGCTGTCATTGGGACAGCATCGGTATAAGACCCGATGGAAGGTAGTATATCAGGAGCCGAAAGAACGGCGTAGAAATGAAGATTGCCGCCAATTGCATCCGGAACGGTCCAGGTATAGGTGCCACTGACTGACTCCGGAGTAATCTGGGCGACGAGTATGCCGTCCCGGTTCTTGTTATCGGTATCATAATAGATGCAAAGTTCAGCACCTTCGGGTATTTCGGAACAGTTCCAGTTGATGATGATGTCCCGGTCTTCCCCGGCGGCGGCAGTGATCTGCGGCGCAGCGGCACTGACGTTTCCGCTCAGCGTATTAGCGCCCAGAACCACATTGGTGCCGTTG
>CALCCZ010000216.1 GCA_937900075.1 uncultured Lentisphaeria bacterium
AACGCAGTCAGTCCGGAGGACGCCGATTTTGTCGCGGGATGGCAAAAGAAAGTTGATGCGTTGCTCCATCGCGCGGAAGAGCTTGCGAAGGCAGGCGAAGGTCGTGGCGGTATGGCGTTTGACCGCCTGAAAAAGGATTCGCTGGCGCTTGCTGACGAAGTGTTTGCAGGATCCGATAGGGGGATCGTCTTTTGCCGGGTTGCGCAAACCTATGACGATCAAATCAAGTGCCTGACCGACAGCCCGCAGAAAGCTACGGTAGCGACGGGGCACGGGTGGCGCCCCTATCCGGAGTTGGAAGACGAGGCGCTCAAACTGCTGCGTGATGTCCAGAAGTTCTCCGGATGGGGAGAAAACGCGCGAGCGGATTTTGAACGGGCTCGCACGGCGTTCCTTCAGAAATGCCCTCAAGGGGAAGGCCTCGTGAATGATGCCATTGCCAATGCAAAGCTGTTCAATGAGACAAAGGAGAAGGCCTATCGGATGGGCTTTGACCCGAAGGGACTGCAGAAACTGAATAAGCTCCTCGCTCCTCTTGGTCTGCCGAAGTATTTCGAGAAAAACGTAAAAATCAACGATGTCAGGAACTTGACAAATTGGCTCCGATATGCTATATTTCTGTAAGTAAAAAACAGTTACGACGGAGTGTCAGACATGAGACAGAAGACAGTTGTTATAAAAAATAATGCCGGCATTCATTGCCGTCCGTCCGGGGTTATTGTTGCCATCGCATCGAAATATCCCGGAATGGAACTCAGAGCCGAGTCCGACAGCGGCAATGCGGATTTGCACAGTATTCTGGATTTGCTTTCTTTGGGATTGAAGAAGGGCGACAGTGTGACGGTGAAAGTGAACGGAAACGAAGCCGACGAAGGAGAGGTGTGTGAAAAGCTGGCGGAGCTGTTTGAGACGGAATTTGATTTCAAGCGATAGAACAGAAGGGAACGGGGACTCGTAACATGGAATCCATGAAGACGGTTATCATTGGCGCGGGTGAGCTTGGCAGACTGCTTTCGCTCGTACTTTACTGGCGCAAGCATGACATTACGGTTGTGGATCATGATGTTGACCAGCTGAATCGTCTGGCGCAGTCTGTGGATGTGAAATCGGTATTGGGGTCATGTACGAGTGTCAAGGTGCTGAAGGAAGCGGAAATCGAACATGCGGATTTTTTTCTTGCCATCAGCGGGAATGAAGCTGCGAACATCATATCCTGCAAAATAGCCTCGAAATTCAATCCCCGGAAAATGAAACGGATTTGCCGGTTGTACAGTTCCGACAGTTTTTCGGAAGAAGACGGTGTCAAACCGAATGATTTCGGTATTCATGAGACATTTTCGACCAGTGAAGAAGTGAGCCGTCAGATTTCGGCGGTCCTGGATAACCGGTATCTGCTGGAAAAGATATTGTTCGGGCAGAGCGGCGCTTTGGATGAAGACAAAAAAATGCAGATGGATCCGGGGGATGAAGCCTGCATGGCGACTCTGAAGATTTCGGGAGATTCCAAACTGCTGAACACGCCGATGAAGGCAATGTCATTGCTGCGGGATTGTCATGTGCGGATAGCAACGGTGTTCCGGAATGGTCAGACGGTTTTTACGGATGGTGAGACGTTCCTGTTTCCCGGCGACAGAATTTATGTGGCGGGAAAGAACCGGGATGTGGATTCGTTCATAAACAATGCTTTTTCGGAAGGACGGACAGATCGCGGCAGGATTGTAATTGCGGGAAGCAGTGATGATATCGGGCTGTTGCTTGCCCGGGATGCTGTTGCCAAAGGGTATGAAGTGACGTTGATTGTGATGGGGAAAATGCAGGAGAACCGGGTATTAGACGGTTTGCAGAAGGTCGAGAGCAATGTAATTGTGCTTTATGGGGATCCGACGACGGAATCTCTTCTGGAAGAGGCGGGAGTGGATTCTGCCAATGCGTTCATAGCGGTTACCGATGATGACGAAGCGAATGTGCTGTCCTGTATTCTGGCAAAACAGCAAGGAGCCGCGAAAGTCATTGTTGTGACTCACAAACCGGAATACCTCGGAATTGTTCCCCGTCTGGACCTGATAGACTGCAGTTTCAGTACCACTCTTACGAGTGTGAATACGATTTTCCGTTCCCTGAACAAAGGAATTCTTCCTTGCGATGCCAATTTGTTGAAATTCGGAGTTGGAATTGCGGAATACAAAATTGCCAAAAAATCCATTCTTGTCGGAAAACGGTTGTCGGATCGTCCCAGTCCGTTGCCACCGGGTATCAGTCTGGCATTTCTGTTCCGGAGCAATGGTGAATTGGTGTCACCGACGGGTACAACGGTGTTGATGGCAGGAGACACTGTGGTGACGATTGTTTCCGAAAATTCCGGCAAGGAGCTGGAAAAACTGTTCTCCGGGGAAGCTGTCAAATGAACTGGAAACTGCTGGCATTTCTGATGTCGCTTGTGCTGTTTTGTGTAGCGGCAGCCATGCTTCTTTCTTCCGGTTGTGCTTTTTTTCTGGACGGTCCTGTTATCGGACTGAAATTGCTTGCTTGTTCCCTTGTGCCTTTAATTATCGGTATTCCTGCCGTCATATTGTTCAATCCGCACCGGATGAATAACAAAAAATTCGGTTTGCGGGAGGGGTTTGCGACCGTGACATTTTCCTGGTTGCTTGCCATTCTTTTCGGCATGATTCCCTACATGGTATGCGGTAATTTTTCTGTTGCCGATGCCTTGTTTGAAACCTCGTCCGGATTTTCCACTACAGGCGCGACAATCTGCAGCGATGTGGAGTCCCTGCCGGATGGACTTCTGTTCTGGCGTGCCATGACACAATGGCTTGGCGGTTTGGGGATTGTCGTTCTGTCAGTCGCGATTCTGCCGCTGATGAATATCGGCGGTCAGGCGCTGTATAATGCGGAGATGACCGGTGCAAAGTCGATGCAGGGAAAAGTAGTCCCGCGAATCAAGGATGCAGCGGCGATTCTCTGGTGTGTATATGTCGGTTTGACGGTTCTCCAGACGATTTTTCTGAAAATCGCCGGAATGAGGTGGTTCGATGCTATCTGTCATGCCTTTACCACGACTGCGACCGGCGGTTTTTCCACGAAAAACACAAGTATAGCGTTTTGGGATTCTACCGCAAT
This sequence comes from uncultured Lentisphaeria bacterium, assembly GCA_937900075.1. GTDB lineage: Bacteria > Verrucomicrobiota > Lentisphaeria > Victivallales > UBA1829 > SIG77. The sequence continues at coordinate 3,124 of CALCCZ010000216.1, forward strand.
CGAACTCATAACGATTGTATTTATGTTCCTCTCCGGCTGCAATTTCATTCTGCATTACCAGCTTCTGCGTGACGGCGGTACTTTTTTTCAGAATCTGCGTGATAAGTTCAAACGTGTGAAAAAGAAAACGGTTTCCGGGTATACCAATCCCTATTGGCAGAACGAGGAGTTCCGTTTCTATACCATTTTTGTTCTGCTGGCTGCCTTTCTCATTATGATTATTCTCGTGGCAAAAAAAACAGATATTCCTGCCAATGGTGCCGGAATCCGGGAATTTGCGGTTGCACTGGGCGATTCCTTCCGGCATTCCCTGTTTCAGACGGTTTCCATTATCACGACTACCGGATTTACATCCATAGATTATGATAAATGGCCCACTTGTGCCTGTATGGTGCTGTATCTTCTGATGCTCTGTACCGCTTGTGAAGGTTCAACGACCGGCGGTGTCAAATGCTGGCGTGTCATTCTGGTGATGAAATATGTTCATTATGAGATCCGCCGATGCCTGTATCCGCATCAGGTGCAGAATATCTGCCTGAACGGAATCCGTTGCGATGATGCCATGATTAAGAAGACAATCGGGTTCTGCCTGTCTTTTGCCATGCTGATTGCCCTGTTTGCTGTCCTGCTGTCCTTCGATTCATCCTTCGAATCGTCCTCACGAATGAATATCGCATGTACTATTTCCGCCTCCATTTCTTCATTGACCAATGTCGGACCCGGATTCGGTGATATCGGCGCGTCTCAAAGTTTCGGGTGGATGAGTGCCTATTCCAAATGCCTTCTCGCATTTGAAATGCTTTTAGGCCGTCTCGAACTTTATACCCTCCTTGTGATTTTCCTCCCTTCCTTCTGGAAAAAATAAATCCGGAGGGAATAGAAGAAGTGAAGATGTGAAGATGTGAAGATGTGAAGAAACGTATTCGGGATTGCTTGGGGCGGGATGGGGATTTGTTTTGTTGGTCGAACCTTTCACGGGGGAAGCCACATCGTGGCGCAACCCCGTGCATAACGTTTGCATGAGGGCAAAGAAAGATTAGGGGGTAGGGGAACCACGAAAAACACGAAAAAGTTGGGGGGGAGAAGAGAGGAA
>CALCCZ010000217.1 GCA_937900075.1 uncultured Lentisphaeria bacterium
AGAACTTATTATTGAGGAAGTTGGTGAATCTAATGAGTGATGAAATCAAGAATGAAGTAAACGAAAAACCCGAAACCACAGAAGAAAAGAAAGACATCAATATGACTACCGAGAAGTTTGAAGAACTTATCCGAGCCAAACTTCAAGAGCAGTATAATCGTGGCATTAGAGTCGGCATTATGACTGTCAGCCGAATTGTGCTTGACAAACTCAATGACGGTTCAAAGCCGTTTATGACAAGAGTTCAGGATGTCAAGAAATTCTGTGCTGTTCCTTTTAAGAATTTGGAAGTTGCTTCCAAAGAGGAACAGAAAGAGATTGAGGAAAACGCTGAACCGGAAGAAATTGCGGAGGCAAAAGAAACAGAAAACGTATTGCAAGGGTCAAGAATAATCAACGGCAAACTGCAAACAGGTCCCTTCTGCCATGTAAAAAGTTCGGTACTGCGTGAAGTATCGGTAGTAGCGGTAGGGGCGGATTCTGAAACGGAACTTGCCGTAAGAGCATCATTTCATTTAACACAAGGAGAAAGTAACATGAACGAAACGGATTACGGAAATCAGAACACCATCGCCGGCAGCGCGGACCAGCAGCTTGAAAACAAAGTCAACAGCATTCAGAACGACAAAAACATGACCGTATGCACTGCGGATAATAACGGATTGGATGCCGTCACGGCGGCTTTGCAGACGGAACGGAAACGCATAGCCGATATCCGCGAAATCTGCGGAACCGACTTTCCCGATATTGAATCGGAAGCCATTCATGCAGGATGGAGTACCGATGTCGTTTCCGGAAAAGTATTGAAAGCAATGCGCCAGAAACGACCCGGTGGCGGCGGCTTTCAAATTCTCTCGGCACACAAACCGGAAGGTGCGGAACGCAGAAATGTTATGGAGGCGGCCCTGTGTCTCCGGAGCGGGATCTCCGCAGACGAACTGGAAAAGAGTCTGGGCGCAAAAGCCGTGGAATACGGATGCCGGGAACTGGAAATGTCTCTGCGGAACATTCTGACGGAATGTCTGGAACTGGACGGACTTCACGGGAACTATCACAGCGACAATGAAAGAATCCGCGCTGCATTCAGCACAGTGACTCTGCCGGGTCTGCTTTCCAATGCGGCCAACAAAAAACTGATGGAAAGTTTCAAAGCTCAGCCCGTTGTCGCAAAAAAGCTCTGTTCGTCTGCAGACCTGAGCGATTTCAAAGAAACGGAACGGTTCCGGCTGACCGATGTCGGGGACTTGCTCCCCGTAGCGCAGGACGGAGAAATCAAAGAGGGCGGACTCACGGAAGAAAGAGCTGTGAATCAGCTGGAAACTTATGGTAAAAAATTCTGTCTGACAAGAAAAATGATTATCAATGACGACCTCGGTGCTTTTATGAAAGTGCCGGCTGCCATGGGAAATCGTGCCGCACGTCTGATCGACCAGCTCTTTTTCCGGCGTCTTCTGGCGAATCCGGAACAGTCCGACGGTTATGCCCTGTTCCATACCGCTCACGGCAATCTGCAAACGGGTGCCGATACGGAACTCTCCTCCGATTCTCTGAGCAAAGCTATCGGAATGTTTCTGGATCAGACCGATGCCGATCATCAGCCAATCAATGTGGAACCGTATTTTCTGCTCGTCCCGACTGTCTTGAGACATAAAGCCCTGGAACTCACACGCGGCGCCACGATGATTATGAGCGGCGGCACAGGAACGACCCTGCGTCCTGCTCTGAATGTACTCGCGGAAGAAGACCTGCACGTTGTCAGCAGCCCATACCTTGCCAACAGCAATTACCCCGGCGCCAGCGCAAAAGCCTGGTATCTCTTCGGAAATCCGCAAACTGCCGATACCTGGGAAATCGGATATCTGAAAGGACGCCACGCTCCCGTTGTGGAACATGGTGATACCGACTTCAGCAGCCTCGGTATGTGGTTCCGCGTGTACTTCGATGTCGGTGTCCGGGAACAGGATTTCCGCGGGCTCGTAAAATCAGCCGGTGAATAACCCGTTTTTCAAAGAAACATCAGACAACAAACCGATCCGGCGACTGTCCGGAAAACTGTCGCCGGAAATATAAATACCCCCCTTATCCCCAAAGAAAGGAATAAAATCATGAACGCTCGTTACATTCAAGAAGGAAAAGCCATCGATTTCACCCCGACGACCGATATCTCCGCCGGAACCATCATCATTCAGAATGGTCTGGCGGGTATCACAAAAACCGATATCCCCGCCGGGGGAAACGGAGCACTCGCGACCTGCGGTGTTTTCGATGTGACCAAAGATGATGCGGAGTTCGAAACCGGAGACAACGTTTACTGGAATGAAGAAGACGAAATCGCTACCGATAACCATTCCGATGCTCTCCTCGGTCTCGCTATACAGGATGCCGATGAAAACGACGGAACCGTGCGTGTGCTTATCAACAGTACCTTCGATGATAATAACTGGGTTCCGACCACCGGTCAGAAAATCCCCGACATCGAAACCGCCGGACAAGACTGTATTAACATCATTCAGGCTCTGAACAAGGTTCTCACAACTCTCCGCGCCAACCGGATGATCGCACTCGCATGAACGAACTGCAGAAAGCCGAAGAATGCCTCATCCGTTTCCGGATGAAATATCTTTGCGTAAATGTCACCTATATCCGAACGGGAAATGCTGTCGCCCGCGAGTTCAAAGCGCTGCCCGTCAGCAGAAAAAACAACTCGGCGGAAATGGCTTTTATCGCGATTCAAAAGCACAGCACGGATTTCCTGTTCGATTCCAGAGAACTCGATTTCATACCGCAAAGAGGTGATAAAATCATCTGGAACACGGATGAATATACGGTCATGCCCTCTCAAACACAAGACTGCTGGGAATATACCGGCATTTTCAAAACGGGAAAACGTGTCCATACCATCGCGACCACTCATTCCTGACTGCCAAGACAGAACAGTAAACTTCATGCACCGGGGATGTATCACGGGTTCCGCCCGTGGCTCCCCCACCACTATCGCAACAACGGAATCAAGAAATCATGAATGCTCATCAACTCGCACAATATGTCGCCAATACCCTCAGTTCCTACCACGCAGTCCTGCGCTATCTCCCCGAATGGCAACTCGAACAACTTTCCGAAACAAATGTGAGCGTACTGCCAAACGGAACAAAATACCAACTGATTGCTAAAGATGTCCGAAAGGAAATTTCAAACGTCCAGATCTGCATTCTTCAACGCGGCAATGAACTTGACGGACCCTCTTTCCTGAATTTCGTTTATGAAATCGCACAAAAGTTCCCTTGTAAACGCTTCGAAAACGCAATCTGCACCAATCTGGCATTCAAACCGCTGTCCTCCACGGATCTGCTCCGGTCGCCAGGCGTTTTCGCAGCTGTCGTGGAACTCACTTTCACAGACTATGTAATTGAACTCATGCCGTAATCATATCGTCATCTCTTGAAAAATCAACCGGAAGGAAAAAACATCATGGCTGTCATAATGACTCCGGAAACTCAACTCTACCGTGGGACATACGGAGAACACGCGGATATCCCCTGCGGCTGCATTCTCGCATATACCGTCAAACTGGATTCAGATACTTCCGATGCCAATATACGCGAAAACACAAACTGGAAACGCAAACTCTGCAAATTCAAAAACATGACCTGGGAACTCAATATTCTCTGTGATAACAATTCCACAGATCCGGCCTTTTTTCAACAGGCGTATTTCTCTCAAAGTCCTTTCAGTCTCTTCCTGTCCAACAACGAAGGAAACGGTATCGAAGCAGATTTCACTCTCCAGAACCTGATACTCACAGGAAAAGAAAATGACCCCATACGCTTGAAAATGACCACCCGGTCCTTCCCCGATATCCGGGATCCCGATTGGCGGACAGGAAATCCGCAACTCCCGCTCCGAAAAACAGAGGAATAAAAAATGAAACAGGAAAATTTTATGAACAACCCGGAAAATACCGACAGACAAAAGCAGTCCAATACTCCGGTCAGTGACACGGAACGCATCGCCGTGGAACTCGACATCATGAAAAATGAATTGAACTCCATACAGCGTATGCTGGAAAAATTCATTCATGACCTTCCAACTTACTTCAACATCAGGTGAGTCCCTATGCCAGTACAAATCAAACAATCATGGAAAGAAGCGGAAATATCCATCGATACCGTAAATTCCGATAACAGTCACGCAACTTTATACTTCCTGGCAGAGGGCGCAGAAACCGAACATGACGCTCTCACAGCTGCCAAAGCAAGCGCAAGTATTCCCGGTTCCATCGAAGGAATCCCCGTTAAAAACTTTCAAATCGATAAACGGCTCGCCTCTCAAGTCTGGCAGATTGCCGTCTCATACGCCATCTCTCACGACGCTTCCGAAACCAGAATTTCCGGCAGAGACCGCGATTTCCGTTTCGAAGCAGAAGCACAACCGTCTCATATCGTTCATGCCATCGTCTCAAAAAAATATACCCATAACGGAAATGTATTCCCACACGGACATCCCGCGGGCATTCATCAGGGCGACGGCCTCGATATCATCTCACCCGCCGTCCGGCTCTCCGTTACCTTGGAAAAAAGTTCCATCACTTCTCTGCCGGATGTCTGCCAAACAGTCGGAACCGTCAATTCCAATTCCTTCCACAATTTCAGTCCCGGCGAAGTCCTTGCCACCGGAATCTCCGGCGCATACAATCCTTCTACCGGAAAATGGCGGCTCACTTACACTTATGCGGTCCGCAGAAACCGCGAAAACGTGACTTTCGATACCATTACGATACCTCATATTGATGGTTGGGATTACGTCTGGACCGAAACGGGTTACACCTACGAAGCGGATCCCGAACCGCAAGTCAGACGCGAAACTTTCTATGTCTATGTCGAACAAATCTACCCCAGGAGAAATTTCTGATGGATCCCTTCTTCCCAGGTCAACCCTTGAATCAAGTCGTTACCGCTGAAAATATGAACCAATTCTCCGCTCTCCTTAATCATCGGAACGAACAAAAATTCTGCCCGCAATTACGCCCCAATCCACACCAATATCACAACGAAAATATCCTCCGCATCCATGGTTTGCCAAACGATCTCCCGCGCGGAACAGCTGTCACTGTCAATGGACTCCTGACTCCTTTCACCGACGAAGTGCCAGCCTTGTGCGGACAGGTTGCCACAGAATATTCCGAAAATATCGCGTTCACTGCCGAAAATGCTGTCACCGGATTTCTCACACCATGTAAAATGCACGGAATCTGCGGGGCTTTGGTCAAAATCAAAAACACGGACGATACGTTCGCCGATATAGACAATAACGGAATCCTGAAAAGCCAGTCGCAATCTGGTCCCTTCCGGATCCTCGGTATCCCGCCCGGCACACAAACCGACGATATCGTCATCTGTCCCGTTATTCATACCCGCGAAATCAACTCAAATATCATAACATACCCGTGCAAAAATGTAACCAATGAAACACTCCCCCAAAATTGCGCCGTTTCCTTCGATTTAGGATATTCCGCTGCCGGTAGAGTTCTCCGCGTCCAAAAAGCTCGGGATTATCTCAAACAATGGGGTATCCTTCTCTCCTCACTCCAACCCGGTGAATCCGGACGCGTTATCATCAGCGGCGTAATCACACTGATCATA
>CALCCZ010000218.1 GCA_937900075.1 uncultured Lentisphaeria bacterium
AAATATCAGCAAGGTCATACACCGTGGCTATTGCTCCTTTATTCACTTTCACATTAGAAAGCAAAGCATCCTGCCCCTGAACGTCAAGTACAGAACCGCTTTTAAGCGTAACGTCAGTAAGATGACCGGCAGTAGCGGAAACGGTTGCGCCACTGTTCGCAACGATTTTTTCAACTTTGGCAAGACCGCTGGAAACGGACAAGAGAGCTGTTTTTCCCTTTCCGGGAGACAATGTCAGATTATACGTGTCCCCGCCGCTTATGACTACACTCGGTCCGTCAAATTCATAAGAGGTAGATCCTTTCACTGTTACTTTTTCAACGATACCGTTGTTAATGTTCATTATCGCATAATCCTGCAAGGTAATATTCCCCGCATAACCGCCATCAACCGTCAACGCACCAAGCAAAACATACTCTTTTTCCGTCCCGGGATCACTCACATATCCGGAAAGTGTGACTTTTTCCAATGTACCCACTCTTTGACCGATTTCACCACCCGATACGGTAATATTCGTGGCTTTACCGCCAAGCAGTACATCTTCCTTTTGTACCCAACTGTCAGGCTCTCCCATTTCCCCCTTAACAAATTCCATCTCATAACCGAGTCTCAAACGACCTTTACCAAGAACTTGTGCACCATTCAATACACCATTGTCGCTCAATACAACGGTACCCCCGTTCCATGCGGTGATTTTGTTCAGTTTTCCCCCGTTTGAAGCCTGCAGAAACGAGTTGTTTGCTACCAGAAAACTCTTATTGTACTGCAGTATGTCATTTTTGAATGCAGCATACTGCGTACCGGACGCACTGCCGCCTTTCTCAACAAACATTCTGAAATCATACGGCAGACCGATTTCACCATTTCCCGCAGAAAGGAACAAATTCTTCGCACTTGCGGTAACGGATACACGGGTACCCGCCAGTTCTCCGGAAAAATTCGTACCGGTACCGACGTGTAAAATCAACTCGCTCTTTTCATCCTCAACCGTTTCTTTGTCGGAAATCGCTGCAAAATTGGCATTCTTTACGGTTGCTCCGGCTTCTACCTCCAACCGTGTACCAACACCGATGTTCGCTTTTTCCATAACAGCAAAGGAAACAATGGCATTGGCGGCAATTGTCGCTCTCACATAAGCATTGTGGTACGGGACATCATCTTTCTCATAGCCGAAGATAACTCCGTCCGCAGTGCCATTCAGGAAATTCAGATAAGCATATGTGTTCGGTATTTCTTCGGGATCTTCCGAAACGGTTCCGTAAGCATTGATACTCTCAATTTTGTTCTTCGGATTCGTAATGGATACATCCAGCTCGCCGTCAGCCAAAACTACAATGTTCTTTACAGATCCGCTGACAGTAGCCTCGCCATGTGCTCCCACAGAAACTGCATCAACTGCGCCATCGTATTTTACCAGCAGATTTTTTCCAGCTGAAACACTGATTGACGTTCCAACAAGATTCGCATCTCCGGTAATCGTAACTGTATTACTTGGAGTGTCAATGCTCAAGTCCTTCCCCAGATACTGATCCTGATTCCCCGCGGTAATCTTTTCATCTGTAATTTGCATGGCGAAATTCCTTATGTATTTGTGTTTTTAAATAAATTTTCATACTCTAATTATATATCACGTGAAGCCATTTGTCAAGTTCTAACAAAGAAAAAAACGAATTTTCTACCCCAAATAAGGTAATCGGTCAGTAATTTTTTTTAAGATAGCCCGTTTTTTTACAAAAATTATATCCACTTGTGAAAATAAATGTCCTCCGGGAGTACTGGGACGCTGTTAGTCCCGACAGCTCATAAAATCACTGACCATTTACAAGAAAAAGAATAAAAATGCAGCTTTTTTACAAGATAGAGAGTTGAAAAAACAGATAACTTGTATTAAAATACTTTCCGGAGAAGATTTCTTGCTCGGAATTACAGTTATACATGGTACGGTCCTGTCCGGAAAAATGTAATCCCTAAAATGCGCTGTTTCTGCCGGGAAAGAAATTCGGATACTGTAAAATTTAAGAAACCCAAAACTACCGGAGCAGAACAATGAGAAAAAGTATCTCTGACATATTGAATTTGCAGAATGTTGATTTGAGAATAAGAGAACTGGAAGAAAGATTTAAGAAAATTGCACCGGAACGGGCCAAACTGGTTTCCGATTTTAATGCCGTAAAAAAAACTTACGAAGAATCTCTGGCTGCAGTCCGGGAAGTCGAAAAAAATATCCGCATCTGTCATTCCGACAATGAATCAGAACAGGAAAAATTAAAAGCGTCTAAAATCCGTTCCGGCGTCGTAAAAAAAGCTGCCGAATATGAAGCTGTTCTTTCTGAAATTGCAACGCATGAACAGAATATCTCGGATTTGGAAACAAAAGAAATAGGACTTTATGAAGAACTTGACAAAGTTCGTGAGCAGGCGGAAAAAGTGGAACGTTCCTACAAAGCAACGGGACGAATGGCAAAAAAAGAGGTCAAAGAATTAGACGACTTGAAAGTAAACATTTTAGACGAGATAAAAAAACTTGCGGTTCTCTCAATTGAAAAAGAAAAGTTTATCCCCCAAGCAGTTTTAGATACATACAAAAGACTGCTCTCTTCCGGAAAAGGAATCCCGCTTTCTCCCATTCATAATGGATTGTGCGGAAATTGCAATCTGAGTCTTCCCCCCATGACTTTGAACAATGCAATGAAAGGCAATATGGTGGAGTGCGACAACTGCTCTTATCTCTTGTATCAACCGGACTTGGATAACTGAATTTTTTCTCCCTTTTTCTGTCACACTCTTCTTTTCAACCTGTCTCAAACATTCTTCATTCAACCTGCTTGAAACGAAATATTTTCACAGATATCCCATATCTTTTTGTAATCTGCTGAAAACAAAGGACATGAATATCTCCAGCGTTGCATATTGTTTGACCTCAGGCAAACGTTATGCACGGAGATG
>CALCCZ010000219.1 GCA_937900075.1 uncultured Lentisphaeria bacterium
ATCGGCAACCACAAACCAGTGGAAATACCAAAGGAATGGAACATCGGCAAATTGCCGAAAATACCGTCTTTCTTCGGATTAAACGCAACCGACTGCAGCATGGCAAAAGCATCGGAATACATGTTATGATGCGACAGCCGCACGCCTTTCGGTTTCCCGGTAGAACCACTGGAAAACAGCAGTGCAGCTTCCCCGTAGTTGTCATTATGCGATAACGGCGCAATCATGTTCAGCAATTCCTTGTAAGGTAGCACGAAAATCCCTATCATGGTAAGGATTTTCTTCCATAACGGTATCGTTTTGGCAATATCTTCCAGATATACCATCTCTTCTGTCGCTTTCAAACGCACCTTCGCCAGGAACAGACGGTTCGTCAATACCAGTTTAATCTTCGCTTTCTTGATGGAGGCTTCCAATATCTCCTGCGAGGTAGAGAAATTCAATGGACACGGAACCTTGTCCGCCAGCAATACACCCATAATGGAGACAACTGCCGCCGTACCATTCGGGAGCAGGACTCCGACATACTTGCTGTCCGAGGGATTCAAACGCCGGATCTCACGGCTGATCAGAATTGCCCCTAAATACGTCTTGAAGAAATTCAAAGTCTTGCCGTCCGCAGCATCCCGGATAATCGGCTGGAACGGATGCAGTTTCGCATTCTTTCCCAGAATATAGTGAACCGGATGTTCATGCGGCGCCAGTTCCATCGCACTCTCCGCACACAGTTCCGTAATCTTCTGACGCACTTCAAACGGAGTAACATCTTTCGGCAGAGGTTTACCGACGGTGAGGACAGCGAAATAAGGAAATTCCTTCGGAAGACGGAAATGGATGGGACCGCGGAAGTAAGAGAACAGACTTCCCCAGATACGTCCGATATTGACAGGAATAATCGGGACTTCCACATCCTTCGGAATCATGTGTTCATACCCGCTGGAAAATTTGCCCAGAATACCATTATGACTGGGCGTTCCTTCCGGGAATACGCAAACTAAATTGCCTTTCTTCAAGGAATCACGAACGAGTTCCAGCATCTGCATGATACTTTTCGGACCACGCTCCGGAACTTTGATAAATCCGGTGAGCTTCGCAAACCATTTCAGCAACGGCCGCTCAAAAACACTCTCCTGCATCAGAAAACGTACTCTCCGGGACGTGCAGGTACTAATCAGAATCGCATCAATGTACGACGCATGATTCGCTAACAGAAGCGCAGGTCCGCGTTCCGGAATATTCTCCACACCCTTTGCACGAATCCGGTAGAAAATATTCCCGAGCGTAATAATCAGGAACCGCAAAGCGAAGTCCGGAAGCATCCACATGGCTACCACTGTAACCACTAAAATCACAATCGCGACAAGAATAATCAGCAGATTCGGAGAAACCGCCGGAAATGACTTCAAAAAGGAAAGATATTCAGGAAGATCCGGAGATTCTTTTACCATCCCCGCAACAAGACACAACAGAATACAGTTCGTCAAAATCGCTATCACGTAGGCAAGACCACGGGCAAGTGCAACTGCCGCACCCCGGGCTTCCGGATTCGAACGCTGCAGAAAGAACGAACGAATCGGAACCGAGAACAATCCGCCGCACATTCCCGCCAAAGCAAGAAATATCATGGCCGGCCAGAACAAATGCAAAGTCGCAGAACAGACACCGGGAATATTGAAACTGAACTCCGAATCCGCTCCGGGAAACTGAATGCCCAGCACAAGAAAAATAGTCGCTCCGGCTGCACCAAAAGGAATTAAGCCCAACTCAATTTTGCGATTGGAAATCATGCCGGCAACATAGTAACCGACCATCATGCCGATAATCGGGGAAAGACGCAGAATGGTAATGTCTGTCGTAGTAAACTGAGCCGGAAAACTCGGGGAATAAACATAAAATCCAAGCAGAAGCAGCACGACCCCGACTAAGGCGGAGAACAAGGCATCTCCAGTCGCGGCAATCAGAAGATGGGATTGGCGTACTACATGCCAGCCTTTGGAAAAACATTCACGGAACGAATACGCAGATTCCCGGTGCATCTGAACCACGGAAATCGTCTGCGTAATGTAATATGAACTCACAAATCCAAGGAAAGATACTACCGCTAAAATTCTCATAATCACATGCGGCGGACAGTTGTACTGAAATTGAAACAACGGTACCAGAACAAATCCAAGTATCGCACCGAAAAGAGTACAGGCACTGAACTTGCCATTGGCGTCTGAAAGCTCCTTCTCACGAAATACTTCCGGCAGCAAACCGATTACAGACGGCTCAAAAAAAGCATTCTGTATCCCGCCAAGAATCAGAAATGTAAACAAACAAGTCTTGCTGACGGCCGGATCCTTGAAACAGGACGTCGCCACCAACAGCAGAATCAATTCCACAATCTTTGTCGCCAGGGAAATATAACGTTTCGGCATCCGGTCGGATACGAACCCCGCAAGCGGTGCAAATACAAGGGTGGGCAAAGCAAAAAGGACCAACACGAAAAAGAACATCAAAGATGCCTGAAACGCATTATTGAAACCTTTGCAGAGCATTAAGATTATCAAAGTCTTATACGCATATTCAACAAGATAACCAGTAAACTGCGACAACGCCAAGGGACACAGGCGTCTGAAAAATGTTCTTTGTTCCGGTACTAACATATTACCTCCAGAATGTTACAAGAATCCGTTATTTCACGGGTATCAGCAATTTTTTACCAACGTATATATTATCGCCTTTCAGCTTGTTCGCCTTCTTAATCGCATCCACTTTCACACCATACGCCCTCGCTATCGTGCCAAGCGTCGCACCCGCCTGCACTACATATTCTTCAAACTGCTCCGTCACCGGCTGAACAGGCGGCATTTTCACGGACTTCGGTGGTGGCGGCGGTGGTGCCTGCATCGGCATCTTTGCCAGTTTTTCCAGCTGACTGCTGATCTTACGGAACTGCTCATCCCGGACAGCTGCGGATTCCTGTACCATCTTGCGCAATTCTGACATTTCTTCACGCAAACGGGCATTTTCCTTCTGTGCATTTGCCAGTTTCTGTTCCACACGGGACACTTTGGACTTCAAATCCGCATTCTCATCCTGCAACATCTGAACCTGACGGGTCATATTACTGATCAGTTCATCGTAGTATTTGGAAGATGAACCGTTATGTTGCGCAGATAGAGAAAACGGAACTACAACAATTCCCACAGCAACAGCAAACCATAAAAAACGATTCCACATTTTCATAACCACCTCATTATCGGATTACGTCATCAACAATCGTTGAATCCTGTTATTGTTTGATATTATTCATTCTATAATTATTCACTCCATAAGTTAGCACGATTTCACAATATTGCAAATCACGACGGCAATTTTCCCATCATGAAAATAAAAGAAAACAGGATGATGTACTTTATTTAACCGATATCGCAACATTGAAAGAAATACCGCCCCGTTACACCTTGTCCGGAAAAAACACCAAAATATCTGGTCTCTGAATTTGAAAAATTTTATGTTTCCGCCTTGAAAAAACGACAACAAAAGCTATCTTATCTTTGGAACGCAATCTTGTGTGTTCGCGTTCCCGGAAACAATCCGGATATCATTAAGCGTCCATTACAAACATAAAACAGAAACGAGGTTCTTATGTCTCTCCTTCTTAAAAATTGCCATCTCATCTCACCCGATGTCGATCTCGACAATGCCGCCATCCTTATCAAGGGCGAAAAAATCGCCCGCGTATTCGCACCGGGAGATCCGCTGCCGGCTGCCGATAACGTTATGGATCTGGAAGGCGATATGGTCACTCCGGGTTTTATCGATGTGCATTGTCACGGAAAAGCCGGTGAAGATTTCAGCGATGCCAACAATGCCGCAACCGAAAAAATCGCTTTGGAAAAACTGAAAGAAGGCGTAACTACCTGGCTTCCCACAACATTGACTCTCGGCGAGGACACTCTCGCAGCTTCCCTCCAAACTGCCGCGAATTATGTCAAGTCCGGAGTCAAGGGCTGCAAAGTCCCGGGCGTACATCTGGAAGGTCCCTTCATCAATCCCAAATGTCTGGGCGCCCAGAATCCGGCATTTGTCCGGAAACCGGATATCCAGGAAGTTATGCGTTTGAACAGCATTTTCCCGGTTGCAAAAGTTTCTTTCGCCATTGAAATGGAAGGCGCTCCGCTTTTTGCTTCTGAACTGCTTGCCGAAGGAATCGTACCATCTTGTGTCCATAGTGCCGCAACATTCAAACAATTTCAGGATGGATATGCCCACGGGCTTGTAAATCTCAGTCATTTCTGCAACCAGATGACTGCACTTCATCACCGCGATATCGGGTTGGTAGGTGCCGGTCTGTACTATGATGACGTTTATATTGAGTTCATCTGCGATAAACTGCATATCTGCCCGGATATGATACGACTCGTTTTCCAGCTGAAAGATCTCGACCACATTCAGCTGGTCACTGATGCACTCCGCTGCAGCGGCATGCCGGACGGACATTACGAACTCGGCGGTATCCCGTTCACAGTGAAGAACGGCGAGGCACGTCTCGACCACAGTGGGGCATTAGCCGGCAGTACGCTCCAGATGTGTTATGCACTCCGGAACATCTACGAAGTTACCGGTTATGACCTCTCCGATCTGGTTCGTACAACTTCTTGGAACCAGGCACGCGCACTGGGTCTGGAAGGTCTGGGAAAAATTGCTCCCGGCTACTTTGCCGACTTGGCGGTTATGGATGGCGACTTCAACGTTAAAAAGACATTCATCAACGGAGAATTGCGCTACAGCATCTGAAAAAACGGGTGTTGCCGGAACCCCTTTATTATCCGGCACTCCTGCAAAATACCAGTCGTCTGCATGAAGCAGGCGGCTGTTTTTTTACAATTTTTTTCAAATTCCTATTCCGCATAAAATCCGTTTTCTTCAGGCCGCGACAACCCCGGCAAACGCAATTTTTTTACCGGTTCGGGAAATGTACTATCTGCGGATATTTGAGATTTCAAGTGCCAAAACAATTTTTTTTCGTATTTTTTTATGCATAATATTTTAAGAATGAGTTTGATTTTAAAAAAAAGGATGTATATTATTTGTCTCATGTCATCCATTGACATGAGCGTATCGAATTCAATGCAGAAACTGAAAGGATCAGAAAAATGACAAAGCGTGATATAGTTGTCCGCATCGCCGCAGAAACAGGTTTACTCCAGACGGAAGTCGCAAACGTTGTACAGAAAACTCTGGATTACATAGCGGATGAACTGGCATGCGGAAACACCATAGAATTGCGTAATTTCGGTGTATTCGAAGTGAAAGAGCGGAAAAGTCGCGTCGGCAGAAATCCCCATAAACCGGAAATCGCCGTCCCGATTCCTGACCGCAAAGTCGTAAAATTCCGTGCTGGAAAAGAATTGAAAGCAAGAGTTTTCGCCCTGAAAAAGTAATTTTATTTTTTGCCGTTCCACAACATCATCAACAGAAGGACTGAATATGTCAAAATCGTCTCCACCCCCTGGAACCGGTGATATTTTCCCGTCCGAAGTCAATCAGTGGCTCGATCTGGAAAATACCGCACGTCGTGTCTTTTCTTGCTATGGTTACGGAGAAATCCGTACACCTGTCTTCGAATTTACCGAGGTTTTCCAACGCGGACTCGGTGACGAAACAGAAGTCGTTCAGAAGGAAATGTACACTTTCGAAGACAGAGGCGGAAGAAGTCTGACTCTTCGGCCCGAAGGTACCGCAGGCGTTATGCGCGCTCTGTCCGGTACCGATGCCATGAACGGAGTGGAACAGCGTGTATTCTATATGGGGCCCATGTTCCGTGGCGAACGCCCCTCCGCAGGCAGACGCCGTCAATTTCATCAGATCGGAGTGGAAAATGCCGGTAAAGTAGCACCTGAACTGGATGCCGAATCCATTGCCATGCTTTGCCACTTTCTGAATGAAGCCGGCGCTGGCGGATACAATCTGCTGATCAATACCCGCGGTGTTAAAGAGGACCGCGGCCCGGCAGAACAGGCTCTGAGGGAACATTTTTCCGCACACATTGACTCCATGTGCGAGGATTGCAAAGTCCGTCTGCAGAAGAATATCTGGCGAATTCTGGACTGCAAACAGGAATGCTGCCGCAAAATTATTGATTCGGCACCAGATGCCGCATCGCTTTTCGGTCAGAACTCCAAAGATTATTTCAAACGCGTCTGCGATATGCTGACTCATTGGAATATCCCGTTCACGGTCGAACCCAGACTCGTACGCGGCCTTGACTATTACGTTCATACCGTATTTGAACTCACTCACTCCGCACTCGGCGGTCAAAATGCTATCGCCGGCGGCGGCAGATACGAACTCGCAGCAGCAGGTCTCAACCGCCCGATCCAAGGCGTCGGTTTCGCTGCCGGTATGGAACGCCTCCTGATTGTCCGGGAAGCAGCAGGAAAATTTGCACCGCAGACTCCGGGTCCCGAAGTGTTTCTGGTCTCCCTTGGAAACAGGGCTCTGGATTTCAATGCAAAACTCACAAATGAACTGAGACTTGCCGGCATATCCGCAGCAATGGAATATGAAGCAAAAAGTATGAAGTCTCAAATGCGGTCCGCCGACCGCCTGAAGGCGAAAAACGTTCTGATTGTCGGCGATTCGGAAATGGACAACTCCTCTGCCGTCCTGAAAAATATGTCCGATGGCTCTCAGAAACAGATTGCTTTCGAAAATATCCTCTCGGAGTTCGTAAAATGAATCGTATCAGCAACATCAATATTGCCTGTGAATATCCTTTGCCGACTCCGGCGGAAATCTTGAAGGAAATCCCTTTAACTACCACCGCAGAAGAAAATGTATTTAATGCCCGTGCTCAAGTAGAAGCAATTCTCAAGAGAACAGATAAACGTCTTCTGCTCATCTGCGGACCATGTTCCATCGACAACCCGGATTCCGCCTGGGAATATGCTTTGCGTTTCCGCAAACTTTCACAACAGGTATCCCATCGTTTCTTCCCGATTATGCGGACCTATTTCGAAAAACCGCGTACAACAGTCGGTTGGAAAGGTTTGGTTTATGACCCCGATCTGGACCAGTCCTTCCAAATCGAAAAAGGTTTGCGGACCGCAAGAAAATTGTTGTTGAAACTCGCAGAGGCTGGTATTCCCGCAGCTACAGAATTTCTCGAACCCATTATACCGCAATACATTGCAGACCTGATCTCATGGGCATCCATCGGCGCAAGAACCAGTGAATCGCAAACTCACAGACAGCTCGCAAGCGGTATGTCCATGCCAATCGGATTCAAAAATTCCACTGACGGTTCCGTTGCCATCGCAGTTGATGCCGTCAAAACGGCTGCCGCATCTCACTCATTCCTGGGCGTTATCAATGACGGCAGGACCGGTGTTTTCTCCACAAAAGGTAACCCGCTCTGCCACATCGTGTTACGTGGCGGAAGTCACGCTCCGAACTATACCTCCGAGTTCATCGCTTTCACAAAAGAACTGATGCGGAAAAAGAAAGTACCAACTCCCGCAATCGTTATTGACTGCAGTCATGCCAATTCCGATAAAAATCCCGCTAATCAGCCTAAAGTTCTGAATGATGTTCTCTCTCAAATCAATTCAGGCGAAAATGCCATCGCGGGAATCATGCTCGAAAGCTATCTGCTCGGCGGACGTCAGGATATCACTCCCAACCATAAACCGGGACTCTCCCTGACGGATGCATGTCTCAGTTGGGATGAAACAGAACAAATCGTACTCGATGCCTGTAAGGCACTGGATAAAACGTTCTGATTTTCCCTGCCCTGCACGCCTCCCCCGACCCCCAAAATTTGGAATCGGTCAGTCTTGATTTTCTGACCGATTCCTTTTCTTTTTCTGAATCCGATTACGACAGAACCTGTGACGGAGACGCCAGTCTCAAAAGTATCCGTGTCAAGTAAATTTTGAATGTTCATAAAGAGATTTCAACTTTTATCTTCCGAAGAGCTACTTGTAAAGTAACTCAGGGAAGAGAAAATTGAAAACTCAAAATGAGAACACAGATATCCCATATCTTTTTGTAATTTGCAGAAAATAGCGGACATGAATATCTCCAATGTTGCATATCGTTTGACCGCACCCCGCCGGTTCACCCTCGTCAACATTTGAACTCATATTACAAAATCTGACAAAACCACTTTTTCAAAAACACATTCTTACAAGCAGGAGAATGGGGCAAAATTCCTTGTTTTTGAAAAAATATTGGATATCTGTGAAATGAGAAACAAAATTTATAACGGGACTTTTGAGACTGAAGTCTAACTACTTCACCATTCAATTTCACCATTCGGCAAAAGATAGGGCTCTACTCCTTCTTTCCGGAATAACTCCTGCAACTGCTGCGCCGCTCCATTCGGATCCGTAATTTTGCGTGCCTTGATGGCTTCCAGTTCCTGCTGATTTTTCCGTTTGAATGCGCCTTTTTTGGATTTCCAGGCTGCTCTCTTCATTTCCGGAAGCTGCGACAATCCTTCATACTTCGCTAAACGCAGAAAATTTGCATCTGCAAATTCCGTGGTCGTCTCAGCAAATTCCAGGAACAACTTTATCTCTTTCAGTCCTTCCGGATTGGACTTCTTCAATTTCGCTAAAAGCATGGGAACTTGAGCCACCTTCTCCAAACCTTCCTGCTTGCACAATGCAGTAAACTGCTCCTGTGCCTGCACAGAGTTCTTCTTGAATAATTTCTGAATCTCTTTTACCTGTTCCTTGTTCTTGTTCTCAAAATCATCTTCCTTCGCAAGCCATACCGATAAAGCATCCGACGGCAAATCGGAAACACCTGCAATCTTCGCAAATTCCATAAATTGTTCGTTGGCCCGTTTGGTAAATGCTTCCGCCTGCTTCCGCTGTTCCTCAATCCATTTCATTTCCACGGAATGTTTGGTATTCAAAAATTTTATTGCTTCCTCAGGCGACAAATTCGCATTCGGATTAAAAACCTCATTTTTCACAGCTTTTTTAACTTTCGTTTTTACAGGCGCAGCAACCGACCCGTCGGGCATAATGGTAACCGGTTCTGTCTGCGCGGAAAGCGGCAGCAGAATTCCTGCCGCCAACATACTCAAAATCATTTTTTTCATGCTGTAATCTCCTGAAAAAAGCGTTTATAATAACTCTTGTTTGCGAGTAATATAACACCGGAACATGTACTTTCAATCTCAATTGGAACATCTTTACCGGGAAAGATTAAAAATTTCCTATCTCCTATCCGCTGACCGATTACATCTATGCCCGTCTTTCCGGGAAAATCCACGATGCCGCTCTTGACAAAGCACGCTTGGCGGGATATTTTACTCCGCAAAATAAATAGTTCCGTTCCAAACCAAAGAGGTTGATTTATGGCTGACCAGAAAATTTCGTTTCATCAGGAAATTCCCGTTATTGCAGAGTGTGATGTCTTTATTGCCGGTGGAGGGCCTGCCGGATGTGCGGCAGCATGGGGCGCATCCAAGTCCGCAGCATCGGTCTTTCTCGCGGAACGCGGAGGTTGTTTCGGCGGTATGGGAACAGCCGGCCTTGTCCCCGCCTTTACCGGACATTATGACGGACGCAGAATGATCTGCGGCGGGTTCGGAGCAATCGTGTTTGAACGGATGAAAGCCTGTGGCGAAATGCCCGGAAATCCCAATGCGATTCAGCCGGAAAAGCTGAAACAGATCTATGACACTCTAATGGCGGAATGCAAAATCGATTTTGCTTTTGAATCGGAAGTAATCGGAGTCTGCAAAAATGCTGATAACTGCATTACCGAGGCCGTAATTTCCACCGTAGAAGGCCTTCGGGCAGTCCGTGCAAAAACCTATATTGATGCAACCGGAGATGGTTCTCTTGCCCGCGCTGCCGGAGCCGCCTACGAAATCGGCGATGAAATGGGGCGGATTATGCCGGCAAGTCTTTGCTCATCCTGGAGCAATATAGACTGGGAGGAAAAAATCCGTTCCGGCGCCGATGAACGCGAATTGCAGCATGCGGCTATCCGGGAGAAACGATATTTCAAAATTCCCGACTATCACATGACCGGCATGTCTCCTTCCGGCACATCAACCGCATCCGGCAATATCGGACACATCTTCGGAGTAAATCCGATTTCCCTCCGGAGTCGCACGGCAGCGTGGCTTGAGGGACGCCGGATCCTGCCGGAATACGGCGCATTCTACCGGGAAAATGTTCCGGGCTTTGAACACTGTGAATTAAATGCCTCCGCCTCATTGCTGGGGGTAAGAGAAAGCTGCAGGATTTGTGGAGAATATCAGCTGACACGGGAAGATTACTATCATGCCCAATCGTTCCCGGACAGTATCGGCGTGTTCCATTACGGAATCGATATCCATCCCTACGATAATTCTCCGGAAGAGTGGAAACGCTTCAAAGATGAATTTTATGAGCCGAAACTGAAACCGGGCGTAAACTGCATGATCCCTTATAGGGTTCTCTGCGTTAAAGATTTCAGAAATCTTCTGACGGCAGGACGCTGCATCAGTACCGACCACTATGCGGAAGCCTCCCTCCGGGTTATGCCCACATGTTTTGTTACAGGTCAGGCGGCTGGCTGTGCTGCGACACTCTCCGCACAGACCGGATGTCCGGTAAAATCCGTTGACGTAACCGTTCTTCAAGGGAAACTGAAGCAGCTGGGAGCAATTCTGGAGTAATAGCCAGACCGCACACTGCAACTATTATTCCCGTGAAGGATTCGGGCCGCCATAGGCAGTGCATTCCTGTGCATTACGTTTGAGTTCCGGTCACCTTCCCTATTCCTCCACGCACAATCGCGATTACGCCCCATCCGTCGGTTTGTCCGGCAAACCTATAAGTCCTATAGGTCATATTTTTCTGCTGCATAACATCCCCTAACTATCTCCTGACTACATCACTCTTGTTTGTCTACCGGATGAACTGGCGGATGACAAAAAAATATGGGATATCTGTGAAACGCATCTAGCAACGCAGGCAAAGGCTGATATTATTTTTTGAGGAAAATAATCTGCCAGTAACCATTCTTTCTTGCCCCAATTCGTTCAATGAGTCCCTTCTTTTTAAGGAGCAAAATGTGTTTGCGGATCATACGATCAGATATGTTGAGTTGCCCGGACAACTCCAAGCTGCTTGCCTGTACATTTTGGCAGATTGCTGAAAAAACCTGCCACGTTGTTTCTGTAATCTCCGGATAGAGAGCTCTAAGTTTATCAGGAACTTTATCAGGAACTTTATTAGGAACTTTATTAGGAACTTTATTAGGAACTGATGCCATGGTTTTATTTTGGTGTTCCTTAAGAGTTTTCAGAATTTCACCGAGCATAAAATCAATAAACGGGCCAGATTCTCCAGCAGTTGTACTGGCACTAATGGCATCATAGTATGCCTGTTGGTTATTGAAAACCATATTCTCCACAGGAAGGTACTGAAAGACAGGAGCCAATTTCCCCAGAATCAAAGATTGCCACAGGCGGCCTGTTCTGCCGTTGCCATCTATAAACGGGTGGATAAATTCAAATTCGTAATGAAACACGCAGGAACGAATCAGAAGATGATCTTCAGCATTCTTGAGCCAGCCAAACAAATCACTCATCAAGCCGGGAACGCGATTAGCAGGCGGCGCCATGTGAACTAAACCATGTTCACTGAATACGCCTACTCCACTTTGACGGTATTTACCCGCATTGTCCACAAGCGCCTTCATCATCGTAGAATGAGCCAGCAATAAATCGGATTCCTTAAATGCATCCAACTTTGGATACAACTCGTAGGCTTTGATGGCGTTCTTTACTTCCTGAATCTCACGTATGGGGGCAACAACATTTTTCCCGTCAATAATATCCCGAACCTCATCTTCGGACAATTTGTTGCCCTCGATGGCCAAAGAACTGTGAATAGTCTTGATTCGGTTCACCTTACGCAGACGTACTTCGTCTACCGACTCAAGACGCAATGAGTACCTTTCAATCAGTCTTGATATATCCGCAATTCGATTAATTGCTTCAGATGATACGTTAAACGGAGGGGTATACATGATTAGTATTTCTTAATAACTCTTAATAGTCCTTAATAACCTGCAATTTCTCAAAGAACATTTCACTGATTTCAGACAGAACTGCGCTACTTTCTTTCTGTAATTTCTCCAAATCCCTGCTATCAACCTTTCAAAATGGCTTTGCTGGCAGCAAGCCATTTTTCGTCCGGTTCAATCAGAAAAACCGTGGCAATCCTGAGCAATGATTCTTTGATACTGAATACTTTAATACATCTTGTTCTTTTTTCAACTCCTTATTTTGAAATTCTGCCATATTTGTTGTCAATCGGTCAGTGGATAGTGGAATGGAACGTGGTATGGGAAATTCCGTATGGTATGCGTGATTGTACGAGGCGGAATAGACGAATGAACTCACGCATCCCTGCGCATAACGTTTGACCGCCTCCGCCGGTTCACACTCGTCAACATTTGAACTCATATTACAAAATCTGATAAAACCGCTTTTTCAAAAACACATTCTTCCACGCAGGAGAATAGGGCAAAATTCCCCGGTTTTTAAAAATGTGGGATATTTTTATCAAAAAAGCAAGAAAATACTTTGCAATTATAATTTTCAATGTTAGATTTGCAAGCATCTCTCAACAAATATACCGGACCAGATTTGCTGTTGTCCTTACCCCCAAAAAAACAAATAAAATCAACCTGGGGGGGTGACTTAAAATGTCATACCCCGTCCACTATATTTTTTCAAACACGCAAAGTCGCGTGTTACAATCAACCTATGGAGGTAAAATATGGCATTCTTAGACAATCTGAAGGAAAAAGCCAATTTGGCTGCTGATCTGGCAAAACAGGCATCGCAGACCATCAACGAAAAACGTGCTGAAAAGGCAACCGTAGAACAGCAAAAGAAAGACGCAGAACAGCAGCAGAAACAGAAAATCATTGATAAGGCTCTTGCCGATGCTGCAAGCAATGCCCTGACTTTCGAAATCGTGAAAAAAGAGGACATGCAGTTCGTCCATGTAAAATTGAATGACTCCTCTTTGCAAACAGAAGCCGGAGCATTGTACTACTACCTGGGCAATATCACCATGGATGCCTCTTCAGGACCCGGACTCGGCGCAGCTTTGCTGTCAGGCGAAACTATCCGCAGACCAATTTACTCCGGAACTGGCGAAATCGTACTGGAACCGACATACGGTCAATATACGATCTTTGATGTTGATGACAAAGCCTGGCTTATCAGTTTCGGAAGATATTATGCCTCCGAACTCAGTGTTCAGCTCGGAATCAAAAAAAACAGCGTGGGGGCAGGTTTGCTTTCCGGACATGGAATATACCAGACGATGGTTTCCGGAAAAGGTCGTGTGATCCTGGAATCCGATGGTCCGCTGGAGAAAATTGAACTCAACAATGAAAAACTGGTCGTGGATGGAAATTTTGCAATTATCTGGTCCGCATCCTTGGATTTCAAAGTAGAGAAAGCAACAAAAGGCATTTGGGCATCGGTATTATCCGGAGAGAGATTAGTCAACACCTATTCAGGAACAGGAACCGTCTATCTCTGCCCGGCATCGACAAAATGGAAATATATCACGACCAAGATTAACAAAGGTTTTGAACATGTTCTTGACAAAATAAAATAAGCAATCAGATCTTGTTTTCTGCCGGAGATGGAGCAACAACCATTTCCGGTTTTTTTTTACAGATATCCAACGTTTTTTCACAGATATCAGTGGATCTTTTTGTAATCTGCAGTTCAATCAGTCGAAACTAAGTCGTTTTTTTGACAAAGTTTCGACTGATTGCTTAATTTTTATGGTGCGCCGGTGGATCTTCACTCTAAAATAAGTCTAAAAATTGACGTAGTTTCGACTATACGGAGATGAAAATACGCTATTCAAACGGGAAAAAC
>CALCCZ010000220.1 GCA_937900075.1 uncultured Lentisphaeria bacterium
CACGGTATTTTTCCACCCATAGTCCCCGTTGGGGTTTGGGGGTAGGGGATAGTTTTTTTGGAAAAAAACGCAGGAGTTGTCGGGAGCGGGTGGGGATGCGGCATGGAAAATGCCGGATGATTTTCGTGATTGTGCAAGGCGGGATGGAAAAATAGAACCTATAGGACCTATAGGACCTATAAAATCCTTGGAAAATGCCGGATGATTTTCGTGATTGTGAGAAACGGAATACGTGATCTCTGTGAAAAATTTCACTGACCATTTGCCGGGAAACAAAGAAAATCAAATCACACGCAGTTCGCTGTCGGCATCAAAAATATGAGCCCGGTCCATCATGAGCGCTAACGTGACTTTCGTGCCGATTTCCGCCCGTCTGTGAGCATCAATTCGCGCAATACAGGAGTTCGGGGTACCGGTATCCAGATAAAGATATGTTTCTGCGCCCATCGGCTCCACTACTTCCACTTCTGCCCGGATCTGAATAGCTTTTTTATGCATTTCTGCGCGTTCCGAGCCGATATCTTCCGGGCGGATCCCGAAAACTAAAGGTTTATCCACATATTTCCGTATGCTCGGATGCCATTCAAGCGGCATGGGAATGGAAAGATTTCCGGCTTTGAATACTAACTCCGAATTTTCTTCCGCCAGAACGCCGCGGAACATATTCATTGGCGGTGTGCCGATAAATCCGGCTACAAACATATTGGCGGGATAATCGTAGATGTTCAGCGGAGTGTCCACCTGCTGAATCAGACCGTCTTTCATCACGCAAATCCGGTCCCCCATGGTCATTGCTTCTGTCTGGTCATGAGTGACATAAATCATAGTTGCTGCAAGGCGGGTATGCAATTTACTGATTTCCGCCCGCATTTGCACCCGCATCTTGGCATCGAGATTGGAAAGCGGTTCATCGAAGAGAAAAACTTCGGGTTTTCTTACAATGGCACGTCCGACTGCAACACGCTGACGCTGACCTCCGGAAAGTGATTTCGGTTTGCGGTCCAGATATTCTCCGATTCCGAGTATTTCCGCAGCTTCTTTGACACGCCGTTCAATTTCCGATTTGGGAAAATGACGAAGCTGTAAGCCGAAAGCAAGATTTTCATAGACCGTTTTGTGCGGATACAGCGCATAGTTCTGGAATACCATGGCAATGTCCCGGTCCTTGGGGGGAATGTTGTTAACAACGCGGTCCGCAATCCGTATTTCCCCGGCACTGATTTCTTCCAGCCCGGCAATCATCCTGAGAGTAGTGGATTTTCCGCAGCCGGAAGGTCCGACAAGGACCATGAACTCCCGGTTGTTGATTTCCAGAGAGATGTTGTTTACTGCCGGTTTTGTACTGCCGTCATAGACTTTGCTGACGTTGAGAATGGAGACATTTGCCATTTGCGGTGATTCCCGTCGAGTGTTTTATTTATGCCAATAGGGAGAAATTTCTCTCAACCGAGCGATAATCGGCGGAAGGAGTTCCAGAACGGTATCTACTTCCTCGACTGTATTGTAACGAGAGAAACTGAAACGGATGGAACCATGTGCGGCAGTGTAGGGCACACCCATGGCACGGAGAACGTGTGACGGTTCCAGACTGCCGGTGGTACAGGCACTTCCGCTTGAGGCACAGATATTGTGCATATCCAGCAACATCAGAATGGATTCGCCTTCAATGTATTCGAATGAGATATTGGAGGTGTTGGGAAGTCTGTGTTCGATGTCACCATTGATTCGTACGCTCGGAATTGATGCCAGAACACCCTGTTCCAATCTGTCACGCAGTGCACGCACCTGTGTGTTTTCCGCGTCTATGTTGGCGTAAGCCAGTTCCGCAGCTTTGCCCAACCCGACTATACTGGTCAGATTCTCTGTGCCGGCACGCCGTCCGCGCTCCTGATGTCCGCCGATAAGAAACGGATGAAAACGGACTCCGCGTTTTACATAGAGCGCTCCGACTCCCTTGGGCGCATGAAATTTGTGACCGGATAAGCTGAGCATATCAATCGGCAGTTCGGAGAGCTTCATGGGGATTTTCCCGACAGCCTGAACTGCATCGGTATGGAAAAGCGCGCCGAATTTATGGGCGTATTCCGCCAGTTCGACAACCGGCTGGATGTTTCCGGTTTCATTGTTCGCCCACATGACGGATACTACCGCAGTCTCAATGTCTATCATTTCCTTTGCCCGTTCCATGTCGAGCCGTCCTTTGGAATCGACAGGAATCTGGGAGACTTTCACGCCCTGACGTTCCATATCACGTGCCAGATTCAGAATTGCCGGATGTTCCACCTTGGAAATAACAATTTTTTTGCGTTTGGGGCAAACGGCAAGCGCACTGCGGATGGCGGAACTGTCGCTTTCTGTACCGCAGGAAGTGAATATGATTTCGGATTCCTGCGCTCCGAGGAGAGTGCCCAGCTGACCGCGTGCTTCCTCTATTTTTTTTGCCAGCTGTCCGCCGAAACGGTGAATACTGGATGGATTCCCGTAGTATTCCGTCAGATACGGAATCATAGCCTGATAGACTTCGGGTGCTATCTGCGTGGTCGCATTGTTGTCAAAATAGATGACTTTTCCGTTGTTCATTTTGCTTCCTCAACTTCTAATTTCGACGATACAAATTCACGCAATTTTCCTTCCACTAATTTCTTCAGGGTCAGAGTCGCATTGGGGCAGGCGGCACAAATACCTTTCAGGCGTACCTTGACTTTGTTATCATGCAGATCAATGAGTTCAATACTGCCGCCGTCACGTTCCAATGCGGGTTTGATTTCCTTGTCGATGACTTCCTGAACACGGAGAATTTTCTTGACTATGGTCAAAGATTCGAAGTCGGTTTCTTCCTGTTTTGCACTTTTTTCGCTTCCTTGCGCCCACATTTCATCCAAAATCTGCTGAATATCATCTAAACAGGCACCGCAGGCACCGCCGGCCTTGGTGTATTCCGTGACCTGGCTTGCTGTATGCAAATCGTTGATTTTAGCTACATTGCGGATTTTGGTATCGGTGATACCGAAACAATGACAAATGATTCTGCCTTCGTGGTCGGAATCGTCATCGGCCGTTTCCTCTACATTTTCCCCGTTTTTACGCTTGTAGTCGGCAATCGCCGCCTGAAGAGCTTCCATTCCCATGACGGAACAATGCATTTTTTCTTCCGGCAGGTCACCGAGGGCATTGGCAATATCGCGGTTCGTGACTTTTGACGCTTCGTCTAAGGTCATGCCCTTGACGATTTCCGTCAGAACAGAACTCGATGCGATGGCACTCGCGCAGCCGAATGTTTGAAACTTGATATCGGCAATCCGTTTGTTTTCATCCAATTTCAAGGTGATTTTAAGGGCATCTCCGCAGGTCATGTTTCCGACCTCAGCTTCGGCATCGGGATTTTCCAGAATCCCAACATTGCGCGGATTCAGAAAATGGTCCATTACTTTTTCCGTATAATTCCACATAGCTCCGGTACTCCGTAAGTGTATAGTTTTTGTTAATAACAGAATAATATACCGCTCATACGGCTTTTTTGCAAGGTCAATTCCCGTTATTTTCGGCTTTGTACAACAGATATTGCGTGTTTTTTCAAAAATAGAGGATTGGACCGTGATTTCCCGCGTATATCCCGGTATGGTTTGTGCGTCCCGTAATCGTGTATTCTTATCAGGGCAGAGAAAATACAATATTTTTCGGAATCTGTCTTGCATATTTGCATGTTTGGGGTAAAGTTTTATTCCCAGTGAAACGTATCAAATCGCTCTGAGGTAAAAATGAAAGACAGCAATGTAATCAATATCGTGAATTTTATCCGTGCCTGCGAACCGCGGCTGCCTATGGATCTGTTCCAGCCCGTTAAAGACGAAATGGAAATGGCGAAGGAATGGAACTTACCCGTGACTTGGCTGATCCAGTATGATGCTCTTGTGGAAGGGCCATTCGTGGAATATCTGAAACAGGAAATGCCCGCGAATCACGAAATCGGCATCTGGTTCGAAGTCGTTCAGGCGAATGCCGAAGCAGTCGGAGTGAAGTGGTGTGGCCGTTATCCCTGGGACTGGCATGTGCATTGTGGTTTTTCCGTCGGCTACACCCCGGAACAGAGAGAACGGATCGCCGATGTGTTTCTGGAAAAATTCAAATCTGTATTCGGTTTTTATCCGGCAAGTATGGGCAGCTGGTTTTTTGATGCCCGGCTGTTGGCGTATCTGCACAAAAAATACGGTATCCGGGCTGCGTGTAACTGTAAGGACCAATATGGAACCGATGGATACACTCTCTGGGGCGGCTACTGGGCGAATGCCTATTATCCGTCTATCGTCAATGCATATATGCCCGCTCAGTCACAGGAAATGCAAATCGATGTCCCCGTCTTCCGTATGCTCGGCAGTGATCCGCTTGACCAGTACGATGACAATGCCGGTACCGGAAAAACGCAATCTGTCTGTACTCTGGAGCCGGTTTATGAGCCGGCTGGCGGAAATCCCGCCTGGGTGGACTGGTTTTTCGGCGAGACTTTCCGCGACCCCCATTTTGCATTGGCATACGCTCAGGCGGGTCAGGAGAACAGTTTCGGTTCCAAACGGATTACCGCACCTTTGCGGATGCAATGCGCTAAAATTGCGGCTCTGCGTGAGACCGGTAAAGTCCGTGTGGAAACGCTTTGTGAAACGGCTGACCGTTTCCGCGAGGAACACAAAAC
Source organism: uncultured Lentisphaeria bacterium (assembly GCA_937900075.1). Classification (GTDB taxonomy): domain Bacteria; phylum Verrucomicrobiota; class Lentisphaeria; order Victivallales; family UBA1829; genus SIG77. Next base: position 4,688 of record CALCCZ010000220.1, read on the forward strand.
AACGCCTGTGACAGCCTGTATTACCTTGCAGGATTTCAAGGGGAGGAACCGTTCGGGTATTTGGTATCTTTCCAAATATCAGCGGATGAATTTCTTTGTGGATGCGGAAGGGCATTTAAGAATACGCGACTGGCACGTTTTCGATGAAAAAGCCGAAGAAACATTTCTGAATGATGTCTGCCGTTCCGAGTGCTGTTATTATTTTACACCCGCCATCGTGGATGGTTTCCTCTGGCATCCCTGCGGTTTGCGGTTGTCCGGTAAGACCGGAAAACTTGAAAATGTCCGTCAGACCGGCGAAGAGAGCCTGGCGTTCAACTTTGCCGGGATTTCGTTTGAATGTACACCCGACGGATTTTCCGTTCTCTATCCGGATGATACCGACAACATGGCGTTTAGCTGCGACTGGGAATCGGTAAAAAAATCCGGGACAGTCATTGCAGTCAACGGGAATACTCTGAACTGCAGCAATGAAAAGTCGGAATGGCTGCTTTCGGTTGAGAACGGGAGTGTTCGTACTGACGGAGACCGGATTTTATTTTATCCGGAAAAACGGCGTATTGAGTTCAAAATTCATGTAAATTCAGGAAATGGAGGGACTCCGTTATGAAAATTGCAATTTTTGCGGATTTGCACTATACTTGCGAGGCAGACCGTTTGAAATCAACCATTCTGGACTGGGCTCTTTCGGATGCCCGGATGCAGGGGGCAGATGCCATTATTTGCGCCGGTGACATGATTGGAAACGGAACATTGGCGGAAGCGGCGGCATTGATTTCAAAGCTGGAACATTCCGGACTTCCGGTCGCATATACTCCGGGTAATGCTGAACTGCGTACTCCGGCAGATGCTGCGGAAGTCTGCCGGAATTTCCGGATGCACAGCCGGATGCCTGTGACGGAGCAGGGGGCCGGTTTGATTGTTCTTGAGGATACGTCACTCTGCTATTGTTCCGCAGATGTTTTCCGGCGGCTTCCCGACGGAGCAGGGGTACTGTTTGTAACACATTGTCCGCCGTGGCAGTTCGGAGATGAGGTTCTCTCTGCCTGGCAGGAAGCCATACAGCGCGGTGCTGTCGCGTTGACGGTCGCGGGTCATGTCCATGAGGATGTCAAGTGCGGGAACTCGGGTATTGCTATTCGCGGTCTGGATCCGGATAAGACAATCGGCGGTCCGCCTTCGTATGTGATTGCCGATAACAGCAGCGGTGTGTGGCGTCAGACTGCGGTTCGTGAAATGCCGGGAATCCGTCCGGAAGAATGGTCTGCAGAATTCCGGCAGGCCTTTTTACGCGATTTGGGAATTTCCGGTATGAATGATCCGCTCGAAAATCTGCAATTTGCCATTTCTCACAAGATACCATGCTACGAGTTTCATTATGTGCCGGACGCAAATCAGGCAGACTGGGAACAGTTGCTGTCGGATTGGCGTGCTGCCGGAGGACGGTGTCTTTCTATTCACCTTCCGGTCATTTCTGCTGCGGAAATAGAGAAAAGTACCGCTTCACTGAACAGTGCCTGTTGCCGGGCGGTTTCTTTAGGGGCGGACCGGGTTACGCTTCATGTGCCGGATGTTCCTGTGGGCGATTTTAAGGCGAAAGAGGCCATACTTTTGCGGGCATTTGAGGAAGGCCTTGCGCCTCTGAAAGATACCGGTATCGTCATTGGAGTGGAAAATATGCATACCAAACGGGGCAATACCCGTGAAAATCGCGGTTTCGGTTTTACTCCGCCGGAATGCCGGTATCTGATGGCTGCATTGAGCCGTATGCCGGGCTTGACCGTTGGTTACCATTGTGATATCGGACATGCCCGGAACAATGCGCCATACGACTGGGAATATCCGCTCAGTGCCTGGTATGAACTGCTCGGCGCGAAGTGCTGTGGAATGCATCTGCATCAGGTTTTGCGGACTGCAACGGGCGATTTGGAGAATCATGGTCCCCTGACCGGGTTTTTCACGCCATTGATTTCCCTCGGGTCCTTGATTCTGGCAAGACAAAGCGGACTGCTTGCCGCTACACCTATGTTTCTGGAAATACGGGCAGGCAAAGTCCAGGAATCTTATCTGGCAATCCGGAAGATGATTGAAAATTACTGAACTCAGATCGTAATGTTGAAATTGCCGGAATTGCCGAACTGGTTGAAGTTGTACAATTGGGTGTTCTGCTGCTGTTGACGTTTCGCCATGGCATTCCGGACGATTTCCGGCGGTTCCCCGATCTTTTTCTTCAGAAGGTTGTACTGTCTGTCAGTTTCCGGCTCCTGAATCTTCCAGTTACGATTGGAAACGAGTCTGGCTTCCAGTAAAAGCGTCAGCACAAAATCATTTCCGGCAAATTTGCGGATGGCAACGTCATACAGCTTTTCGAACGTCATTCTTTCTCCGTATGCAAGCCGTTCCAGTTGTACATAGATGACACCGTAGTCATCGGGATATTTTTTCATGTACTGGTAAATCAGATCGTCACAGAAATTTTTTACATTCTGATTGACAAAAAAAGCCAGACCGCAAAGATAGCGTATGAGTTTATTCTCAATTTCATCCTTTCCCTCCGGGATAATGACGGGAGACGTCAGCAGCTTGCGGTAAAGCTCCGGGTATTCCGTAACGAGATGTTGATGTATCATGCGCCAGGAGGCAACGGCTTCCGCTTCCTGTGTTTGCCGCACAATGGATTTTTCGTGTATGCGGTAGAGAGTACGGGGAGTTGGACTGTAATAAAACCGTCCGTCAGCAGCGATTCGTGTGATAAGCCAGGCATCTTGGTTTATTTTGCTGTACGGAACCGGTTTGAAACTTTCGTGTGTTTCTAAAAATTCCCTGCGTATGAGTATGGCATTGACATTGATATACGGCTGGAAAAACATGAGAAAATCGCTGGTCGGAAATCCGTGTACATCGCCCGTCAGACCTTTCTCATTGAACAGATATTTGGAGGCATAACTGGCGGAATATTCGGGATGTTCATCTAAAAAACGGATTCCCGCATCCAAATCGAACGGGAGCAGAATATCATCACAGTCAAATGAGGAAATGTAACGGCCGCAAGACCGTTCAAACAGTTTCATACTGGTTTTTCCAATGCCTTCATTCTTGGCAAAATCAAACACACGGATATATTCCGGAAATTGCGTCTGGTACCGGAGCAGCTCTTGTGAGATATCAAAAGGGGTACCGTCATTGCCTAACAGCAGTTCGGTTTGGAGTTTGCTTGCCTGCAGAACACGGATAATGGACAGGACCGCTTCTTCCAACCATTTCAGGTCCGGTTTATAGATGGGCATGATAAAACTGACGTCTTTCAACATTTTCAACATTTCTCCATTTTTCTTTCACTCATGTTTTTCCATTTGTATGGAACTGCCGTCTTTATTATTCTGTGCAACTGGAACCGATGTAGCCGGTTCCCGGATGGATTTCAGTTCCGATGCAAGTTTTTGCCAGTTGATGCGTGTCTTATTGCTTTTTGCTTCTTCTGTATGAACATCAATAACCGATGCTGCCTTTTTCGCTTCCGGAGAACCGCATTTGTGAAGAAGACGCACACACTCGTTCATAACGGGAACAATGTCCGCTGCGGATCGTGCATCGTTTTCCACTTCTTTTGTGTAGATGAGGAGAATCAGTGCGACCAATGCGGGATTCAGGAGCAGGGAGGATTTCTGCAGATAGGATAAATCACGCTGGATCAGAATCAGAAAAAAGCAGACGGCAAGAAAAGCTGCGAGGAAGGGAATCATTTTTCTGCTCCTTTCGCGTTTTCGTCCGGTTTCATGCGGGCGCAGAAATCATCTGCTTTCCGCAGAATATTTTCCATGTTCCGTTCATCTTCGGCAACGGCTTCCGGAATGACCATTGGTCCGGGTTCCGGATTCGCGAGACGAACTGAAACTTCTTTCAAAGCGACAGTCATATTCTGTTCTCTGGCAGCGGCATTATTCTTTGCATAGAAGAGTTTTGCTCCGGCAGCCCCGGCGAGAAAGACCGCGAGAATGTTTGTGATAATGAAAATTTTATTTTTCCCTGCATGATTTTTGAAGAGAACGGGCCACAAACTGACCCCGAAAAGAGTAAGAAAAATCACGCAGAAAAGGATTGCCTGGAAAATCATTGTTCTGCCTCTCCTTCCGGATAGATACGCTTGTGGTAATCCTGTTCGCAGTTTTTCATGCTGTATGACCAGCCGCGTGTGCGTTCATTGACGCAGTGGCTTTTTTTGAAATCTTCGAAAGAAATTTCGTATGGTGTTTCCTGCAGGAATCCCTCCTGGAAAAGAAGACGGTCAAAATAACCGTTGGTCAGGTAGGAATAATGCCACAGGGGTAAATCCAGACCGGCTTTCAAGACTTCGCAAAGGTTGGTAATGCAGTTGTCCGTCAACGTATTGTAAAAACGTGTTTTTTCGCGGATAGAACTGACTTCTTTGACCAGTTTCAGAAAAATCCGGAACCGTTGTTCTTCCGAGATATTCAGCGGGTATATATGAACCTGTTCCCCGTTCATTTCTCTTGCCCGACTGTTGGTCCGGTCGGCTATTAAATCGGTTTCTGTACCGATAATCCAGCTGACATAGTCCTGTTTGTACAGGTCTCCGACGGGGGAATATTCATTTCCGACAGGACGTCTGACTTCGAAGGAAGCGACCAGGACCGGAGCATTTTTGAAATGAAAGGCAAGCATGGAATGTGCGACGAGGTTCTTGAATGCATTTTCCCAGTGGACCTGAATATAGTCTACCTGACTCAGCTCCTTGATATTGTAATCGTATGTCAGGTAGCCCGGTTCTTTGCTTCTTCCTTCATTGAACTTGAAATCGCGTATATCGTGAATCCGGTAGGTCGTTTCATTAATCTGTTCAATTTTCGGCAGTTTTGCATATTCCATCCGCCAGCTGACATCCGGATTCGGTTTTTTGAATTGCCATAAAGCAATAACAAGGAACATAAGAAAAGCGCTGCCGCCAAGATAGTAAACGTGTGGCCGGAAAAAAGGTGCCGAACCTGTGAGAATGACGAATAATGCCAGACAAATCCAGCGGATAACAACAGGAATTTCATTGGCATGCATAATTGCGCCACTGCACCAGAGGATACCGAGAGCATACACGATGCCGAGGAGTATCAGTCCAGTTATTTTTGCAATTTTAGGTGCAAGGTTCATGTCTTGGGTCTCTGTTTTTTGTTTTTTCAGATGCGGATGTAGGCATTCCGGTAAGATAACCCGGGAAAAATTTTTTTCAAGCCGTGACTTGATTTTTTTGCAAGTTTGTTTATAGTATTTTTCCAGATGTAAGCTGCAGCGAAGTCGTCTGATTCCGCGGAAACAAAAAATTTTACAACGACAGGAGTTATCGCCATGTATTTTGAAAAGATCAATTTGTCCGTAGATTCTCAAAAGTGTATCCATTGCGGTCTTTGTGCCGATGAATGTCAGAACCGCGCCATTGAAATGGATCCTGTCAGCAATATCCCGCGCGTTGCACCGGATAACGGAGATGCCCGCTGCATGCATTGCCGCCACTGCCTGATGATTTGTCCTGTGGGCGCCTTGTCCGTGGATCATGTGAATCCCGGAGATTGTCCGGCAGTCGGAGAATTTCCGTCTTACGGGTCCCTGCTGAATTTAGTTCGCGGTCGCCGTTCGCACCGTGATTTTGAGCAGAAAAATGTGTCTGCGGAAACGATTTCGGAATTGATGGATGCCATGCGGTATGTTCCGACCGGTGTAAATTTCCGGAATTTGCATTTCAGCCTGATTGACGATATCGAAGTAATGAACCAATACCGTGAGCAGACGTATAACCATATTCGCCACATTGTGGAGGAGAACCGCGATCCCGCCGCCGTGAAATTCACGAAAGGAATGTACGATATGCACAAAGCGGGAAAGGACCCCGTGTTCCGTACCGCACCGCACTTGCTGCTGGTTTCTGTCCGTGAAGATGCCCCCACAGCGGAGGCCGACCCCCTGATTGCCGTTTCTTACTTCGAATTGCTTGCGCATGCACTCGGATTGGGTACGGTCTGGTTCGGACGTTTTCTCATGATGGAACGTTCCGGGTTCTTCCCCGGTCTGCTGAAACCGTTCCGTGTACCCGCCGGATACCGGACCGGTTATGCCATGCTCTTCGGGAAAAGCACACGTACATTCTGCCGGACTTGCAATCCGGACCCGGTTGCGGTTGTAAAAATGAATCGTGAAGATGTGCCGGGCTGTCTGGGATGATAATTTCCGGAAAAACGCATTGTGTACGGGAAATAAAGACCCGGGAATGTTGGTTCCCGGGTAAACTGCGATTACCCCAAAATATTCACAGATATCACATATCTTTTTGCAATCTGCAAGAAACAACGGAGAAGAATATCTCCAGTGTTGCGGTGCGTGTGTTGTTTGACCGGTCCCCAGTACACCCCTCAACACTTGAACTCATATTACAAAATCTGACAAAAACGCTTTTTCAAAACAACACTCTTCCACACAGGAGAATGGGGCAAAATTCCCCGTTTTTGAAAAAAAGTGGGATATCTGTGAAAAATATTATATATTCCGGCAAAAAGTAGGGCGCGCAACTTGCTTTTTCTATAAAACTGGAGTATATTTCCACCTGTAATATTTTAGTTGGTTGAACGATACGAAGATTTATGTACTCTCAAGACCGGAGAACCGGATGAATTGGAGGTAAGAACATGTCACTGGACAATACTGGAACAGGCGCATCCATGGAACGCTGCCGGCTGTGTACGGTGCTGGGAGGGATTATAGCCGGACTGTCGGCAGTATTTTGTGTAATCGTTTTGTTCGCGGATGTCATTTTTTCCTGGAGTGGATTGAAGACATTCTATTTGGCGTTGTACCCCTCGCTGTTTGTATTTCTTTTTTCGCTGATTGCTCTCATCCGCAGCCGTTTTGCCGCGGGTGTGCTGCGTGAGGAAGAAGAAAAGCAGCTTTTGGAACGCAGGAAAAGTGCGGTAAATTCCATTCTGGATGTATCGGAAGACGTTCGTTTTTCCGCTAAACGCCAGTTAGATAATTTTGACAAGTATCTGCCGTCCGCAGTGGCGGTGCTGAGTTTTATTCTCGGCGGTTTGATATTGTATTTTTACTGGCGTTCGCTGAACATGCCGGAAATGGGGGAAGCCGGCAGTGAACTTCTGAAGGTCGGTGTGCCGAGAAGTCCGGTCAATCTGGCGTTTCTGTGTTTTATCTGTTCGGTATTTGCATTTTTCAGCGGTGTTTTCACAGTAGGTCAGTCCCATACGCAGGAGTTCCGCTGGCTTCGGCCCGCGGGCAGTATGCTGATTTTAGCAGGAGTGGTCTTTTTCCTGACTGCGTCGGGTGCTTTGCTGTACGTGTACGGAAAGCCGGAGGTTGAGCCGTATTTTGCGAAAATCCTTTCGATATTTGAAGCGGCTCTGGCGGTTGAGTTCATCATCAGTTTTGCGATTGAATTTTACCGGCCGCGTTCCCGGGAGGAGATTCGTCCGGTGTATGAGAGTCGCATATTGTCTCTGTTTACGGAGCCGGGCGGGGTAGTCCGGAACATTGCAGCGTCCCTGGATTATCAGTTCGGGTTCAACATATCGAAGACATCGGTTTACAGGTTTTTCGGGCGGGTATTTTTGCCGTCGGTTCTGTTGTGGGGTCTGCTTCTGTGGATCTTTACCTTGATTGGGGAAGTGGGACCCGGCGAGATGGGAATACGGGAACGGTTCGGAAAAGCTGTTGGCGCGGATTTGGGACCCGGATTTCATTTGAAAGCACCCTGGCCGTTTGAACGGATTGTCCGGGTACCGGTGAATGAACTGCAGTGTGTAGTGATTGGCAGAGCAGAGCCGAAGGAAGGGGAAGAGGTTCCGGATTCGGGCGTTATTCTCTGGACCGGCTTGCATTTTACGAAAGAGGAGCCATTTTTAGTGGCGTCCGGGATGCTGGATCCCGCTGAGGGAGCCGGAGAGAAACGTTCTTTTTCGGTGGCGTTGCTGGAAACCGCCATGCCGATTTATTACCGGGTAAGACGTACGGAAATCCGCAAATACGCATTCGGAGTGAATGATATTCAGGAAGTTTTGCGTGCTATCGGGAGAGCGGAAGCCACGGCATTTTTTGCCAGTACAGACTTTTTTGCCGATATATCCACGGGGCGCGAGGATGTCTGCAATCAGTTAAGACAGCGCATTCAGAACCGTTGTGACGGGATGGAAATGGGAATTGAAATTGTGGAAGTCAATATGATTGACGCGCATCCGCCCATAGGCAAGGCGAAATCCAAAAAGAAGCAAAAAGACGCCTTCGATACCGATGTAGCGGAAGCCTTCCAGCTGCCAGTGATTGCAGCAGAGGAAGCGAAGACTGCCATCAGTGCAGCGGAGAGTTATCATGCGGAACAGGAAACACTGGAAAAAGTCGGAGTGAACAATATTTTGTCCGAGGCGGAAGTGGAAAAAAGACGTACCATTGCGCTTGCCAAGGCAGATGCGGAAATGCTGGATGTTCAGTCCCGTGCATACTATGCGCAGCCGCAGTTGTTCCAGTTGCGCACGTATCTGGATTTTCTGACGAAAGATTGTTCAACCCTGCGGAAATTTATTGTTTCGAAAGAATTATATCACCGGATCTATGAGTTCAATTTTGAAGAGAAAGCGAAGTTGGATTTGATGGAAGATCCGGAGTTCAGCAAAATAGGAAAATAAGAAAAACAACTAACCCCGATTACGGAGTATACGGAATATGAGTGAACAGAAAAAGAAATTTTATCTCCCTACGATTCTTCTCGGCGTTCTTGTGGCAGCCGTCTTTCTTGTAGCGATTTTTACCTATCAGGTAGAAGAATCCGAACAGGCTCTTGTCCTGACAGTCGGGACGCCGACATCTGTGGAAGGGCCCGGTCTGCATTTCCGCTGGCCGCTGCCGATTCAGGAAATCATCAAGTATGATGTCCGTACCAGAAAATTTTCCGGCAAGACTGGTCGTCTGGAGGAGACGAGTACAAAAGACAAGCGCCAGATTGTGGTCAGCATCTGTGTATTCTACAAGGTATCGGATGTAAAGAAATACAAGATGGCGAATGGTCCGTCCCAGCTGGAAGACTATCTTTCCAATCAGATGAGCAATGCGAAGACGAGTGTTGTGGGACGTCATACTTATGAACAGATTCTGGATGTGAAGGAAGGCGAGAAACACTTGGCGCAGATGAAATCGGAAATTCTTGAAATTCTCCATGAAAATCTGCTTGAGAACTACGGCGTAGATGTGTTTCAGGTGGATTTCACTTATATCGGTGTGCCGGAAAAGACTGCGGAAGCTATAGCCGGTACGATGCGTCAGAATCGTGAAACTCTGGCAGCGCGTGCGCGTGAAAAAGGCAAAGCGGAAGCGCAGATTATAAGAAACAAGGCGGAAACTCAGAAAGAAAATGCGTTGACGGACGCGAGAGCGGAAGCGAAGAAGATGAAAACCGAGGGTACAGCGAAGGCGATTGCGTATTACAAAGAGGCGTCCAAAGCCCCGGAACTGGCAGCGTTCCTGCAGAAATTAGAGGCTTTGAAGAGTACTTTTGCCACACCTACGACACTGATTCTTCATACCGGAAATCCTCCGTTTGATGTGTTTGATTTCAAAACACTGGAAATCCCCGCCGGAAAAGATAAAGTCCAGAACAACCAGACGGTAAAGTGAGGTTGAAACGATGAACGAACAACCGGAATCAAGAGAAGTAGCGGGTGAACAGACTGCGTTTTCCGGCGGTATCGCGCTGCTTTCAAAATCTTTGAAAGCGGTATTTATCACGCTTGCCGTCTGCATTATCGGTCTGCTGCTGTGGTTTCTGACCTGTGGTGGTTCTTTTATTGTGGACTCCACAACAGAATCGGTCATTGTGCTGAAATTTGGAAAATTTCATGGCGTTTACAGCGAAGGATGGCATTGGTTCATGCCGTATCCGGTCAATAAAATTATCCGTATTCCTACCCGGAAAGAGACTGTGATTTCCTCCGCTTTCATGCCTTCCAATGCAGCAAAAATCCGTGATCCCAATGCAAAATCCCTGATGGGCAATGAGACCGGGGAGACATTGATACCAGGAATTGACGGATATGCGCTGTTAAGCGATAATTCCATTTTGCACAGTGAGTGGGCATTGACTTACCGTATCGGTAATCCGAAAGATTTTTACTGCAACTGCATGAGTATTGAGAATAAGGGCTTAGCCGATGCGGAAAAGAAATACGCCGAAGAAAATGCGGAAAGCATAAAACTCGACAGCGTTTCCGATATGCTCAAATCCCAATTGGATGCTGCCGTTATCGAAGCGGGAACTTCCCTGACGATTGACGGCACCTATTACGATCCGGATAAGTACCGCAAGACAGTAGAAGACCGTTTGCGCGTCCGTATTGAAAAACTCAATATCGGTATTGTTATGGAAAATCTGACGTTGGCAGTTTGCGCGCCCCCATTGCTGACGCAGACCGCTTTCCAGGAGTATCAGCTGGCAAAAACCATGGCGGAACGCGAAGTGGAATCTTCCCGGACATACGCGGTCCAGCAGGAAAATCTTTCCAGAACGGAAGCCCAGAAGATTCTTTCGGAAGGAAAGATGGAAATGGAACGTCTTGCCCGGACTGCGGCTGCGGATATGGATGAATTTACGCAGATTTACACGAAACTGCAGGAGTGTAAATCGCCATCGGACCGTCAGACAACCTTGAATGCACTGTATTTGCTGACTTTGAAAACGGCATTGGATTCCGTCAAGGACAAATATATCATAGGTGAGGATAAAAACGCCAATGACGAGGTCCGTTTACATATCAATCCCGCCCCGAAGCCGAAACAAGAGCCGGGTGCACCGGATAAAACTGCGGAGAAATGAGCATGTGCGATAAAGAACAACAACCCAATAATTCCCCTGTGGCAGAACATCAGGAGGAACATCTCCACGGCTGTACCTGCGGTCATGAACATCATCATGATTGCGGACATGAGCATTGCGATGAAGACGGCGCCCGCTGCATTTCCTGCGGCGCTCCAATCGGGGAGGGCACGGGTCATAATCGGTCCATGGGCCGTCCGGTATTTGCCTTTTTCGGCGGTTTGCTGATTTTGAACAGTTTTCTTTTGCCGGTATTGTTTGACAATGCCGTATTTGCCGCGGATTTGTCCGCTGCAGCCGGAGCCATTTGTCTGGCATTGCCCATTGTTGTGACGGCGGTGCGGGATCTGTTCCAGGGACGAGTCTATATGAACGAACTGGTAGCGCTGGCGATACTTGCCGCTTTTACCGGCGGCGATTTCCGGACTGCCGGCATTATCGCATTTTTTCTTCTGATTACGATTATCATAGAAACGCATACAGCCAGTGGCGCACAGCGTTCGATTGAGGCTCTGATCCGTCTGGCACCCCATACTGCTCATCGTGTGAATCCGGACGGTACGGAGACGGAAACTGATGTGCTGGAACTCAAAATCGGTGATATCATAGCAATACGACCCGGTGAAAACTTCCCTGTGGACGGTGTAGTTGTGAATGGCAGCAGTGCCGTGAATCAGGCTTCCATTACCGGGGAATCCCTTCCTGTCGATAAAGGTTCCAATGATGATGTTTTTGCCGGTACTCTGAATATTTCCGGCGGCTTGACGGTTCGTGTGACCAAGTTAGGCAGTGATACCACTCTCGGCAAGGTGAAGGATATGATTCTTTCAGCGGAACGGAACAAGACTCCGATTGTGAGAATTATTGACCGTTATGCAGGGTACTATACCCCGACGATTTTAATGCTTGCCGCGATTACCTGGTGGTTTACCGACGGCAATATGGACCGCGTGATTGCACTGCTCGTGATTGCCTGTCCCTGCGCCGTTGTGCTTGCGACACCGACTACGATTGTTGCTGCAGTTGCGGCGGCTGCCCGCCTGGGAATTCTGATCAAGAATATCTCCCATCTCGAACTCGCGGCAAAAATCCGTGCTGTTATTTTCGATAAGACGGGTACCCTGACAGAAGGCGAATTGTCCGTGGCGCGTCTTGCCCCGCGTGACGGTTTGGAACCCGCCGAGTTTGTTCAGATCGCTGTGTCTCTGGAAGCACACAGCAATCACCCGACAGCTCTTGCTATCCAGCGTTTGGCTGCCGATGTGAACATTGCTCCGCTTGCCGTTCAGAATGCCCGTGAGGAACACGGGAAAGGCGTTACGGCTCTGTTGAACGGTTCGGTTATTGCGGTAGGACGTGCTGTCTGGTTAAAAAATAATGGACTGGAAGTGCCGGAAATGGTGGATGAGTCCGAAGGAATGAGCGTGGTTTATGTAGCCCGCGGAAAAGAATTTCTCGGTTGGATCGGGTTCAAGGACAGAATCCGGCCCGTTGCTGCGGAAACTGTCGCTTCCCTGAAAAAATTAGGTGTGACACGTTGTGCAATGGTTACCGGCGACCGCGAGTCCGTCGCAAAGGTCGTTGCTGCCCAGCTGCAGATTGATGAGGTCAGAAGTGACTGTCTGCCGGATGGCAAGGTCGCATACGTGGAAGAAGTGAAAAAGAACAGTATTGTGGCGGTTGTCGGTGATGGTGTGAATGATGCGCCTGCTCTGGCTGCCGGAGATATGGGAATTGCCATGGGGGCGATTGGCAGTGATATTGCCATCAATTCCGCATCCGTTGCATTAATGACCAACGATTTGCGGCGTATTCCGCTGTTGGTGCATCTGTCGCGAAAAACCAATGCGGTTATGGGACAAAATCTTGCTTTCGGACTGCTTTTTGTGCTGTCCGGTATTATTCTTTCCGTTTTCGGTATCATGAGTCCCGTTTTTGCAGCCGTGCTGCACACTGTGAGTACGCTGATTGTTATTTTCAACAGCGCCCGACTGGTTCGCATCGGTGAGGATATGACGGATGCCGGTATTGTTTCCGGAGGCACCAGCCATGAGTGAAACAGATATTCTGCCGCCCGTTGTCAGTGCAGTCGGTCTGACGAAAGTGTTCCGCGATTTCTGGCATCGCCCCAAAGCCGCAGCGGTAAATGACATAGATTTTGAAATCCGCCAGGGTGAAGTTTTCGGTTTGCTTGGTCCTAACGGATCCGGGAAGTCCACAACGGTCAAGATGCTGCTGGGCTTGCTTTATCCGACTGCCGGACGTCTTTCCGTGCTTGGGAAGTCCCCGCGAGCGGTGGAAATCAAGAAATCTATCGGGTATCTTCCCGAGGAAACGTATCTTTACAAGTATCTGACTGCGTTTGAGACACTGGATTTTTTCGGTGCCTTATTCGGTTTATCTGCGGGAGAACGGAAAGTCCGGGCAGAACAGTTGCTGGAAATGGTCGGTCTATCCCATGCACGGAACCGTTGTGTCGGCGAGTTTTCCAAGGGAATGGCGCGCCGTATCGGTCTGGCACAGGCAATGATAAACGATCCGGAATTTCTGATTCTGGACGAACCGACGTCCGGTTTGGACCCGATAGGATGCCGGGAAGTCAAAGATTTGATTCTGACGTTGAAGAAACGCGGGAAAACCGTTTTGGTGACCAGTCATCTGCTCAGCGATATGGAAGATGTCTGTGACAGAGTTGTAATTTTGTATGGCGGCAAAATCCGTGCGGAAGGATCCCTTTCCGAATTGCTGCAGATATCCGGACGCGATACCCTTTCCATTCCCCATCTTGCACCCGATGAATTGAAAGCCGTTCTCGTGGCCTGCCGGAAATATGCCCCTGAAAATGAACTTATCGTGGAACATCCGCGTATGACACTCGAAGAGTTCTTTTTGAATGTGGTCCGTCAGGCAAAAGCAGATGCGTCTCCCACTGCGGGCGCCCAGTCCGGCGGTGCGATAGCCGATTATCTGTCCGGAAAAAACGGACCGGAAGATGTTTTAGCCAAACTTTCCGGTCAAGTTCCGGATTCTGCGAAGGATGTTACGGAAACTTCCCGGGCGTTGGAGCAGGAACAGAAAGCGGAATCCGAAAAGCAGAAACAGGAGACTGTTTTTGCGGAATTGAAAGAACAGGCTGAAAACAAGAGTACGGAAGAGCAGCCTGTTGTACCGAAACAGGATTTTTCTGCGGCAAACAGTAAATTGCAGAATTTATTGAATGGAACGGAAAAAGAGAAATAATGAGAGCTTTTCTTGCTATTGTCCGATTGACTTGCCGTTCTGCCATACGGTCCCATTTTTTTCATGGACTGCTGGTGATTTTTCTGTGTGCCGTTTTCCTGATCCCGCTTGTGATTCAGTCTGACGGGACCGCAGTAGGATGGATACGGATTACTTTGGAATACAGTTTCGGTTTGATTGCGGCAATTTTGAGCTTATCCGCCGTTTGGCTTGCCGGTTCGGAAATCACTGCCGATGTCGCGGACGCACGGATTCACATGATTGCCTCGAAACCCGTGTCTATGCCTTTGATTTACCTTGCAAAATATACGGGCGTTCTTGTTATTCACGCAGCATTGCTCCTGTTTGCCGGCGCCGTCGTGTACGGATTGACGATGTACCGGGTGGCGACAACTGATTTTGAGCCTGGTGAGCGCGAGCAACTGAACGAGGAGGTCCTGACCGCAAGACGTGTTTACAAACCGGATTCACAAGAGGAATCTATCCGCAGAGAGGCTGAGGAAAAACTGGATTCAATGATGAAAGAAACCCAGGCGCGCGGGAAGGAAATCCCGGATGAGTTTGTAACGGTCAAGGATAAATTCGGTAATTTCAGCAGGGAGGAAGGTTTGAAACGGATGTGTGATACCATTCGGACTGCCCGCCTTTCCACCGACCCGCGGGGTGGTGTCCATGAATGGAGCTATTCCGGTTTGCCGGAGAAAGAAATCACGCAAAATTTCCGTGTCCGCTACAAACTGTATCACGATATGGGCACTACGACTCAGGACAGCGCTTACGGGGTTTTTGGCTGGAAATACCATTTCCCCGCTTCGGATGGTTCCCATGAATTTCAGGCACGGGAAGTTTTCTTCATGAATCGCGAGGGTACTCCGCTGCAAATGGCTACGGGCATGACCGCTGAAGTCGCTGTCAATCATCCGTTCAAACCCGACTCCGGAGTAAAAGTGATTCAGGAAGACGGGAAAGGATATCTCCTGTTCCAGAATTTTGATGCAACGAAAAAACTTCAGATTTTGCCGGAAGACGGGCCACTCCTGCTGGTTCCGATGACCGGATTTTTTTCCAACTATCTGCGTGGATTGCTGATGTCGTTTTTCGGGATTGCGTTTTTTGCCTGTTTAGGATTGAGTTTCAGCGCTTGTCTTTCCCTTCCGATAGGGATGTTCCTGACCGGTTCCTACGCATTGCTCAGCTGGGCTACCGAATATTTGCTGGATCTGTTTTTGAATACGGCGGTATCGCCGCATTCAACATCGGAATGGATCGGGTTTTATGGCAGTCTGATTGTGAAAGTGCTACTTGTGAATCCCGGTGATTTTTCCGTTGCCGGTTCGATTGCGTCCGGAGAACTTGTGGAATGGTCTTTAATCGGTTCTGTTTTTCTGTTTCATTCTCTTGTGCG
This sequence comes from uncultured Lentisphaeria bacterium, assembly GCA_937900075.1. Lineage (GTDB taxonomy): Bacteria > Verrucomicrobiota > Lentisphaeria > Victivallales > UBA1829 > SIG77. The sequence continues at coordinate 20,206 of CALCCZ010000220.1, forward strand.
GACAATGCCGATTTTCCTGTTGGGACTGTATTTTTACAGACGGCGTGAATTGGCAACTTCAGTAAAGGTGTGACTCTATGAAAAAATATATCCTGATTCTGATTGCCGTTTTTACCACAATTGCTGCCATCCCCGCTGTGCATTTTCTTCAAAGCCGGATGGAAGACTCCATTCGCGACAATCATCTCATGGGCGAAAAATTTGCCAAAGAGGGCGGTGCCCCTCCCGGTATTGCCGTTTCTACTGTTTTTCTGGGCGCATTCCGAAGCGTTTTTTCCAATGCTCTCTGGTTCCGTATGACGCGTTTGCAGGAAAAGGGCCGGTATTATGAAATGGTTCAGCTTGCGGATTGGATATTATCCGTACAGCCTGATAATTCCATGGTTGCCCAGTTTTTAGGGTGGAACATGGCCTATAACATATCGGTCATACACCAGGACAAGGAAACTCGCTGGCGCTGGATCAACAAGGGAATCGATGCTTTGCTTTATGCAATTGAATTGAGCCCTCATGACCAGATGATTTACCGCGAATTAAGCTGGATTTATATGCATAAACTCGGGGACCAGATGGATGACGGAAACCTGTATTACAAGTACATGCTTGCCAATAATCTTTATCCGCTTTACGGGAACAGTCACAAACCGGACTGGAAGGCTCTGGAAAAAGCGCCCGCCGATAAAAAAGCATTTATGAAGAAATACCCGGAAAATACGAAACTTTGGTTCGTCCTGAACGCAAATGGTTATGCCGATTTTGATCAGCTTTATGAAAAAACTGCACCGACATCCTTCCTCCCGGAACCTGTTCACGAGGCTCTTGGAGAAGAAACTGCTGCCGATATCGAAAACGCTTTGCGACGTATACGTTTGAAAAAAATACACCGTTTGGAACCCGGTCATGCTCTCGAAATCGAAGAAAAATACGGCGACTTCGACTGGCTGCTGCCGGAAACTCTCGGCATTTACTGGGCGGACCTCGGTATCAAGATGAACTCCGAGGAAAATTCCAAACCATGCAAACGAATCGTAGCGCAGTGTCTGAAAATCTCATTCCTGTCCGGACGTATCCGTTTCCCGAACGGTACTCCCTCCCGGGAGTTCTTGCGCTTCCCCAATGTTTCCGTTTTTAATTCCACCGTTGCTATGTACACGGATTTGCGCGGAACCGATCCCATTCCCGGCGTGGATATGGGATTATCCTCTTTCCTGCTCGATGCAATAGATATTCTTTACCTGTATGGTAAGACGGATCTTGCGGAAAAGGGCTATAAACAGTTGATGGACCTGGGGTATTCCAATCCGAATAATTTCGGACTGAACGATTTTATGAATATCCGTCTCCGTAAAATTATCAATGACGGCAGTTATAATCAGGTGCAGTACCTGATCGTACTGTTCATCGAGCGAACCGCTTATGCTTTGGCGGATGGCGAACACGATGAGGCGGAAAGACATCTCGCTTTTGCAAAACAGATTTATGAACTGTATGAAAAACGGAACGCCGATATCAAGGAACAGGGACGTCTCAATATGCCGCCTTTCCAGGAGTTCCTGCGGCTCGTAATCGGCGAATTGCGCAAACAACAGCCCGCCTTGAGCAGGGCATTGGATGCAGAACTTTTCCTCCAGGAACAGAATACGCGTAAACCATAAACTGTTAAACCATTCAAACTCAAAATAAAGGAAAAAATATGAGCAACAAAATGTACAAAATTGCAGTTTTGCCCGGCGATGGTACGGGCCCGGAAGTTATTCGCGAAGGAATGAAAGTCATTTCCGCAGCTGCCGGAAAATTCGGTTTCCAGGTCTCCTATGACAAATTCAACTGGGGTGGCGAACATTATCTCACTACCGGTGAAATCCTCCCCGATAATGCCGAAGAAACCATGAAACAGTACGATGCCATGTATCTGGGCGCTATCGGTTCTCCCAAAGTCGCTCCCGGAATCCTCGAAAAAGGTATCCTCCTCCGTCTCCGTTTCAATCTCGACCAGTATATCAACCTGCGCCCTGTCAAACTTCTGCCCGGCGTGGAATCTCCGCTCGCCGGTAAAAAACCTTCTGATATCGATTATGTCGTCGTTCGCGAAAATACGGGCGATGTTTATACGGGCATGGGCGGTTCCTCTCAGACCGGTACTCCGGATGAAGTCGCCGTGCAGGAAATGGTTTATACAAGAAAGCAGGTTGACCGCTGCCTTAAATATGCTTTTGAACTGGCAGTCAAACGCCATTCTAAAGAAAATCCCTGGTCTGGTCTCAGTGTGGAAGACAAGGCTGCCGGCTACACCGCTCAGCTGACTTATTGCGGCAAAACCAACGTCCTGACCTACGTTTCCGGTATGTGGGACCGCGCGTTCCGCGAAATGGGAAAACAGTATCCTACCGTCAAACTCCAGTATTGCAACGTGGATGCAACCTGTATGTGGATGGTCAAAAATCCCGAGTGGTTCGATGTTATCGTCACCAGCAATATGTTCGGTGACATTATTACCGACCTCGCTGCCATGACTGCCGGCGGTATGGGAATCTCCGCAGGCGGTAACCTGAATCCCGAAGGCGTCAGCATGTTTGAACCTATCGGCGGTTCTGCCCCGAAATATACCGGCATGAATATCATTAATCCCTGTGCAGCAATCCTTGCCGGCGCTATGATGCTCGATTATCTCGGCGAACATGAAGCAGCCGCCGCAATCGAAAAGAGCGTTGCGTTCTGCACAGAGAACAAACTGAAATCCCTGTCTGCCGGAAAAATGGGGTATTCCACCTCCGAAGTCGGCGATTTAGTTATCGAAAATCTTTGATTGCATGATTCTGAACCTGCAGGATATTTCTGTGTCCTGCAGGTCCGTTTGTTTTCGGGAAACAACAAAAGAAGATTTCGGGTGAAAAGGGTATTTTGAAACTTGTCTTTACGGAAAAAGAGTGCTTGAAAACTTTCTGAAAAAAAGCAAAAAAATATAAAGAAGGATAAAATAATTTGAATTTTGAAACGTTAGTTTATCAAATGAAATTTCAAAATTCAAATGAAAGGAGTTTCTTATGAACAACAGATCTCTCAAATTTATCGTTGTTGCGTTCTGCTTCGGACTCTGCTTCCTTATGACCACGGAATTGTCTGCCAGAGGCGGCCATCGCGGAGGAGGAGGGCGTGGATATGCACGCGGGTATGTGCATGGCTATGTGCATGGCGCTTATAATCGTGGCGGGTGCAGACCCTGTCCGCCACCGCGCCGCTATTGCCCGCCACCGCCGCCGCCGCGTTACTATTGTCCGCCGCGCCCGTATATTGTTGGTCCGTGCTGTACCTCACTCTTCCCGTACGCACCGGTGAGAACTGTTGTGGTAACCACGGCACCTGCAATGGTTGTCCCCGGAACGACGTATATCATCCGGTAACTTGCGAATTTTTGAACCACGAATGAACACAAATAGAGGATAGTGGATAGTGGCATGTCACATTCCGGATGTTATGCGTGATTGCTCTGAGCGGGATGGATGAATGCCCTCATGCAAACGCTGTGCACAGGGATGCACCGCCCCTTGGGCGGTTTCCCCTGTGAGTGGTTCGTGCCGCCCCGTTGGGGCTCGGGAGGTTTTTGTTACCGTAAACCAGGGGTTGCGCGCCTTCGGCGACTCCACCCCTGGCTATTTATCGTGCCGCCCCTTTGGGGCTACGGGTGGAAAATACCGGATGTTTTTCGTGATTGCGCGGGCGGGGAATTGTTTCTTGGGGAAATGTTGTGAAATCAGAACAGTCCCTTGAACGAGCCGATAATTGCTAACGTGATAATAACGGCAGAGAGGAAGAACCCGATCAGGAGAGGAATGGATGCGATAAACGCGAATCGTGAAATCTGCCGGAAAGTGAGGGAATTGAGAACGATGGCATCCTGTTCCGGATTGGACTTCCCGGAGCCTGCCGTTTCCTGATTTTTGGATTGCGCCATCGGCAGCAGGCGCAGCAGGGCGATTCGCATTTTTTCAATGGTCCGTATGCCGGTGGCAGCTTCCGCTCTGTCCGTGAATGCTGTTTTGTCATCGGAATCCGCGGGGATTCCGTTCTGAATTTTCTCCAGTTCGGCGCGAAGGAACTGAAGTGTTTCCATACGTGCAGCGATGTTTTTCCCTTCTTCATCCAGTTCACTTTGCAGGGAATTGACGCGTTCCAGCAAATCGCGTTTGGAACGGAGATATTCTTCATAGCGGCGTTCCAGCTGTTCTATGGAGGGTTTCCCGAAGTTCCGTTCCCCGGTTGATTTCCCTGCGGTCATTTGCCCGGGTTGAGCCGTAACCTGTGCGGTTGGATTCCCGTTTCCCTCCGTGGGCTGTGAACCGGAGACATGAATTTGTTCACCGACGGACACTGAGATATTTTCCTTGCTGATACGCTGAGTGTTTTCAGCGATGGTGTTGCTGATTTTATGGAGATTGTTCATAACGGACAGAGTTTTTTGCATGATTTCATACCTCGTGATTTCGTCTTGAAAGAATCATTGTTCGGATATTGGGTTACAGTAATACAGCGTACCTCAGGAATTGGTTTCACGGTAAACATTTTTGAACGGATTATCATCGTCTTCTTCCGGAGTGTCGGCAGGTTTTGCGCGTTTGAACCAATCGGTCAATTTATTCCACACGTCAGTAAGAATCCGTGAATTGAGACCTTTTATGTTACTGAGTTCCGGCAGGAAGTTGACCAAATTTTTCAGTGCGTAATTGCGGGCGTCTTTTCGTGCTTTATTCCGGACATCCGGGGAAGTTCCATTTTCCATATAATAGCAGACGAGATATGCAGTTCTCGACAAAGTAAAATAGCTTGTGATTGCCTGTACGCCTAAATTCATGAGGGGAATTTTGTTCAAACCGGGGATGTTATCGAGTTCATCCATAATATCCTGAACAGACCCTACGAGATAGGAGCGGAAGAGAATTGCGGAATAGATGGCGAACAGTTGTCTGATTTTCGGGCGGAACTTGTAGATGGCAATAATGTCGGAAATCAGGCGTACATTCCAGAAGAGGAGTGCCAGTTTATCGCCGGTTGAGGAGGGTGACAGGACAACGGATACGGCGGCGAGGAAAGCAGTTTTTCTGCCGCTTTCGAGAGCGTACTTCCGACATTCCTGATAGAATTTTTTGATACATTCGATTTGTTCCCAGGGGGAGAGTTCCTTATTACGGCATAATTTAACAAACTCTCTCACGGGCTGGGGGGAAGCATCATCGGTTGTATAGGTGTCGAGTATTTCGCGGAAACGGTTTTCCACGGGGCCGGAATTGTTTTTTTCACATTCTTTTTTCAGCTTTTCCATTTCATTATTTATGCAATTGCTGCGGTACCGTGAAGTGATTTGGAAGAAATGGATTGCGAGAAATGCGAAAGGAAGGAGAATCAGAAAAACGGCAATGAAAATTTCCAGAGGTTTCTCTCCGAAGGAAAATTTTTCGGCAATGACGAGTACATTTCCGATATAAAGAATCAATCCGAAAGAACCGAAAACAAGAATCGCAAATTTCAGATAACTGCCGATATTTTTCATTTGTTTCCTCCTGTGTTGTCAGTCGGTAAACAGCCAGCTTGA